>JBDNGL010000063.1:0-11946 GCA_041689285.1 Opitutaceae bacterium
AGCAAGGCGCGGAAATCAGCCCGGTCTAGCAGAGCGGTGACGGCATCGGTGTTCTGTGTCAGGACCCAGCGAGTGGCGCCTTGCTCCAGCAAAGTGGGGTCGCCTTTTTCCAGATAAGCTTGGAGAGCGACGCGGCGGATGTGGGCGTTGTCATGCGCGTGTTGATGAAAATACCGCGCGTGTCCGGTGGTGGCAAGCTGGACCAAGCCGCCGATCATCAGACCGGTCCAGAGCAGGGCGAGGGTCAGCCACGCCCTGCGAGGGTGGCCGGGGACAGGAGCGAGGCGGATGAGAGCGAGCGCGCCAGCCAGGGAGCCGATAAAAAATACGTCGCCGTAACGGGAGACGTAATCGCCACCCGCACCGCTTCGGGCAAAGGCCAACCCGGCAGCCTGCGCGATCGCCCATAGGCCCAAGGCGAAGATGATGCGATCTGGTGCCGCGGCAGAAGTTAAGCCACGTAGCCGTAGGGCGTGGATTATCCAAGGCAGCAGTAAGACAGCCGCAGCACCGGGGAGACCGCTGGGCCAGCCGAGGAAACGTATCAAGGCGCGAGTAAAATCCAGGGTCGTGCCGGAAGTTTGCGTGAAGGCATGATAAGTGTCGGCTTGGCTGCTGGTCAGCAGGAGCATGAGCACTCCGGCAGCGGCAAGAAATGCAGGTATGGCCCAGGCGCGCCGAGCTGATTCCCGGGTCCAGAACTGCGCGACGATGACGACAAGTGGGGCGAGCCACATGCTGGCGAGGGTGAACAATCCGGCCGCGCCCGCCGCCTGTGCCAGCCACCAGCGGCGGCTCCCGGCCGGGTGAGTGAGGGTGCCCTGCACATGGAACCACAGGCAAAGCAGGGCGAGTGGGAACTGGGATTGGAATCCCCAAGTGGTGTTTTCCCAAGCATGGGGTAGCGCGCCGCCGAGGATGAGAATGGCGGTGACGAAGCCGGCCGCGCTGGTCGGGAAGTTGCGCCAGATCCAACGGGCTACGAACCACGCGAACAGGCAATAAAGCGCCGTGTTCACGGTCATTTGCAGAAATGGGTCCCAGCGGCCGGTGACGCCAACTTCCAGCCATACCAGTAGTCGTGTCCACACCGGCATATGCTCAAAGTGTGGCAGGAAAAAGGTCCATGGCCGCAGGGCGCCGTCGAGCCACGGCGCGAGGATTTGATGGGCTTCGACAAACCACTGGTCATTGAACGGGACATCGGTTCCGTAAACGTGGATTTCGCGTAGACGCCAGGCGAAGATCAGTAGCGCGGCGCCAGCCGGTAGGAGCCAGCGCCAGCGCGAGGGCCACGGCGAGTCAGGTCGAATGCGGTTGGCGGACACGGTTCGGCTCCATGACTGAATGCCATCAACGGCGAGGGCGAAGAGCGCGATCAGGTAAAGGGGATAGGCGGAGGCCATTGCGCCGGGGCTGACATTTTTGAAGGCGGTGACGGTGATGAGAATGTTGATCGCAAGGTAGGCGGTGACGCTGGCGAATAGGGCGATGGCGAGGCCGAAGAGGAAGGTCACCCGGCGGCGCCACATGCTTTCAAAGGTGCGAGCGAGACCGATGAGGAGTAGGCAAGGGCCGACCCAAGCGATCAGACTGGAGATCAACCGTCCGGCGGTTTCGAGAGAGGCAACCTGAAAGCGTTGCAGGCGGGATTGCGCCGGAGGCAAAGGATCTGGCGTGCGCGGGGCGTGGCTGACATGGGTGCCGGCGTAGTCGCGAAAAGGTTTGAGTTCGGCGTAGTCACCGACGCTGTCTGGCGAATAGGCAGTGAAGCCGCGGAAAGTTCCGAAGTAATGGAGGTAGGCGAGCGTCTCGTGCCAAAGGGGGCCGATGTCGGCACGGGTGAGACGGGGAAAGAATCCGGCACGGGGGGCGCGCGCCGGGAGCAAACCGGTTTCGCAGGCGGCGTTGATTTCGTCGGCGATCTTTTGGTAATTGCGCAGAGCGGTGGCGGCATCGGGGGCGAGGCCGGCCGCGGCATGGGCATCGCGCAAGGCCCACATGAACCACCCACCGCGAATCTGCCGATCTTCGGCGGGGTAGAGCTCGCGTTCGATCCAGTGGGCTCCAATTTCGCCTTCAAGATGGGGTTGGAGAAGTGCGAAAGTCGGGCTGGCGGTATAGGCGGCCTCGCGCATCTGCCTGGTGACAATGAGGTGAGGGAGTTCGGGACCGACCGCGATGCGAGAGAGGGCACCATAGGCATTCTTGAAGCCGGCCGCGCGGAATTCGACACTGCCGAACCAGCCGTAGTGGCTGAGATTCATGGCGCCGAGGGCAAGGAGGGGCAAGGCGAAGGCGGCAAAGAAGGCACTAACGGCGAAGGCCAAGGCCCGTGCGCGCAAGCGCAGTTCGTGACGGAGTGACCCAATGAGGCCGAGACTGAGCAGGCCGATGGCGGGTAAGAGCCAGACGCTTTCCTCGCGAGTGATCCAAAAGGCGCCGAAGGCAAGACCGGCACCGGCGGCCGGTGCAAGGAGGCGATATGGAGACTCGCGGCGGCGTGCGAAGACGGTGACGAGGCCAGCGATGACAAAGAGGGCGAGCGGAGTGTAGAGACTCTGCCGCATTAGCCTGGCGAGGTTGCTGGCATCGTAGCTCATGGGATTGAGCAGCAGGACCGCGAATAACGTGAAACGCAGTCCGGCGGTGTGCAGCCACGGACGCAGGGCGACGACGAGTGTGGCGCAGGCCCCCAAATAGAAGAGCTGCTGGGTGAGCAGTAAAGGTGCGCCGAGCCAGAAATTGCCGGCCATGAACACCGAGTAGAGCGGCCCTTTGGCGAGCGTGAACTGATCGTAAGCTCCAAGCCAGCGACCGTGCAAAATGTGCTCGGTCAGCAGAATGAAGAGCTTGTCATCATGGATGGCCGCACCGAGCGCGTAGATAGTCTGACCGGACACAAACCAGAGTTTGACCAAGACCAAAATTGCGGCGGCCCAGAGCCACCGGCGGGCGGCCTTGGTGGATGAACCCGTGGTTTGGCCGGAGGGAGCAGGCGTCACTTGAATTCTATGCCGGTCCAGCCGGTCCAGTCGAAGGCGTATTCGCCGTATTCGCCGGGATCGATACGGAAGGTGACGTGTCCGGTGCCCTTGGGCAGCCGGGCGGAAAAGTGCTGCAGGCCGCGGTCGTTGAGCTGGTTCGAGGGATCGAGGTAACGCTCGTGCAGGACCACCCGTTCGCTGCCGTCGGTCCAGTAAACGACGAAGCGCGCGCCGTTGGTGCGACCACCTTGCTGGTAGGCACCGGTCACGAAGCCGAACGAACCCGCGACCATGGTCTGGCCGGCTGGCACTTCGAATACCATTTGGCTGGGTGCGTGCATGATCATGACGGTGCGTTTATCGATCGCGTCCTCGTTGGGCGGATTGAGCGCCTCGTAAGAGAGAGGCGTAGCCAAGAACATGTGAAATCTGGCTTGGTCCGCATTTTTGAAATAATCTTTTCCGGCATCGGAGGGTGCCATGGAAAAGAACGATACCTTGACCGCTTTCTTTAGGCAGTCGCGATCTTGAGGGGCGGTCACAATCCGGATGGAGGTGGCCCGGCGTGAAGGGACGCCGCCGGCGGCCCGCATGAAGTCGAGGATATCGTTGATCACGGGACTGAGCATGAAGCCTGCTCGGCCAATGGGCTGGGGGAGGCGGTGGACCGATTCCACGCCTTTGTCGTCGGTGATATGTAGATTCACTAGCGGCGGTCGGAAGAGAAAGCGGCGGAGTTTGCCGAGCAGGTTGAGACGGTAATCGATCTCGACCCAGATATTCTGGTCGGCGGAGTCGGTGACGCTGATGCTTTCGCCGAGCTGGTGGGTGGCCGTCCGGAGCAGCTTGGGCTCATATTCAGCCGGATCGAAGGCACCTGGTTTGCGTTGCCAGAGTGCGTAACCCTGCTCAGAAAAAAGATAGATGTAGCGGTGGGTCAGCAGACGCAGGACGTGCGGATCATCCATGGCGGCCAAACGGCCGTCGATGGTTTGTAGCTTGAAGAGCACGAATTCCGGAGCGCGGTCCGAGGCATAATAGTCGTAATTCAGGCGCGAGAGGTAGGGGGTATAGGCCGAGTAGCCCTGAAAAGCGGGTCGAGGTTGATAGTTGAAATCGTTGTAGATCGCCACCGCTTGCTCGAAACCAAGCACGTCGAGCGAGGCGTCGCCGACGACGGCCTTGGTCTTCTTGAGGTCCACCGTGTTGCGCTCCGCCGTCATGCGCCCTTCGTAAAGTTCGGGGGTATAGGCCTTCCCCAGAGCAAAGGAGATGTGGACATTAACCTTGTCCTGCGCAGCGGCGAGGGCGCCACGCACGAGACCGGGCAGCACCGTATCCATGCTGTAGAGCGACACCAGGCCGATCACGGTGAGGAGCAACTTCTTGGGCAGGAACAGGCGGGCACTGTCCTCTAGTAGCAACGGGGACGTGACGACGATTGTGAGCACCGCGTAGTAAAAGCCAATCTGGTGGCCGTCTGCCCGGATGAAGCCGTGTTTCCAGTTAAGATAGAGCAGGGCCAGTGCACCCAGGGTCAGGGCAACACCGCGCACGCGGTTGGCGCTGGTCGCGAGGTTGAGCAGGAGATAAGCGACTATCAAAGCGGCGACAGTGAGGCCAAGGTGGAGCTGATGAGGCGGACAGGCCAAGCCCATGGCATCCAGATAACCCTGACTGATCTGCCATGAGCCGATAAAATACGCAGGCAGGTTAAGCAGGCTCTGGCCGCACAGCATCCAGCCGACTAGGAACAGCAAGAGAAACAGCCCCGGGAGCCGCAGTGAGCCGCGGCGTCGAGTATGCCACAGCTCCAGCCCGCCGGCGAGGAGCACGAGAAAGAAGGCGAGAAGGAGATTGGTGAATTTGACCAGTGACAGGGTCGCGAGCAGCACGAGCAGCGCAACCGAGCTCCAGCGCCAAGGGCCTTGGCTGCGGCGGACCAATTCAAGCCCGGCAAAGGCGATGATGCTCTGGTGCATCGCATCTTGGTAAGACAGGCCGAAGAGGAAAAAGAACAGTAGGCAGAATATGCGTGAGTATCCTGTTAGCCGGAAGGCATACCAGTAGACGATGCCGGCAAAGACCGTAGCCTGCACCGCGTGCCAAGCGATGAGTGCGCCCAGATGGCTGCCCCAGTAGGTTTTGCCCATGGTCCAGCCTAGCGGCCCGTAGGTGAACACAATATCGTGTCCGAATTGGCGGCCCTCCATGAAGAACTTGCCCAGAGCCATGCGCCAAGAGGCGTCCAACTCGAGGGTGGGAAACTGCGGCAGCGTGAACGCAACCGCGATCAGCGTCAGAAATCCGAGGATTCGGAAAATCCAGTCGATCGGCGTGGGTTTGGGCGGGGAGGGAGGAACAGAATCCATGAAGAGCACTGATTGACTAAAATCGTTGGCGGCTTGCGTCTAGCGGTAATTTTCCAGTATCAGGTCGGTCCAGAAGGTCCAGTCACTGGCGGAATTGTCGGCCGGACCTGTGGCAACGCCGAGTTCAAGCTCGCCACCTTGGTGAGGTGGCAGTTTCACGCGGAAGTCGTGGAGACCACGGTCGGCGGCTTCCTCACGGGGGCGCAACAGCCGGCGCAGAAGTATCTGCTCGGGTCCATCGTCAGGCCGCCAGCGGATCAGGAATTCCGCGCCGTCTGTCGGGCCCTGATTGTCGGGGGCGTAGGCCCCAGGCCTGATGCCGAACCCGCCGCGTAGTGCCACCGCTTGCGATGGCAGCCGATAGATGAGCGTGGAGGGGGCGTGGGCAAAATATTCCAAACGACCCTCCACCATGGATAGATTGGCCCCATGACGGGCACTGGCGAAGGTGGGTGTCAGTGGCGATCCCAGCGTGCCTAGGGTCAATGTGTCGGCGATGGTCGCCGGGAGCGGGCGGGCGGTCAGATCGACGGCGGGTTCGTCGGACCGGCGGAGCTGATATAAACGGAATCCCTGTGGCACGAACTGGTGGGGCTCCGCGAGCCGGTAGTGCTGGTGGATGAAAGCGTGCAGGGCGGGGAACATATCCAGCGGGTATTTTTGCCAATGCCGGTTCGGACCGGCGCTGCAATCCACGATGAAAATCGGCCGACGGGTTGTTAGTTCATCGAGCAACGTCTCCATGGTCCCGGGCACGATGGCATAATCCGTGTCACGGTCCGGAGCCGTATTGGTCCACGGAATCAGTCCGGTAATGAATGAAGAGTAGAGGAAGCGGCTGGCGGGCTGTCGGTCCGAGTGCAGGTAGATGTCGGGGTGATAGCCCCACACAAAAATTCGCTCGTCGGGGCTGCTCTGCGCGCGAATGTAGGCGGCGACCCGGAGGGAAGGATCATCCGGCAGGGTTCGGCTGCGCGCCGCTAGCGCGGTGGTGATGGCATCGTAGGCAATGATAATGAGCGTGAATGCGGCCAAGATCCTGCCGACACGGTGCAGTGCAGCTACATGGGTCCAGCGGGCGACGTGGGCCAGTGCCAGCCCCGCGCCGAGACAAAAAGGGGCCAGAAACTGGATCGTGTAGTGGTCGAAACTGCGACCACCCGAAGCCGCCCCCGCCACCCCGGCCAGTGACCAGATCGTGAGATAGAGCAGGCCGGGATTCCCGGTCTGCTCAGTGGCGGTGGGTTGACGCTGAAGCAACCGGTGCAGCACCCCGAGCGCGCCGACCAGCCACAATAGCAGCAGCCAAGGTTGGGCGCCACCAATCAGCTTGAATGGGGTCATGGCAGAGCTCAGCCGGGTGGCGCCGTCAATCTCAGGGCCGTAGTAAGTCAGATTGTAAATCCAAGTGTAAAACACGGCGTCGCGAAGCGCTCCGTGGGTGGCGAAATAACCCGCAGTGATGAGCACCGGAAAAAACCAGCCGGCGCTGAGGGTCACGACACTGCTAATGAGCTGGCGCTGGGGGAGCCGCCGGTGCCAGCCAGTGTAGAGTATGGCCGTGACGGGAGCAGCCAGATCGAGCAGCGCTGGTTGTTTCGAAAGGAAAGCGCAACCAAGTAGAAATCCGGCGAAGAATAGCCGGCGTGGATTTGGCGAGCTCCCGCCGGTGAGGAAAACCAAGGCGGCCGCACTGGAGAAGAACGCCATGAACCACTCGGTGTTGGCGGCGTTGGCATCGCCCGCAGACAAGGCGCTGGTGGATAATAATACGTAGAGCAAGGCGGCGGACGTTCCGGCGAGGCCATTGCGCAAGGTGCGTCCGGTCCGGAAGAGCAGCCAACCGGTCGCACCGATCAGCAGGGCGATAAAAGCGCGCACGGCCCAGAGATTGTTTTCTCCGGCGACGGCGAAAATAGCCGCCACGGCATGATAGGAGAGGGGAGTGCGTTGATCTATCGCGTCACGGTAGAGCACGCCCCCATCGAGAATGGTGCGGGCGGCGGCGGCGTGGATCGCTTCATCCACATTCCAAAGACTAAAGCTAAAGGTCGGCCAACGGAGCCAGAGGGCCAGGAATCCCAAGCAAAGCAGTGGGACAAGGCACCTAAAGGAGGATGAAATCTTCATCGGGAATCGGCTTGGTCCCGGTTCCCCAATGCGGGCTTTTCGGCGATGAGAAAAAGGGACTGGGCGGCGTGGTTGATCAGGGGTAGGCGATCAAGCGCATCGCTGATTGCCACAGCGGGGCGGATCAATGCGGCTGGCGTGTTGGGCAGCAGAAAATCCCGGGTGGCGACACGAATGTTGCCATAGCCCGCGCATTGCAGTCGGTGGCGGATGAAGCCCGGCGTGAACGCCATTTCGTCGGGTTCAAGCTGTGCCGCCCGCCGTAGAACGGGGATCGAAAAGATGAGAAAAACATAGGGATTCCAGAGATTGGGTTCCCAGAAAATCAACCGACCGCCGGGCTTGAGCCATCGGTGTAAGGCCGGCAAAACCTCGTCGAGATGATGGTAAAGATGGTGAAGGATGCCGTTGCCGGTGATGGCGTCGTAGCGGTCCTGATCCGCAGCGGGGGATTGGCGCGTCAGGTCCGCCAGCACGAAATTGAGATTGGGCAGCCGGTGCGTGGCGCGGGCGTGGGCGATGAATTTGTCGGAGAGGTCCACTCCGGTCACGCGGGCCTCGGTCTGCTCGGCCAGTTGGCGGGCCAGTTCCCCCATGCCGCAGCCAAGCTCAAGCAAGTGCCGGTCGCCACCGCTGCCGGGCAGCGCACTGATGATGGCCCGGGCTCGTCGACGCAGGCGCAGTGCCTGGGCGGGTCCAGGGGCGAAAATCTGATTGTAGCCGCGTTCGTCGACGATGTTGGCCATGGGCTATTTTTGCAAAAACAAGGTGTAGCCCAGTGGGTCGTCGGTTGAACCCCAGCCCAGCAGAATACCGGCGTGACCCAAGCCAAGGGCCAGGATCAACAGGGGCAGTCCCAGCAATGCGATCAGCAGGCGAAGCGGTAGCCAGAGAAAATCGATGGCCGTGGCGGGCTTGAGCCGCAGGAGATTGCGAACATAGGCGACGACAACCTTGGAGGCGATTACAGTGAGCTCGGTTCCGCGGGGCCGGATGGCGCACTGCGCAAAACCGGCGAACAGCCGCGCCAGCATGCTGGGAGTGTAGCGGTGGTAGTCGTGGGGTTGATAATGAAAGCGGGCGGACCAAGGGAGGGTGATGATCGCGCGGCCGCCGGGTTTGAGGACGCGGTGCAGTTCGGCGATGAAAGGCCCCGGTTCCGGCACATGTTCGAGCACCTCGGTGCACAGGATGGCGTCGAAAGTGTCGTCGACGAAGGGGATGATCCTGCCGTCGTAAAAAACCACCTCGGGGTTGGCGTAGCCAAAGCTGCCCGCAGTCTCAACATCGATGCCCTGATAGGTCGTTAGCGCAGGATCAAGCAAGGGGCGGAAAGGACTGTTGCCGCAGCCAATGTCGAGCACCTTTCCGCGCCAGCCAGGCAGTTCATGGCTGAGATCACGGTGAATGGTGTTGGTCTGCAGGTCCGCGAGCAGGCGCAGCCGGTAGGCGAATCGTCGCAAGGGCGTGTCCGGCGCCCAATGCGCGCGCGGCTGGAAACCTTCGTTGGAAGCGGGGGGCGGCAAGGCGGGGCGGGTCAGCCGTGGCGTTCGCGGCAGGTTTGACGAACCTCGGCTAGGTAACGGGATATTTCTTCTTCGCTGCGGAGATTCTCGCGGCCGGAAAAGATGCTGTCCCTGATGTAGCGCGGGCGCCGCTTGGTTTCCTCCAGCACTTTGCCTAGATAGTCACCGAGGATGCTGAGGGAAAGCAGCTGCATGCCGCCGAGCCCCAGCACCAGCAGGATGATCGTGGTCACACCGGGCGCGCCCTCTGGCGGCCGCACGAGATAGTAGATGAGATAGAAGGCGGACAGCACCATGCTCAGGCAAAACAGCGCCAGGCCAAACGCCTGAATGTAGTGCAGTGGCTTTAGGCTGAAAGAAAAAATGGCCTTCTTCGCCCACCAGATGTTTTTGAGGAAGTTGTTGGTGGTGCGGCCGAACATGCGTTCCGGCCGCACGTAGGGCACGCCGGTTTGTTTGAAGCCGACCCAGGCGCGCAGACCGCGCAAGAAGAAATCACGCTCGGGGAAACGCAGCAGAAGATTCACCACCTTGCGGTCAATGAGGGAGAAGTCGCCGGCATCGACCGGCATCTCCACCTCTGAAAGATGGCGGAGCACGCGGTAAAACGCCTTGTAAAGCACCTGCATGTGAACGGCGGCCTCCCGTTTGACCCGCACTCCGTAAACCACTTCGAAGCCTTTTTTCCATTCGTGATAAAACGCCTCGATGGTTTCAGGCGTGTCCTGCAAGTCGCCATCAAGCAGGATCACGGCGTCGCCGGTGGCGGCCTCCATGCCACTGATGAAGGCGCTTTGTGAACCGAAGTTGCGGGAGTGGGAAATGCCGATGACATGGGCATCGCGGTCGCACAGGCCGCGGATGACCTCCTCGTCATGGGTCGGGCTGCGGTCGTTGACAAAGATGATTTCGTAAGCGACGCCGAGCTTGCGGAACACGGCCGTGAGGCGCTCATGCATGAGCGGGATGGCCTCGTGGTCCCGGTAGCACGCCACCACGGCGGTGAGTTTCTCCGATTTGGGCGCGACGGCGGCAAAGCGAACGTGAGGTTCCGCGTCCCGCTCCCAGGCCGCGGTGACGCCCAGTCCCTGCGCAAAGTCGATGCGGTGCTCCCAGTCCAGCTCGGCTTTAGCACGGGCCGGATTCCCATACCAGTTGGCAAGATCCCATTTGCGCCCTGACATCGAACCGAAAACGGGGTCGGCGGGGATCGAGAACTGCCGTTGAGCGCTGGCGGCCGCGTCCCGGAGCGTGGTTTTTGTGCCGGTGGCGATGTTGTAGCTGCGGCCGGGTGTCTGGCGGCAACTGGTCAGCGCCGCCTTGACGAAGGCCCGGGTGCAGTCGTCCACATAAACGAAGTCCCGGGAGATGTCCGGGTTGACGAGCGGGGGATAGTTCCCCTGCAAACCCAAGCGGACCAAGGTGGGGATGAGGCGGTTGCGCTCTTCCCATGGACCGTAGACCGAATAGAGCCGCAGGTGGGTGCAGGGGAATGAGCGCAAACGGCCGTAATAGCCGAGCAAATAGGAGGTCGCTGCCTTTGAGACGGCATAATCACTGTTGGGCTTCAGCAGATCGTCCTCGTCTGGGGCCGCACAATTCAGGCCATATTCCGAGGAAGTGCCCGCCTGCACAAAGGCGTCGCAGCCGGTCTCGGCCAGCGCTTGGATTAGGTTGAGCGTCCCCAGATAATTGACCTCATGAATGCGCCGAATCTGGTTCTGCCGTTCATAGGCACCGTAGGCGGACAGGTTGAAAACCGTCTTGGGCTGATGCTTGCGGACCACCTCGACAACTTCCTGTGCCCGGGTAATGTCGAGGTTAAGGCGGTTGCCATAGGGGCTGTGCGACAAACGCCAGCTGTTCTCCGCCTGGCGCGACACCGCGTAAACGTCGTTGCGGATGCGGGAGAGAGAAAAGAAAAGCTTCGCCCCGATAAACCCGGCGGCACCGACCACCCAGATGGGGCCTTGCAGCCGCCTGACTTCGTCGCGGTCTTCGTCGGTCCAGAGATCGGACCAGAGATCAGGAGTGGCGGTCGTAGTAGGATCGGTCATGCGTTTTTCAGGAAACCAGTGGTGCCACCGTAGCCTTCACCGCATCAAAATCGAGACTAGATTGTCGCAGGCAGATGACGCAGCAGAAGGGAACGCCGGCGGTGGCGAGCAAGGCGCAGAGGTGTGCGCCGAAACTCCTGCGGGCGGAAATTGGTTGGCAACCTGGAGGGGGACGTAGGAGTGTGCGCCCACGAGTATGAAGCCGTCATCGTATGAAGTCTTCGATAATGATGCCCGGGAGCGGGGCAGCTACAGCTATACTATCGACCGGCTCTCGAGCCGGACCAGCAACCAGCGCATTAACGCGGCCATGTTCGGACTCAATCTCCTGCAGGGGAAATCCGTCATTGATGTCGGCTGCGGGGACGGGACCTACACGGCGGGTCTGTTCGAAGGCGGCGCGGTCTCGGTGCTCGGAGTGGAGCCCGGGGCTGAGGCGGTGGAGGTAGCGCGCAGGAAAAACGCGGCAGCCGGGAGCGGGGGGCCGGAGTTTCAGGTGTGCAACGCCTACGATCTGGAAAGTTTGGGCCGGACCTTCGACGTGGCCGTCGTGCGCGGCGTCATTCACCATATCCCGGAACCCCTCCGGGCCATCCGGCAGATGTGTAAGGTCGCCAAAAACATACTGGTCATCGAGCCGAATGGCTACAATCCCGTGCTGAAAATCATCGAGCGGGTTTCGCCTTATCACCGCGAGCACCAGGAGCTGTCCTACACCCGCGCCACCCTCTCGGATTGGTTCGCGGAAGTCGGCGCCACGTTGCAAGCCCACGTCTATATCGGGCTGGTGCCGTTTTTTTGTCCGGACTGGATGGTCCGTCCGCTGAAGGCCATGGAAGGCATTGTGGAATCGCTGCCGCTGGTGCGCACGGTG
>JBDNGL010000064.1:0-5453 GCA_041689285.1 Opitutaceae bacterium
ACAAGAGCGAAGTGTTCGCCACGTAGCTGTAAGCGAAGCTGCGCGCACTCAGGCCGTGGTGGGTCGCGGTCAGTGAGGCGATGTTCCCGGTCGTGCCGCTGTGGCCAAGGAGGATCGTCAGGTCCTGCCCGAGCGTGCCGGAGACGCCGAGCTGGTAGCCGGAAGGGCGCCCGTTCACCGTGCCGCCACTGCCGTTCTCAAAGGTGTAGGTGAGCCACCGGCTGCCGAGGTAGGCGGGCAGCTTTTCCGTGGTGAGCCGCAGGTAGGCGTGCCGGGAAGGAGAAGGTCACCCGTGAGGCGCGCACCGCCGTTGAGCGTGATAGATTCGGCGGACATCTGCTGTATCGAGCCTTCGACGGTGCCATTCAGCGTGGGCACCCGTTGCACGAGCGCGGTGCCGGCCTCCCAGCCTTGGGCTCTGGCAGCGAGGATCATGCCACCTACTAACAGGAGGATTAGCGCCAGAATTGACCTATGGCCAACTAGACCCACGGAGACCAAGCTGGGGAGCAATTTTAACAAGACAATTCAAAAAAATCACCCCCCACGGGGTGCGCTACCGAAGCCGTTTTTGCACCAGTCGAAAGGCTAGGCTGCGCGCCACCGTGCAGGCCCGGCTGCATCCAGATCTCACTGGAAAAGCCCCGTCTAAAGTGTGCAGAAAACTCCAGCGCGCAAATGCAGCCCTTGTTAAAATTCCGTCTTAGCGGCCGGTCGGTGCCAGCTCGGGCCAGCGGCGGAAGGCCGAGAAGCGCGCTTGCGTGCGGTCGTAGGTCTCGCGCCGGCGGAGGTACTCCGCATAGTCGGTCACCTGCTCGGGATGCAGCCGACTGAGCACGAGGAAATCCGCCTCCGGGGGATAGCAAGCGATGTTGCCCTGCTCGTAGAACTCGGGATTGGCGACACCCTCGGCATCAAGCGACTCGGGCCAGAGGCCGACGTTGTTCGGCACCGCGGCAGACTGGTAGCGCAGATCGATGCTCCAGCGGATCTGGCTGGAATAATTCGGGGTTGAACAGTGCGGCGTGCGGTTGGTCATGAAGACCACGCCACCACGGGGACAGACCGCGGTGATGGCCTTGCGCGGATCATCCGGGAGATCGTCGTCTTTGATAACGAGAAAGTCGGCGTTGCCGCCCGTGTGATGGGTGGCCACCTTGCCCTGATGTGTGCGCGGCAGAATCTGCATGCAGCCGTTCTCCACGGTCGCGTCCACGAGGGGCACCCAGCAGGTGATGATCAGTGCATTGTCGCAATGCGTCGCGAAGTAGCCGCTGTCTTGGTGCCACGGCACCACCCCGCGGCCGAGACTGGGCAGCTTGGGCCGCACCCGATAGACCGAGGAAGCAACGATCTCTTGCGTGCCCAGCAGTGCAGCGACCTTGGCGAGCAGCTTGGGGCTGGCGATGACGTCGAACATCTCCGGCGCATGGAAGCCGCCGCCGCGCAACCCCTCGAGATGCCGCATGATGGCCTCGCCGTTTTCCTTCGAATCGCGCTGCAGCGCCGCCAGGCGGTGGTCGAAATCCAGCTCCGCATGCAGGTGGTTTAATTTCCCCTCGACCTGTAACTGACGGGCCTTCCGATCAATCTCCTGATGCAGCTCTTGCCGCAAGGGTTCGAGATCGGCTGGAGCAAACACGTCGGGCACGATCAGGTAGCCTTCCTCGTGGAAGAAACTAATTTGAGCCGGGGTAAGCGAAGGGGATGCGTTCATCGGTCGCCATGCATGCCATTTCCCGTGATTTTTGGCAATAGCTCGCATTCACTATTGGTGGTAATTAAACAACCGGCATCAGATTTTGACCTGCCTCGCTCCGGTGACAAACTGGCCACCCATGCGCTTCACCGATCAGGTCGTCTGGATCACAGTTGCCAACGGACCCTGACGGAGGTGAACGCGCAGTCGGACCGACCAAGGCCGTGCTCTCGTGCATGCTGGCCCGCCGGATAGGTCACATTGTGGTCGTGAGTAGTGTAATGGGCTACCTCGGCACGCCCGGCCGTTCGACCGACCGCCGCGGCCAAGCACGCGTTGCACGGCTATTTCGATGCGCTGCGCGCGGAAGTTTGGCGCGAAGGCATCAAGATTACCCTCGCCTGCCCCGGCTATGTGAAGACTGCCGTCAACGCCAATGCGCTTGATGCCCACGGTCAAAACCACTCAGTGACTAACACCACACACGAGCGCGGCATCGCCTCGGAGCACTGCGCCCGCGCCATTAACCGGGCGGTGGCTCGTGGCCGCGGGGAAGCCACCCTTGGCAGGTGCGGTCCGGAAATTTTCTCGATTTATCTCAAACGCTGGCTGCCCTGGCTCGTGTCAAGGGTGGTGCGCGGCCTGAAGTTTGTGACTAAATAAAAAAGCCGGCGAATAAACGCCGGCCCGCATTCAGTGATGACCTGCGCATTAAGCAAAGCTGCCGCCGCGAGAAATGCCCATCGCTTTGCGGCGGGCTTTGCGGTCGGCGGCGGCTTTTTTCTCATAACCCTGTCGACGGTGTTCGGCGAGCGGGTCGGCGGGCAGGCCATGGGCCTGGCGCCACTTCGCAAGCGCGGGGCTGACGTCGGTAAAGAAGGCTTTCTTCAGCGTGAGTTCGGCATCGATGACACTGTTCTTGGCCTGCGCGCGACGGAGGGCATCGTGGTCCACGATGGCGGCCTTGGCGTAAAGTTCCTGCGCCATAACGACGGTCTGGATCATCGCCTCGACCTTCGCCTTCTCGTTGTGGCACTGGTCCACCATGTAGGCGATCTTCGGCATCTTGCCGCGGTCGGCCGCGAAGGTGTGAATCTCGTGGAAGATGCGGAAAATCTGGTAGGGGTCGATGGAGCCGAGCGTGAGATCATCGTCGGCATACTTGCGATCGTTGAAGTGGAAGCCGCCGAGCATGTCCTCATCGAGCAGCCACGCGACGATCTGCTCAATGTTGGTCGCGTTGTAATGGTGGCCGGTATCGACCAAGACCTTGGCGCGCGGGCCGGCTTTCTTGGAATAGAGGTAGGCCATACCCCAGTCGGCGATGTCGGTCGCGTAGAATGCTGGCTCGAAGGGTTTGTATTCCACGAGCATCGTCTGCTTTGGGCCGAGTTTCTTGTGCAGGGCCTTGAGGCTCTCCTCGAAATAGCCCTTGCGCTCGCGGATGTTGCCCTGCCCGGGATAGTTGGTCCCATCGGCAAACCAGAGCGAAAGGCATTCGCTGCCGGTGGCCTTCATGATGGCAACGGAGTCGTAGCAATGTTGCAGCGCCTGCTGGCGAACCTGCGGGTCGTTGTGACCGAAGGAGCCCCACTTGTATTGCTGGTCTTGGAAAAGGTTGGGGTTGATGGCACCGATCTTCACGCCGTGCCTACGCGCCTGCCGGGCGACCTTGGCCGGGTCTTCGCCTGCCACAAAATCCCACAGCACATGCACCGCTACGGTTGGGCAACAACCCGTGAGGGCATGCACTTGGCCGGCGTCGGCCAGCTTGTCGTTCATGTCGATGGCGGCGGCGTCTTGGAAAAACTTGCCGAAGCGGGTGCCGGTATCGGCGAACCCCCAACTCGGGGTTTCGACATTAAAGGTAGCAAGCGCCTCAACGGCGCGGCGAAGGGTTTTGGGAGTCATCACCCTGAGTTTATGGGCCAGCGCTGGCGCGGAAGTCAGCCCAAAACATTTGAACTTTCACTACGGCACGCAGTCTTGCTCAGGACCAAGACAGACGTAAGCCTATCGCCATGTGCGATGCCTGTCTGCAACTCGGAGTGCCCTGGCTACCCACCCTTCATGGCGGCAAGGCGCGACCACGCGCAAAAACCGTAGTGCGACTCGCCCGGCACAAGGTGCCGCGCAGAAGTGTCGTGCGTGTCAAGAAACCGGCGTGACCGGTTCTTCCGGTGCTTCTAGAGCCACGGGCTTTGGCGCGACCATGGACGCGGTTTCCAGCTTTAGCACCATATAGCCGACCGTCATGAGGACGACGCAGAGCAGCACGAACCAGTTGCCATGCTCCACATAGAATGAGTTGCGCCCGATCCAGCGCACATCGCGGGAAACCGCGATGGTTTGAGTGCCGCGGAAATACACACTGCCTTGCTCGTTGTTGAGCACCGCGCGTACACTGCCAAATTCATCAATCCACCCGCTCCAGCCGCCGTTACCGACGCGAATGACGGGCCGCCGCGTCTCCACGGCGCGGAGCACCGAGTGCGCCGCATGCTGGTAGGCCGCCCCGCCCTCGCCGAACCAGCCGTTGTTGGTAAAGACCATCAAAATATCCGCTCCCGAGCGCACACTGGAAAGCGCCAGTCCGGAAAAAATATCCTCATAGCAGAGGAGCGGGCCGACTACCGTCACGCCGCCGCGCAGTCCCACCACCAATGGCTGCGCGTCGTCACCCGCCTCGAAATCGCCCCCCACTTCCACGAACTTGCTGATCCAGCCCAGCAGCGAGCGGAACGGCACGAATTCGCCAAACGGCACCAACCGGCGCTTCGCATAATAGATCGGTTGCAGACCGAAATCCGGCGTGACCGCCATCACGCCATTAAACCAGCGTTCATCAGCGGTACCGCGCTGCTCGACCGCAATGGAACCCAGCAGCAGCGGCGTCTCCGCGCGCGTCACTAGGGTCTCGACAAATTCCTTTACCGTCGCATCTCCCCGCAACGCCCACGGCGTAACGGCCTCGGGCCAGAGGATGAGATCGGGCCGGGTGCGAGCGGCGGCGAGGGTCAGTTCCTCCAAGGTTTGCAGGATTGCCGGACCATTGGCCGGATCCCACTTCACCGCCTGGGGCACATAGGGCTGCACCAAAGCGAGTCGCGCAAAATCCTGACTGAAGCGACCGCGGTTGAAGGTTTCCTGCACATGGATCGCCATGCACACGATGAGCAGAAACAGCGCGAGCATGAACTCCTGGCTGCGCCGGTTAAGCCCGCTATGCGCCTCGCGCGATAACCGGTGCGCAAATGCCGCCATGCCGAGGTTAAGCATCACGAGCACAAACGAGATCCCGCTCGCGCCAGTATAAGCCGCGATCTGCAAAATCGTCGCTCGCTGCCACTGGCTCGCCGCCAGCGGCAACCAGGGAAATCCACTCAGAAACCACCCGCGTACCCACTCCAGCACCACCCAGGCGGAGGCCAGTGCCAGCACTCCGCTCAAACGCACGAGGATGGGCCGGCCGGGCAGCTGGGGCGCGACCCAGCGCACCGCGACGAACCACGAGCCGGTGAGCGTGCCAAGGAAGAGCGCGATTAGCCCAGGCCCGCCCCACGTCACATGGTGCAGCCAGAACAGCAGGATAAACCACACCGTCGTCTGCGCCGCCAACAGGGTGCCCAGGTAGAGGCGCCAGTCCGGACGCAAATAGGCCCAAAAAATCGCCGGCGCGAGGGCGGTGTAGGCGAACTCCGCCCCTTTGAAAGGCGGAAATGCGAGCACCGTGCCGGCCACGGTGCAGGCAAAC
>JBDNGL010000065.1:0-17693 GCA_041689285.1 Opitutaceae bacterium
GAGCTCTGGAGTGGAGTTCGCTGCCGTGCGACGGTTGTATTTCGGCTACACGCAGCGTTCGCTGTGGGATATCACGGAATCATCGAGCCCGTTTTGCGACACGAGCTACATGCCGGAGTTATTTTTCGAATCACAGCGGGTAGCGGATCCCGGCTCGGAGGGTGGCTTCAAGTGGCTCAGCTATCAGGCCGGGTATAAGCACGAGTCGAACGGACGCACTCTGGATGGATCGCGCAGCATCAATACGCTATACTTCCGTCCCGCATTCGCCATGGGGCGGTTGGATGGCTGGAACTTGGTGGTGGCACCGCGGATTTTCGCCTACGTCGCGGATCTCTCGGATAATCCTGATATCCGCGATTATCGCGGCAATCTGGAGTTGCTGGCGTCCTTTGGGCGGAACGATGGCATGGCCGTTGACCGTGGTGGGTCGCATTGGCTGGAATGCGCAGCACAGGAGTCTGCAGGCAAACCTCACGCTACTGCTTAAGTTTGAAGGCGTGTAGGATTTCGCCACGTATTTCATGATTCAGTATTGGGACGGCTACGGTGAGAGTCTCCTCGACTACAACGTGAAGTCCTCGGCGGTGCGCGCCGGGTTTTCGCTGGTGCGATAATGGGTCCGTTCAGCCGTGCCCCAGCTTGCGGTAGTCCAGCACGGTGTGGCTGATGGCACCGGTGGTGAGGCACTTCACATCGGTCAACGGTGCCGATGGCGAGACATCGTTAATATTGCCCCAGAGCAGCCGGTGCGAGCCATCGTCCGCTGCCGGACTGAAGAGGCCGGGCACGTGCACTTGGGCCGGCACGGTGCGGTGCACTGGAGAATCGGGCCGGCAGGGATAGGGGCTGTTGATATTATGGACCGTAAAACTATTGGCCGGGGTGGTGGGGAAAATTTCTGCGACCAAGCGGGCGGCGTGGCCGGCGGTGTTTTTTAGCGTTGTAAGTAACTCACCCTCTGGGGCACCGCCGCGTTCTTTAAGATGAGTGTGAACCTCCTCGGAAACGTCTTGGGAGACCGCGAGGGCTGGCAGGCCGTGCAGTGCGCCTTCCCAGGCCCCGGCCACCGTGCCGCTGGCGAGGATGAAGCCGAGCGAGCAGTTGAAACCGACGTTGATTCCACTGACGACCCCGTCGAGTTTGAGCGGTGCGCCCACCAAAGTGGGCAGCAAGTGGGCAATGGCGATGTTGACACAGTCGGACGGCGTGCCGTCTACCATCCAGGTCGGACAGCCGAAACCGCGGTCCACGGCGCCTGACTTGACCGAGCGATGACGGGTTTTGGAGGCCCCGGTCCAGCTTTGCTCGGTCACGGGCGCTACGACGTAGAGTTCATGACCGGCGGCCTTAAGCGCAAAGATGAGTTCATGCAGGAAGAGTGAGCCGATGCCGTCGTCATTGGTGACCAGAAGTCGCATGGGAAAAGCTGATAGTAATTAGCGATAAGCGGTAAGCCCAAACTTATGAAATCTGGCCATCGCCGCCGCCTGCCGTTTGTCATCTATTAGATGACAAACGGTAGAGTCGGACTGGCGGCAGGCTGACGCCGCCCACGAAAAAGCCGCGACCGGAGGGTCGCGGCTTGAAGAATACGGCGGGTCCAGCGGCCCCGCCCTTTTTTACGACTGCAGGGGTGCCTCCGCAGCAGGGGCGGCCTCGCCGCCCGGCGACTTCTGCTGCTCGAGTTCCTTGAGTGCGGCCTTGCGACTGAGGCGGACCTTGCCGGAACGCTCGTCGATGCCGATGCACTTCACGGTGATGGAGTCGCCTTCCTTGACGACGTCCTCGGTGCGGCGCACGCGGAAGTCGGCGAGCTCGCTGATATGGCAGAGACCTTCTTTGCCGGGGAGGCACTCGACGAAGGCGCCGAATTCCTTCACGCCGGTCACGCGACCGGTGTAGATTTTGCCGACCTCGATCGGGTCGCCACCGCCACCACCACCGGGACCGCCGCCACAGAGGCTGTCGATTTCCTTGATGGCACGGGCCATGGCCTCGCCGTTGTTGGAATAGATGAAGACCTTGCCGGAATCATCGTCCGAAATGTCGATCTGCGCACCCGTGGTTTCAGTGATGCGACGGATCGTCTTGCCACCGGGCCCGATGAGGAGACCGATTTTTTCGGGGTTGATCTGGATGGTCTGGATGCGCGGGGCATACTGGCTGAGGTCAGCGCGGGGCGCAGGCAGCGAGCCGAGCATGACCTTGAGGATCTCGATGCGGGCGTCGCGGCACTGCATGACGGCGGCCTTGGCGATTTCGAAGGGCAGGCCGTTGATCTTGAGGTCGAGCTGGAAGCCCGTGATGCCCTTGGTGGTGCCGGCGATCTTGAAATCCATATCACCGAAATGATCTTCTTCACCGAGGATGTCGGTGATGGTGGTCCACTTGGCGATGGAGCCGTCGGCGGCGCTTTCGGTCATGAGACCGCAGGAGATGCCGGCGACCGGTGCCGTGATGGGCACACCGGCATCCATGAGGGCGAGACAGCCGCCGCAGATCGAGGCCATCGAGGTCGAGCCGTTGGAGGCCATGATCTCGGAGACGACGCGGATGGAGTAGGGGAAAACATCCTCGGGCGGGAGCACCGGCACGAGGGAACGCTCGGCGAGGGCGCCGTGGCCGATTTCGCGGCGACCGGGGCCGATGAAGCGGCCGGCCTCGCCGACGGAGAACGGCGGGAAGTTGTAGTGGAGGATGAACGACTTGGAGGTCGCGCCGCCGGTGAGGCCGTCCATGTCCTGCGCTTCTTTCGTTGGTCCGAGGGTGACGAGGGCGATGTTCTGGGTATCACCGCGTTGGAACGTGGCGGAACCATGCACGCGGGGGAGGACACCGACTTCGGCGTGGAGCGGACGGAGGGACTTGGCGTCGCGCTTGTCGGAACGCACGCCCGTGGCGAGCACGGTCTGGCGGTAGGCCTTGTATTGGAGGTCCTCGAACACGACGTTGAGGTCAACATCGGTGAACTTGCCATCGCCGAGTTCGGCGACGAGGGCAGCCTTGGCCTCATCCTTGAGCTTCTTGATGTTGGCGGTGCGGATGGGACGATCGAGGCCGTAGATGGCTTCCGAAATGCGCTGGGCGGGCACGACGCGCTCGATGATGGCGCGGGCCTCGGGCGTGGCACCAACGAGGGCGAAGACGGCCTTCGGCTTGCCGGCGAGCTGCTGGAGCTCCTTGATCGCAACGATGATCGGCTGGATGGACTTGTGGCCGAACTCGAGCGCCTCGATGAATTTCTCCTCGGGGATCTGGTCGGCGGAACCCTCGATCATTAGCATGTCCTTGTCGTTGCCGACGTAGATGAGGTCGAGCGACGAGGAATACATCTGCTCGATGGTGGGGTTGGCGACGAACTGGTCGTCGATCAAGGCGACGCGGACGCAGCCGATCGGCCCGTTCCACGGAATGTCCGAGATGGCGAGGGCGGCGCTGGCGCCGTTGACCATGGCGATGTCGGAGTCGTTGATGAGGTCGGCCGAGAAGAGCTGACCGATGATCTGCACTTCGTTCAGGAAACCCTCGGGAAAGAGCGGACGGCAGGGACGGTCGCAGAGGCGGGAGATGAGGATCTCGCGCTCGGAGGGACGGCCCTCGCGCTTGAAGTAGCCGCCGGGGAAGCGGCCGGCCGCGGCGTATTTGTCGCGGTAGTCGACGGTGAGAGGGAAGAAGTCCTGTCCGGGGCGCATGGTCTGCGCGGCGCAGGCGGTGACGAAGACGTTGGTCTCGCCGACGTTGACGTTGACGGCGCCGCCCGCGAGCTGGGCGTAGGTGCCGGTGGAGAACGTGAGCCCGAGGCCGGGCACGGTGACGCTATGTTTCTGTTTCATTTTCGGTTTTCGGATAAAGTGTCTCGGATAAGGCGACTGCGGTCAGCGACACAGGACTGAACGGACTCGTTGGCCTCCTGAGCGGAGGCGGCGAACGCCGGATGGCGAGCGCGTAGTTGGGGTTGTCTGAACCCACTTGGTCTCCTCGGGCGTTACCCGAGAGATTTCTAGTTGGCGCCGGCCTGAGGTGGCGCCAAATGGAAATGTCCCGGTCGGTGCGACGAGTGTCGGAAAGACAACGGGCGGCCCGCGGATCGGGTCGCCCGTGTGACAAAGTTGGTTAGCGGCGAAGGCTCAGCTTTTGCAATAGTTCGGTATACTTGGGAAGATCGTGCTTCTTGAGGTAATCGAGCAGCTTGCGGCGGCGGGAAGCCATCTGGAGGAGGCCGCGGCGCGAATGGAAGTCCTTGCGATGCGTGCGGAGGTGCTCGGTCAGGTGATTGATCCGGGCGGACAACAGCGCGATCTGGACTTCGGACGAACCGGTATCCTTCTCGTGGGTTTTGTAGGCGGCGATGATTTCGGGTTTAACGACTGTGGTAGACATGGTTTAGTTGTTGATTTGCACGACTGTAGGGAACCCGGTAGGGCTCCGTGCCGCCCGCCTGAAGCTGCGAAATGCAGCCCCCGGCCGGCGCCACCGTTCCAATCCCGCCGGAGCGGGACCAGTCATGGTGGTCCCCCGCAACCGGCGGGTTTCCACTGACGCAAGGGCGGAGAATCCGAAACCATGAAGGTCGGCGCAAGCGAAAACTTGCTAGTGGCCGGATGGGGTGCGTCGGCGTTCGCGGGCAAAAGGCAACGGTGATGCCCCGCCGCGCCTTCCCGACCAGAATCTAGTGGGTGCGCGCAGCCGCTTTAGATTGTTTCACTCATGAGCTCGCTGGGTAGTATCAGCTTAAATTTATGCGTGATTTTATGCTCTTTTGGTAGAACCTACTGAGCCTCAATTTACGCAAGACATGGTTTCGCCTGCGTGGTGGCCGCAATCCCTGCCAAGCTCCGGGTGATTCTGGGCGGGCTCATGAGACCCGGTGCGAGGCGCAGATGCTTCGGAACAATCCGAAGGTATTCCGGCTGGTTTGCCCAGCCCTGCGCTGGTCGGAGCAGCAGCAGGAATGGCGGTGCAGTTTGGACCGGGATAAGGTGCGGCCGTTTTGGGGTCGAGCCCTGTGCTACTACTGCGCCGCGGGGTTGGCGCTCTACCTGGCCCTCATTTTGGTGGCATTTGGCGGCATGCGGGCGACCGGGATGGAGTTGAGCTACGCCGACATCGCCTGGCCCCCGGGATGGCGGCACTTCAATGAGATCCGCGCCCGGCACTACTTTCAAAAAGGGCAGGCGGCGCTCGCGGCCAACCGCTTCGCGGAAGCGAACCTCGCGTTGCCGCTGGCATACGAACTGGATCCTACCCACTATGGAACAGGTTTTCTCTTGGCGCAGTGGCGGGAGGCGGGGCAGGGCAGATTATCCGACCAAGTCTTTAGGCAGCTGCTGGCGAGCCATCCGGAGCGTGCGGGAGAAACTTCCCGCGCGTGGGGGCGCGCATTGCTCCGCCGCGGTGAGTTCCCGCAGCTCGTCCGGCTTGCCCGCAACCGTCTGCAGCTTGAGCGGGACGCAACCACTTGGTTGCACGCGCTGATCTTCTCCGCGCGCATGCTGGATGACGCCGCGCCACTTGCGACAGGCGCCGCGCTGCCGGGCCTGTCGAACGAGATGCGGGCGCTCCTGCAACTGGAAATGCGCGCCCTGAGCGGCGACGGCGCGGATACTCTCCGCCCCGCTGACCGAGGATGCCAGCGACTATGCGCGATTTTACCAGATCAGTTTTCTAAACGCCCGAGGCCAGGCGGCGCGGGCGCTTGAGCTGTTGGAGATATATGGCGCGAAGCTGCCGCCGGACGAGCGGGTGCGACTCGCGCTGGATGCGTTGGCCCTGACGGGACGGCAGGGTGAGTGGCGGCAACTGATCGCGGCGCTACTGGAAGCGAATACTCGACCGCAAATATACGAAGTCATCGGCACGCATCTGGTGCGCCAGCCCGAGCAGGCGCTTTTGCGAGAGGTGGCGGCGGCTTGGTCGCGAAACCCCGCCGTGGAGACGGAGGCCGGCCTCGCGGCGAATACCACGCTGCTCCGCGCAGCGGTAACTAATGGCGACGAGGTTCTTTATGATCGTATGCGCAGCCGGGTGCAGGAGGCATCCGGTGCCCGCTCGTTGATGCTTGAGCGGCTCGGCGAGCATCTGAAGGAAAGGCTGAGCCGACGGCGCGGGCGGCCTTTGGCACCGCAGTCTTACCTGCCGGCGTTGCCACAACCGCCGCAGGATACTGCCTATGCGCTCTTCGAGCGGGCGGCGGCCGACCTGTGCGAGAACCTGCGCCAGCCGTAGAGAGCCAAGAGCAGGCCCATGCAGATTGCGCCATAGGTGGAAGATTCGGGCACGGGTGTGATCTGCATGTCGTAAGAGATCCACTTGGTATCAGTGGTCGTGAAGCCGTTGAATTCCACGCGGCCAAGGACGGCGGTGCCCGGGTTTTTGACCACGTAGAAATAGTCCGCCAAGTCGACCCAGTTGACCGCCGTTAGCACCACGCCCGCGGAGATGGACAGGTTGGTGAGATTTAGCGTCGAGGTGCCGCTGAAATCTAGAATGGAGTCGGCCCGGTTACTTGGAGTGTGCCGATGGCATGGGTGAGGCTGCCGAGATCGAGGGTGCCACCGGCCAGCGCCACCGTGCCAGTGGTGTTCAGCTCGGTGCCGCCGATGGCGGTGCCGGCGAGGGTGAGGGCCTCGGCCCCGATGCTGATGCCGCCGCTCAATTCGAGAGCGGCGCTGTTGGCGGCTGTGGTGCCGCTCCCGGTGCCACCCAAGGCCGCACCGTTGGTCGCGCGCACGGCCCCGGCGGAGATCGTGGCGGCACCGGTGTAAGTGTTCGCACCCGCAAGGGTGAGGGTGCCTGTGCCGGTTTTGTTGAGGCCGCTACCGCCGGAGACAATACCGCTCAGCGTCACATCACCGGCCCCGGCGAAAGTCAGCGTGAAGCCGCCATTGGCCATGTTGCCGGAGAGGGTGAGCGTATCGCTGACAGCGGTGATGGTGGTGGCGGCGGTGAGGGCGATGGCGCCAGCGAGGGAGTAGTCGCCCGCGACGCTGCGCAGCGCACCGGCACCGCCATCCCAGATGATCTGGCCGTGTGCCGACTGACCGCCCAGCGCCGCTAAGCACCCAGCCAACATCAGCCAGAGGCGGAGCCGAGGGATGATGCAGGCCGCGAGTGGTCTACGACACGTGATGAACCTGACAAAATCTTAACGCCATACATCAGCAATAACTGTTTCTGATAATGTCGCATTACACGGTTTATCGAAGTGTTGTAATAGATATACTCAGGCAAAAATATACCATTAAACTACCAAGATGAAGCCGGATGGGCTTCAGCCGGCGCGGATGTTCAGGTGGCGGACTTCCTGGCAGCCGGGGAGCTGGCGGATTTTCTCGGCGATATGTTCGCGGTGGAGAAAGAGCTCGCTACGCACTACGGAATGGGAGGCGTGGATGGTCAACCGGCCGCGATCGAGGGTGACGGCGTGGGAGTAGGTGGCATTGGCCGCACCGACTAATTCCGCCCAGTGATGACGGATGGTATGCTCGGGGGCATCGCGGCCGATGCGGTGCTTTTGCATTAGGTCCTCAACAAAGGCGGCGAGCGGCTTGGTGGGACGTTTGACCTGCCGGCGGGGTTCGTCGAAAGGCACCTGCCGCAGTTCACCGATCAATTCCTCGGCCAGCTTGCTGAATTGGTGGGGTTGGTCAGGCATCGGGTGCGCGGTGATGCTCGGCTTCGTAGAGCCGACTATAACGGACCAAGGCGCCGAAAGCCGTGGCCCAAGCGATGTAGAATCCCGGATAACCGTCGAGGCAGCCTAGTCGGAAAAAATAAGCACGGACAAAGCGCCAGCCGGAGCGGAAGACCGCGGTGTAGACGGAAAATTTTCCGCCCGTGGCCTGCTGCTGTTGCAGGAAGAGATCGGCGAAGGGATTGATCTTGGCCACATGACTCGAAAGCGTCGGAAACGAGTAATGGTGCAAGTCGCCGGGTAAAGTCGCGACCGGACCGTCGCAGATCATTTTCTCATGCACGAATGCGTCGCCGCCCCAGCGGGAGACGGCGCGGCGAATCAAGCGGAGGCTGAGGTCGGGATACCAGTCCCCGTGGGTGATCCAGCGGTCAATGAACCAGACTTTCCTTGGGAAGCGCGCCCCCGCGAAAGCCTCACGATCCGGGCGGGTGAAAAACGCGGCAAGACTGGCGCGAAGGGCGGGGGAGACCTCTTCGTCGGCATCGAGGCAGAGCACCCACGCTTGGGTGGCGTGTTCATTGGCCCAATTCTTTGTGTCACGGTAGCCGCGCCATTCGGTGTGATGCACCGTGGCACCGAAACTCTGCGCGATGGACTCGCTGGCGTCGTTGGTGGCGTTGAGGACGACGATGATTTCCGCCACCCAGCCGGCTAAGCTGGCGAGGCAGCGCGGCAGGTTAGACGCCTCGTTGCGGGCAACGATGACAACGGAAAGGGGCAGCGGGACGGCAAGGGACATCTGGTAGGAGCGAGCGTGCTCGCGAGAGGACGGTTTGGCCAGACCAACGGAGTTTGGAATCGCCTGCAAGCAGGCTCCTAGACCTTGCCGCTAAGCGAGCGAGGAATTTGGTATAGGTAACCGCAGGAACGCCAAGCGCGGACGAAGGCTTTTTTCGCGGCACCCCGGCGGAGCACGAGGGCATTGAGCAACGCGAGCACCGCAAACCCGGGCGCTTTGATGAGGTTGACGAAAAAGCGCGATAGCAGGTAGCCGGTACTGCGCGTTTGGGTGGCGCGGTCGGCGACCCGCGAGCGCGCCGAGTCGAAAGCATGCCGCGCGGCGTAGCGGAAGGTCGTGCGACTGGCCGGCATCTGGTGCTGCACGCTCGCGGCCGGCGCGAACCAGACCTGGTGGCCGGCGTGGCGGACCCGGCGCACCATCTCGCCATCGCCGCCGCCGAAGAGACTGGCGCCTTTGCGATCTAGGCCCGTGGCAAAAGGTCCGACCTGGTCGAATACCCAACGCGGAAATGCGAAGTTGGCGCCCATTGGGCTGTTGCGCGGTGGCAGTGGCCCCGCGTCGGCACGAAAGGCGAGGGGCGCGTGCCATTCGCGGATCCATGCGGGCAGACCGTCGGGAAACACGGGCACAACCTCGCCGCCCACGCAACCGATACGCTTGGCGGAATCATCGCCGAAAGGCGCGGCGATCTGCCGCACCCAGTCGGGCTCGACCAGAATGTCGTCATCGGCGAATAGCAGGATTTCACCGTTGGCTTCAGCGAGGCCGCAGTTGCGCGCATGATCGAGGCCTTGGGCGGTTTCCAGGACCAGCCGGGGAACGTGCGGTCCGCCGGCAAATTCAGCCACTGCGGCCCGCGTATCGTCGGCGGAGTTATTGTCCACCACGAGCACTTCCAGTTGGGTAACCGGATAATCCTGCCGCGCGACACCGGCCAGGGTCTGGCGCAGTAATTTCGCCCGGTTATAAGTGCAGATGACGACAGTGACCTTGGGTAGGGACGGCATGGACCGGGCAGAGGACAGCAGCGCTGGAGTGGCGCCGCAAAAGAAAAAGCTTTGCCGGGGCGCGGGTGCTGGCATCTTCCCGGCTCATGGCATTCAAACACTGGCCCGGCGTGCGCGATGCGCGGTTTGCCCTGAAGATCAACCGCTACCTGCGCGGGGCGAGGAAGCGCCGGCCGGATCTGGATTGGAATGAATTCCTGCGGGTGGCCCGGCAGTTCAAGTCGGACGACATGGGTAGCTTTCCTGAGCGCGGCTTTTTGTATCAATTGGCAGCTGCGGCACCGGTGGATGCGCAGGTGATTGAGATCGGGTCGTGGATGGGGGCTTCGACCTGTTTTCTCGCCGCGGGATTGAAAGGCGAAAAGCCCAAGGTGTATGCTGTGGATAACTTCCACGGGCGCTCACTCTGCGGTGAGGACGTGGCTTGGTATCAGCGCCACTTCCGGCAACTGGGCACGAACAGCACGTTGGAAATCTTTCAGGCCAATTTCGCCGCGCTCGGGCTCATGCCCCGCACTGAGGC
The DNA here is from genome assembly GCA_041689285.1 of Opitutaceae bacterium. Classification (GTDB taxonomy): domain Bacteria; phylum Verrucomicrobiota; class Verrucomicrobiia; order Opitutales; family Opitutaceae; genus UBA2377. The sequence continues at coordinate 9,972 of JBDNGL010000065.1, forward strand.
GGTGGTGAGCGATTCACAGGCGGCAGCGCAATCGTTGGCGGCCAAGCGCGGAACCATTGATCTCATTTTTGTGGACGGCGACCACTCTTACGAAGGTTGCAAGGCTGATATTGAAGCTTGGTTGCCCTTCTTGAAAAAAGGTGGCGTGATGGCGTTTCACGATTTCGGGAGCCGCGCGAGCGGGGTGACGCAGGCGATATTCGAGACGATCAAAGCCGGGCGTTTTGCCGCGATCGTCGACGTGGCCAACACGATTATCGCGTTCCGGCTTTGAGCCGGTCCCGCACGGCGGCAAAGACCTCGTCCACCCCGAGTTGGCGCACGCAATAGCTACGATACGAATCGCCCTGCACGCAAGGTGCGGGGGCAGCGGGCAGACAAGCGCAGGGCAGGGCGGTTTGCAGGACAGTGTGACTTGCACCCACGGGTCGCCAGATGACGGCGTTCTGCGAACCATATAGCGCTACGACGGGAGTATCCACGGCGGCGGCGATGTGCATGGGGCCGCTGTCGTGACAGAGAAACAGATCAAATTGAGACACGAGCGCGGCGAAACGGCCGACCGTGAGCCGGGGTTCGAGCGCGACCAGATGAGTGCGGGCGGCGGCGCGAATTTTTTCCACGGAGCCGTGGTCGCTGGGTCCACCGATCACGAACACCTGCACCCCGAGCTCAACCTGCAGGCGGTCGCAGACGGCGGCGAAACGCTCCGCCGGCCAGACACGGAACGGGCTCCGGCTGCCGGGGTGCAGCAATAGTTTGCGGCCGGCACCGGCGACGAGCGGGGCGGTGGCGGCGAGGTCTTCCGCCCGTGGCACGAGCCGCACTTCGCGGGTGACGACTGGCACACCGAGCAGCGCGAGCAACGCGAGGTAGGTCTCGGTGATATGGTGGGAGTCGTAAAAGGCGTTGGTCACGTGGGCTGTGTGCGTATAGAAACCCGGATGCCGGTGTTTCACCAATTCGCGGTGGTAAGTCGCGCGCAGCATGGCGCCGGTGAGGCGCGTGATGAGCGCGGTCTTGTCGCTGTTATCAAAGTCGAGGACATGCGTGAAGCGTTCGCGGCGCAGGCGGCGGATAAAGCCGGGCCACGCGAGCAGGGAACGCGGCAGAATCAGCGTGGCGTTGACGTCCGGGTGCAGCGGCGGGATACCGGCGCAACCGCCCTCGACGAGAACGGCGAGATGTGCGTCGGGCCAGTGGAGGCGCAGGTTGCGCAGAACGCTGCCGAGCAGGACGAGGTCGCCCAGGTAGCGGCGCCGGATGATGAGGACGCGCGGAGCGAACGACATGCGCTCAGGCGGCTCCTTGCTGCCGGTCGTAGAGTGACCGGTAAAGCGGATTGCCGGTGTAAAGGGCGGCGTGGGTGCCTTGCGCCACGATGCGACCGCGCTCGAAGACCAGAATCATCGACGCGTCGCGGATGGTGCTGAAGCGGTGCGCGATGATCAGGACGGTTTTGCCGACCACGAGTTTGCGCAACGCATCCTGCACGGCAGCCTCGCTGTCACTATCGAGGGCGCTGGTGGCTTCGTCGAGAATGAGGATAGGCGCGTTGCGGAGAAAGGCGCGGGCCAGCGCGATGCGTTGTTTCTGTCCTCCGGAGAGAAGGACGCCGCGTTCGCCGACCAAGGTGTCGTAGCCTTGCGGCAGGCTGCGGATGAATTCGTCGGCGTGGGCGTCAATGGCGGCGGCCATCACCTCGTCGCGGGTGGCTGCCGGCCGGCCGAGCAGCAGGTTTTGGTAAATTGTGTCGTTGAAGAGCACCGGCTCTTGCGAGACGATGGCGATGTTGCGGCGCAGGTCGGCGAGACGCATGGCCCGCACATCCGTCTGGTCGATGCGCAGGTTGCCGGTCGCGGCTTCGTAGAAACGGGGCACAAGATTGGCAAAAGTGGTCTTGCCGGCACCGCTGGGTCCGACCAGCGCGCAGACCGTGCCGGCGGCAATGGTAACCGTGACCTCACTTAGGGCCTGATTGTCACCATACGCAAACCCCACTTGGTTGAAGGCGAGATCGCCGCGCAAGCGCGTGACCGGAACGGGATCGAGCGGATCCGCAATCGTCACCGGTTCATCAAGGACGGCGGAGAGGCGCGCAAGGGAGGCTTCGCCGCGTTTCAGGGCGTTGTTGAGCGCGCCCAGTTTTTTGATGGGCTCGTAGCAGAGGTAGAGCGCCGTGATCACGGCGAGAAAAGTATCGCGATCGATGCCGGCGTGATACGCGTAGAGAAAAGTGCCAGCGATGCCGAATGAGGCGACGATTTCGATGGCTGGGCTGAGGGCTTGGGAATACTTGGCTATTTTAAGCTGCAGGATGAGCAGGCCGCGACTGCGACCGGCGAAAAGGCCGGTTTCACGGTCCTCCAAGCCGAAGGCGCGCACTTCTCGGGCGGCGGAGAGATTTTCGGAAAAATGGCCGGTGAGCGTGCCGACTTCATGCTGCAGTTGCTCTGCGCGCTGGAGCACCTTGCGGCCAACGTAGCGGATGGGCAGCACCGTGAGCGGCACAATGGCGAGACACACGAGCATCATGCCCACGCCCTCGGCGCGCCAGGAAACGAAGGTCAGCCAGCCCAAGGCGAAGAGCAAGGTGCCGGGTTGCTTGATGCCGTCATTCGCCAGTTGGGTCAGGGCCACCTGCAATTGCTGGGTGTCGGCCAAACCCCGCGAAAGCAGGTCGCCGGATTGCCGACTTTGCACGAAGGAAAGCGGCAATACCTGCAGTTTTGAAAAATAGTCCACTCGGAGGGTTTCCAGAATGTGTGTGCCCGCATACTGAATGTAGTAGCCGTTGAGGTAGGCAAAGATGCTGCGCACCAGAAAAATGAGCGGGATATACGCGGCGATGAGGGCGACTGTGGAGAGGGGGAGATTACGTTCCGCGCCGTCAAAAATGGCGGGGAACACATACTTGATCATGCTCGGCAATCCGGCGCCGGTGGCCGCGCTATACAGTAGGCCGGCGACGATCGCTACGATCAGCGGGCCGCGCACCGGCCGCAGGTAGGCAAGGTAGGGACGAAAGCGGCGCAGAGTCATGAGAGGCTTGTAGATTCGCAATCAGTTGCCGGGAATCCAGACGCAAATGACCGCCCGGCAGCCGGCTGACGGGCGGTCAATCCTTCGCCGCCCGGACATCTAGGGCGTCCCGGAGGCCGTCGCCGAGGAAGTTGAGCGAGAAGAGGGTGAGGGAAAACACCGTGCCGGGGAAGAGCAGTAACCAGGGGTATTCCTCCATTTTTTCGGCGCCGTCCTTGATGAGCGTGCCCCACGAGCTCATCGGTGGCTGCACGCCGAGGCCGAGGAAACTCAGGAAGGCTTCCAGCAGCATGATAGCGGGAATAGTGAGCGTGGTGTAGACGATGATGGGACCGAGCACATTCGGGATCATGTGCCGGAAAATGATGCGGCGCTTGCCGAGACCGAGGGATCGCGCGGCCTCGATGAACTCCATTTTTTTGATGGACATGATCTGGCCGCGGACGATGCGGGCCATCGTCAGCCACTCGACGGCGCCAATGGCGAAAAACAAAAGCCAGATGTGCCGGCCGAAAAACACCATCAGCAGGATGACGAAAATGGTGAACGGCAGCGCATACATGATGTCCACGATGCGCATCATCACGGAGTCCACCTTGCCGCCGAAAAAACCGGCGACCGCGCCGTAGGTGACGCCGATGCTGATGGCGACGAGGGTCGCGATGAGGCCGACCATGATGGAGATGCGGCCGCCGGCCATGAGGCGCACGAGCAGGTCGCGGCCGAGCTGATCAGTGCCGAGCCAGTGGGCGGCCCCCGGGGGTGCGAAGGTGTTGGCCAGATTCTGTTCCTCGTAGCCGTAGGGACTCAGCCATGGACCTACGATGCAGAATACCGCGAGCACGACAAGGGTAGCGCCACCGAAGACGGCGAGTTTGTTCTTCGCGAGCCGGTGCCAGGCATCGCGCCAGAGTGAGGAACCCGATTCAAGTTCCGCTGAGTTGACCACGGCCGAGGGCAACTGCGCAGGTGAGAGGTTGGCGGCCATCGTTACTCGAACTTGAGTTTGGGGTTGAGCCAGACCTGCACGACATCCACGACGAGATTGAGAAAGATGATGAGGGTGGCGTAGAGGATGACCGTGCCGAGGACCAAGGTGTAGTCACGATTGAAGGCCGACTGCACGAATTCGCGGCCTAGCCCGGGAATTTGGAAGATGGTTTCGATCACGAACGAGCCGGTAAGAATGCCCGCGATGGCGGGGCCGAGGAAGGAGACGATCGGTAAAAGGCCGCCGCGCAAGGCGTGGCGAAAGATAACGCGGAACTCGGAGGCGCCCTTGGAGCGGGCCGTGCGGATGAAATCTTGGTTGAGCACCTCCAGCATGCCGCCGCGGGTGAGCCGGGCGACGTAGGCGGCATAGACAAAGCCGAGGGTCAGCGCCGGCAGGATGCGGTCAGCGGGGCCATACCAGCCGGAGACGTTGACCCATTGCAGGTGGATACCGAACAGCAGCGCGAGTAACGGGCCCATTACAAAGGTGGGGATGCAGATGCCGACCATGCCGAAGCCGCTGCACAGATAGTCGAGGAAGGAGTTGCGTTTGATAGCGGCGATGGTGCCGAGCGGCAGACCGAGGCACAGGGCGACGAGCAGTGACCACGCGCCGAGTTCGAGAGAAACGGGCAGCTTGTCGAAGATGATCTCGTTGACCGTGCGGTTCGCGTATTTGAACGAAGGACCGAGGTCGCCACGCACCAGATCGCCGAGATAGCTGAAGTATTGGCGGTGCAGGGGTTGATCGAGGCCGTAGTGGGCCTCGAGGTTGCGCAGAATCTCAGGGGTGACGGCTTTCTCGGCCGTAAACGGCCCGCCTGGCACGAAACGGATCATGAAGAACGTCGCCGTGATGATCACGAGAAGGACCGGGATGGTCTCGAGCAGGCGGCGGGCGATGAAGCGAAACATGGCGTGGTGCCCCTAGGCGATGCCGGAGCCGGCCACCGTTGCCAATCCTTTTGCGCGGTCGGTGACGGGCGGAGGCTTCACTCGGCGAGGTCGATGAATTTCCATGCGCGGTTATCGAGCGGGTTTTTCACCCAGTTAAGCACCTTGGGGCTGATGGCATAGACGCGCGTATAGAAATAAATGGGGATCACAGGCACTTCATCCATCAGGATTTTTTCCAACTGCTGGTAGATGGCAAAACGCTCTTCATCGGTCTGGGTATCCATCGAGGCACGCAGGAGCCGGTCGTATTCGGCACTGGAAAACCCGGTGTCGTTGTTGCCGCCAGCGGTGACCCACATGTCGGCGAACGTATTAGGATCGGTGTAGTCCGCGATCCACCCGGCGCGGCAGATGTCGTAGTTCAGTTCATCTTGGGAATCGAGATATACCTTCCATTCCTCATTGCGCAGGCCGATGTCCACGCCGAGCTGCCGGCGCCACATCTGCTGGATGGCCTCGGCGATGACGCGGTGGTTCTCGGAGGTATTGTAGAGCAATTCGATCTTCGGGAAACCCCGGCCTTCGGGATAACCGGCCTCGGCGAGCAGGCGGCGGGCCTCGGCGAGATCGCCCTGCAGGCGAGCCTCCGGGGTGAATTCCTCCGTCGGCGGGATGAAGTGATAGGCCGGGGCCTGGCCACCGCGGGTCACCTGTGCGACCAGTTGCTCGCGATCAATCGCGAGGGCGAGGGCACGGCGCACCCGGACATCGTTGAGCGGCGGACGCGTGACGTTGAGGCGGTAGAAGTAGGTCCCGTAGTAGATATCTTGGCGGTAGTTTTCCGGGTAGTCGCGTTTGTAGGTGTCGATTTTGGAAATGGGCAGCTCATTGGTTTTGTGAAGCTGACCGGTGCGGAACATGCGCTCCTCGGTGTCCACGCTTTCGATGGGATAATAATGGATCGCATCAAGTTTGACGTTGGCGCGGTCCCAGTAGGTGGGTGAGCGGGTGACGATGATCTTTTGATTGGGCCGCCAGTCGGTGAGGATGAAGGCGCCATTGCCCACCATGTTCTCGGTGCGGGTCCAGCGGGAGCCCTTGCGGGTGAGGCCGTCGAATTTTTCGATGGTGGGGATGTGCACGGGGAACCACGAGTAGTGCTTCATCGCCTCCAGCAGGAACGGAGCGCGGTGGCGCAGGGTGATTTGCAGGGTGCGGTCATCGAGGGCCGTGAAGCCGACCTGCGAAAAATCGGTCAGCTTGCCGGTGTTGTAATCCTCCGCGCCGACAACGTGGTGGAGCTTATAGGCGTATTCGGCGGCAAGACTTGGCGTGAGGATGCGCTGGTAGGAGCGCACGAAATCATGGGCCGTAACCTTATCGTCGTTGGACCAGCGGGCGTCGGCGCGCAGGTAAAACGTCCACACAAGGCCGTCGGCCGAAGTTTCCCAACGCTCGGCGACGCCCGGGGCGGTATCGGTGCCCGCGGGGCCCTCGATGACGAGCCCCTCGAAGAGGGCGTTGATGACTTTGTTCTCGGGGACGCCAGTGACGATTTGCGGATCCAGATCCTGCACCTCCGTGCCGTTGCCGACATGGAGGGTCTTGGTGCCGTCGGTGGACGTGGTGGCGGATTTTTTGCCGCAACCGGTCAGGAGCAGCGCGGCAAGCAGGGCGGTTAAGAGGCTTGGAGAAAACTTAAGCATACCGCGACGCTAGGAGTGCCGGCCCCGCCCGCAAGCTTGGCCGGTGGGAAAACACGCTCCCTTTACCGCTCCGTTGCCAACACCGCGTCGCGGCGGATCCGGCGACAGGAGAGTCAAAACCCCGCACCGCGCCCGTGCCGACCGGTGGAAGCTACGCACCGATCCGAAACCCTTGCTGATGGCGGGCTAGCGTCTCGGCCAGCCGAGCCCCAGCCCGCAGGGACGCGGGTTCTCCAAATTCCTCAGTCCGCTCTTTAGGGTAGAGGTTATGCGGATAGATTCTTAGGGTTCGTGGAGGGAGACGTGTTTGTAGAAACGAGTCCACAAAGCGTCGGCCTGCCACCCGCGAACTCGCGGTGCCACCAAGAATGACTGGCGGTTGAAATAAAGCGGTGCGACCACCGCCGCAGCGAGCAGTCGATCTTCCGCAGCGGTCAGCCGGCGCCAACGCTCCGTCGCCTCATGAGCAGTGCTGACTGCGTCGAGGAGAATATCCATCCCCGGGTCGCGCCACTGCGCATAGTTATCGGTGGCGCCACTGCGAAAATTTTCCAGCAAATCCGCAGGATCGGCGACATCGGGAATCGCGGTCATGAAGCCGATGTCGTAATCGCCGATGGCAAGCGCGGCTTGGTGCACCCGGGCCTCGCGCACTTGTATGCGGGTCTCGATGCCGAGGTGCGTTTTCCACATCGCCTGCACCGCCTCGAGCACGGGAGTCAGGGTCCAGCCGGTTAGTGTTAGCACCGGAAAGCCGGTTCCGTCGGGGTAACCGGCCTCCGCGAGGAGTTGGCGGGCCGCAGTGATTTCTAGCGTGAGCGGCGCGGTGTGGTCCGGGTAGCCGCCGAGGCCTGGCGGCACATAGCGCTTCGTCGCGGTCTGGCTGCCTTGGAGGACTTTGGTAACCAGCGCGGTGCGATCAATCGCCAGCGACAGGGCCCGCCGCACCCGGGTATCGTTGAGCGGAGGTCGGGTGGTGTTGAACGCGAGATAGCGGGTCTCATCCAACGGGACTTGCCGCAGCCGCGACGGGGATTCGGCGGCATAGGTCGCTAGCTTACTCTGCGGGACGGCCATCGTCACA
>JBDNGL010000066.1:0-33056 GCA_041689285.1 Opitutaceae bacterium
ACTCCAGCGCCGCGTGATCACCGAAGAACGTATATTGATTCATGCTCATCGAGATACAAGATACGCACATTTTATCACGTTGTCCAGCAATTAGTTGTAAAATTTAGGAGTTCCCTTATGGCGGCGGTGGAACCGTGATCGTCACCCCACCGGGCAACTACAACCGACCGAACACGCTTCCCTTCCGCCCGGCGGGCGGCGGTGCCCATCTGAGCCCGAGAACCCTCCGGTAAACGATTCAAGCTCTCCGGCTCTTTGACCAAGGCCCGGGCCTTTTCCGTAACCGGCCGGCCGGGGTCAACTCTAGGGGAGGTCAATTCTAGGGGGTCAGGTAACATGAGTAGCCGAATCAAAGTTCGCGCCGGTGCAGACAATGGCGTGAACCTTGCCCTTGCGGATCATCTCCGCGAGTGAAATGCCGAGCTCGGGCGGCGGATGTCGACGCACGACTTCGTGCCTGCGTTGAGTGATGCGAGGCACGCATTCCGGACGGATATCCGGGTTTTCGCCTCGGGGCCATTTGATAGTCTTCACTCTCTCCGATGAGCCCTTCGCGGAAGTTTCCCGTGCGTCTGCCTCGGTTGCGACCTGCCGTCGGTTTCTCGCAATGGCAGGGAAAGCAGAGAAAAAAAGATCCACGTAAAACTCTGCGCAAGAGGCTGTTCGTAAGCTAACTATTGCGACTGTGACTCTCTCTCATTATTTTTCTTGAAGTGCGATTGCGTCTCATGTTCAAAAAATCCGCCATGACCACTACTTGTATTCAACGTCCCTTTGCTCGTCCTCTGCTCACCAAAGCACTGCTCGCCCTGGTGTCCGCTGGTTTGCCAGGCGCTTTAGCAGCTCAACCCTGGCCGGCTGCGGCCATTGCCACCTTGGCGAGCGAAACTTCCTCCGAAGTTGTCACCCTTTCCCCGTTGGTGGTGGTGGGCGAAACTCAGGGCGACCGCGTGATCCAAGGGCCTTTCCTCGCGGAGGTCAAAGGCACCACGATCTATGCCGGCAAAAAAACCTCCGTCATCGACTTCGACTCTCTCCCACAAATCCAGACCGACAACTACCGGCAGGCCTTTGCCAAAACGCCCGGTCTGCTCACCAGCGAGGTGAGCAACTCCGCCCTCCTCAACCTCAGCTATCGCGGCATCGGCGATCCCCACGAATCGCAAACCCTCATGGTCCTGAAGGACGGCCTCCCTTTCGTCCTCGATCCGCTCGGTTACTCCACCGTCTATTTCGCGCCGCCCTTCGAGAGCGTCGATCGCCTTGAGTTCGTTTCGGGCGGCGCCGCCCTGATCTACGGCACCCAACCCTCGGGCGCCCTTAACTTCATCACCCACCTGCCGGACCGCTCGCGTCCGTGGAACGTCAGCACCCAACACATCGTCGGCAGCGATAATCTCTACTCGACTTTCAGCACCTTGCAGGGTGGCCAGAACCACTTCGGTTACCTCGCCAACTTCGATCACCGTTCCGGCGACTCCTTCCGCCCCCGCAATAACGACTTCGAGCTCAACGGCGGCGACCTCGCGCTCTTCTACGATCTCGACGCCAACCAGCGCGTCACCGTGCGCGCCGAATCCTACGACGCCGATCACGGCGAACCCGGTGGCCTAAGCCCCGCCCAATTCGCCACCAATCCTGATGTCACCCTCGTCGAAAACGACCGCATACGCCTTGATCGCGTCTTCGGCTCGATCGGCTACGAACACGTCGGCAAGCGTTCCCTTTGGCATACCCGCGTCTGGGCCTCCCAGACCGTCCGCTACAGCAAGCGCCAGAACGGCCAGGGCTTCGGCACCGTCACCGGTAACCAACTCAACATCACCCAACACACCTACGACACCGTCGCCGCCGACAGCCGCCTCCGCCTCGACTACGATCTCGGCGACGACACCTCCACCCTCAGCGTCGGCGTCACCGCGATGGACATCCGCTCGCCCATTTTCACGGAGTTCACCAACCCCGGCGACCTGACGTCCGACCGAGGCCCCAACTTGCGCTTCGATGCTCTCCGCACCTCGCGCTATGCCGCCGTCTTTGCGGAAAATCTCTTCCGCTTCAACCGCCTCACTCTCACTCCCGCCGTGCGCATCGAGTTCAACGAACAGTCGATGGATGAACGGGTGAACGTGTCCAAACTCCCGGCCAATTTGATCCGCGACGAACGCTCCGAAGTCGTGCCCCTCGGCGGCCTCGGCGCGAGCTACGCGGTGGCGAAAAATACTGAGGCCTACGCCAATATCTCCACATCCTACAAGCCGCCCACCTACAGCGACGCCTTTCCGTCCGGCGGCGGCGACACCGTGAGCGCCAACCTTGATGCCGGCCGCGCGGTCAACTCCGAACTGGGCTACCGCGGCCGTCCCACCCCTTGGTCTTCTTTCGACGCCAGCCTCTTCCACGTCGATTACGACGATCGTTTCGGCCGCGTCGGCTCGAACATCCAGAACGTCGGCCGTTCCGTGAACCAAGGCCTCAGCCTCTCCGGTGAGCTCGATCTCTATGATCTCATCAAAGGTCCTTCCGAATTCTCCGTGACCCTGTATTCGTCATATCAATACCTCGATGCGACCTTCACCGGCGGCCCCCTCCAAGGTCGCACCCCGCAATACGCCCCGGAGCACATGTTACGCACCGGCATCATCATCCGAAACGACCAGATCTGGAAAGCCGCCGCGCTCTTCACCCACCTCTCCGCCCATTGGGCCGACGATGCCAACACCGTTACCACCACCTCGGACTGGCGCATCCCTGCCTACACCGTGCTCGACCTCACCGTCGAGGCGCAGATCTGGTCGGGCGACATCGCCGGTCGCGAGGCCAAACTCTGGCTGCTCGCCGGCCTGAACAACGCCCTCGACGAGAAATACTTCAGCCGCGTCCGCTCCAACGGCATCGAGCCCGCCAACGGCCGCAACGCCTATACCGGGTTCCGCGCGGAGTTCTGATACTAATCGCCCCAAGCTTTTGGACTGCAGGGTGGATCTCTGAACCCCGCCTTTTCCTGTTACGGTGACGTATTCGAGGCGGGGTTAGACGACCACGCCGGGACTTCGGTTTCTAGTGCGCGCATCGCGCGTGGTTCATCCTCACAAGCGATGCAGGTGGAAGCCGCCGTCCACATCGAAGCACGCGCCGGTCGAGAACGGGAAACGGTCCTCGGCGATGGCGCGCACGGCCCGGCCGATGTCCTCGGGTTTGCCCCAGCGGCGGATCGGCGTGATACCGCGCTCGTCGGTGATGATGAGCTTGTCGTATTTCGCCTTCACGCCGCCGGTCATGTCGGTGGCGATGACCCCGGGGCGGATCTCATAGACGTTGATGCCGTCGTTCGCCAGCCGGTCGGCGAAGAGCTTGGTCATCATCGCGAGCCCCGCCTTCACCATGCAATAGTCGCCGCGGTTGATCGAAGCCGTGTAAACCGAGATGGAAGTGATGTTGACCATGCGGCCGCGGAAGCCTTCAGCGTCCGGTGCCTGTTTCAGCATCTGCTTCGCCACGAGCTGCGAGAGAAAAAACGGCCCCTTCAGGTTGATTGCGTAGAGCCGGTCGAAGCTCTCCTCGCCCGCGTCGAGCAGGTCGGCGCGGACTTTGGGCGCCACGCCGGCGTTATTCACGAGCAGGTCGATCCGCCCGAACTTGGCCACGGTCTCGCTGACCAGTCGCTCGCGGTCGGCAGCTACGGCCACATCACCCTGCACGATGAAACCCTCCCCGCCCGCCGCCTGCACGAGCGCAAGCGCCTCGGCGGCCGCTTCGGCGTTGCCGGCATAGTTGATGGCCACGCGGCAGCCCGCGCGAGCGAGTTCAATGGCGATGCCACGGCCGATGCCGCGCGATGCGCCGGTGATGAGGGCGGTTTTGGATTCCATGGATGTCATCAGCCAAACCATTGCCCGCCGCCGGGCAATGTCGGAATCCTCAGGAACCGGGGTTTTCCGCTTCGTCGTCGCTCCTGGTGCCGCTGCCGACTGCGGTCCGCCGGTGATTTTGGTGATCGCGCGAAGGTAGTTCAGGGTAGGCAAGACCGTGACCGCCGGGGAGTCGCATCTGAGCATCCGTCCGGGATCCGAGTGAGCCTCGCCCGCCAGGCGATGATTTTTCCCGGCGGCGCGGACATCCCCTCGTTAACCGGCGCGCCGGTAGCGCAGCAGGTCACGCGGAGCCACGCCGTGTACGGCCTTGAAGCAGCGGGAAAAGTGATACGGGTCGGCGAAGCCCACGCGCTGCGCCGCCTCTTTCACCAACCCGCCGTTTTCCACCAGATGCTCGGCCGCGAGGGTCATCTTGCGTCGTAGCAGGTGCTGGTAGGGACTGCAGTCGTGATGCCGCCGGAACAAGCGGCACACGCTGGAAACCTCCAGCCCGGCCGCCGCCGCGATTTCCTCCAGCGTCACCAGTTTTTCCGCCCGCTCCTCAATTAGGGCCTTGCAGCGCAAAAATCGTTCGCGCGCCGGATCTTCGCCCCGCGCGCCTGCCCGGATGTGCTCTTCGATCTTCAGGAGCAATAGCTCCAAGCGCGCGGCGCAGAGTTCAAGCGCCAATCGCCCGGGCCGCTGGCCTTCGTGAATCAGCTCCTCAAACAATCCCCGCAACTCGGCATGCGTCGTCAGCATTTTCAGGACACCGGGCGCCACGCCTGCCCGGGCGAGCCGCTTCGCCGCCGCCCCTCCGGTCAGACACACGAAATACTTCACCAACGGCTTGGCCGGATCGGTCTGAATCTCACAACGGGTCGCCCGACCATAAGCGAACACCGCGCCCGGGCCCAATAGCTCCCGCCGCCCATCAAGCTCCACCCACCCCGCGCCCTCGGTGACATACTCCAAACCATCATAGGCATAAGTCTCCCGCGTGACCCGGTAATCAGGATTACACAACTCGCGGCCGCCCAAGGCCGGCCCCACCTGTGCCCCGCGCGTCGGCACTAGGTTGAGAAAAAAATAGCGCGCCCCGGTCACCTGCTGGGAGAGCAGCTCGCGTCGTTGTTGCCTGCCGATTTTATCCATGCCTTTTCACAAACTATCCATTCCGGCCCGCCCGTTACCAGTGCATAATCACTTCCCTCTCGCCGCGTTCACCCCTTATCGCTCCGCCGATTTTATCTAGCCTCTATCCCGTCATGAAACCAGCCCCCAAGAAAACCATCCTCCTCATCGCCAACGGCGATCTGCGCCAATCCGCTAACGAAAAGACCTGGTCCGGCCAGGAGGCGATGGAACGGCAGCTCACCGCCGCCGTCGCCAAGCTCGGCTACAAGCTCGTCCGCGCCCATCCCTACAAGCCCGCCCTCAAGCACGGCTTCATCGCCTCGCAGAAGGAAGGCATGGCGGTCTTCGCCACGATCAATCCCAAGACGCCGATCATCGTCGCCGAGGCGGTCTGGCAATATTCACACCACATCCTGCACGGCCTCATCTCACATCAGGCACCGATTCTCACAGTCGCCAACTGGTCGGGCACCGCCCCGGGCCTGGTCGGCATGCTCAACCTCAACGGCTCGCTCACCAAGGCCGGCGTAAAATACGCCACCCTCTGGAGCGCCGACTTCACCGACGACTTCTTCCTCGGCCGTCTCGCGACCTGGCTCCAGACCGGCGTGATCAAGCACCCAACCACCCACGTCAAAGCCCTCACCCGCAGCACGGTGCCGCCGAAGGCCCGCGTGCTCGCCAAGAAAATCGCCGCCGATCTCCGCCTCCGGAAATCCATCATGGGCATCTTCGACGAGGGCTGCATGGGCATGTATAACGCCATCATTCCCGATGAGCTGCTGTTCAAGACCGGCGTTTACAAGGAGCGCCTCTCCCAGTCCGCCCTCTATTATGGCGCGACGCAGGTTGCCGATGCGGAGGCCCGCGCCGTCTTCGACTGGCTCAAAGCCAAGGGCATGAAGTTTCACCTCGGGAAGAATCCCGACAGTGAGCTCACCGAGGAACAGGTGCTCTGGCAGTGCAAGACCTACGTCGCCGCACTGCGCATTGCCGACGAGTTCGGCTGCGAAACCATCGGCATCCAATACCAGCAGGGCCTCAAGGATCTCCTCCCCGCCTCCGACCTCGTCGAGGGCATCCTCAACAACAGCGACCGCCCGCCCGTCGCTAACGCCAAGGGCGAAATCATTCGCGACGGCGAGCCGCTCACGCACTTCAACGAGGTGGACGAATGCGCCGGCCTCGACGGCCTCTTCACCAACCGCGTGCACACCGCGCTTGGCCAGCCCGTCGAAAACACCCTGCACGATTTGCGTTGGGGTGATTTCGACCGGAGTGGCACCACCAAGGAATACGTGTGGGTCTTTCTCATCTCCGGCAGCGCGCCGCCGGCCCATCACATCGACGGCTACAAGGGCACCGACTCGATGCGCCAGCCCTACATGTATTTCCGCCTCGGCGGCGGCACTGTCCGCGGCATCGCCAAACCCGGCGAGATCGTGTGGAGCCGCGTCTTCCTCGAAAACGGTAAACTCAAGATGGACCTCGGCCGCGCCAAGGTCATCACCCTGCCGTCGGCTGAGACCCAGCGCCGCTGGGAAGAGACCACCGAGCAGTGGCCGATCATGCACGCGGTGACCTACGGCGTTTCCCGCGACCAGATGATGGCTCGGCACAAGGCCAACCATATCCAAGTCGCCTACGCGAACAGCGCCAAAGAAGCCGACCTCGCCATGTATACCAAGGCTGCCCTCGCCGCTGAACTCGGGCTCGAGGTCTCGCTTTGCGGCACCAAGGCCGACGGTTCGAAATTCTGAGCACGCCCCCCCGCGACTCATACCAAGCGGAGCTGGCCCGGCTCCGTTTTTTTGCGCCACCCCGTTGTTATCTTCCCGCCGACCCAAGCTGGACCTTGCGCCCCACCCCGCCAACGCTCGCCGGATTCATGGACCCGTTGCCGCCACTTCCTTCCAAACCGTGTCCCGGTCTCTACCGACATTACAAAGGGCACGACTACCGCGTGCTCGGGCTCGCCCGCCACTCCGAAACGCGGGAGCCCCTCGTCGTCTATCAGGCCCTTTACGGCGAACACGGGCTTTGGGTCCGGCCGCTGGCCCTGTTTCTCGAAACCGTGAACCACGGCGACCGCACAGTCCCACGCTTCACCCTTGTCGGAGCCTGACCGGTCATGCGCGTTCTGCTCGCCTTCGACAAATTCAAGGACTCGCTCACCGCCCCCGCCGCCTGCGCCGTTGCGGCGGCGGCCCTGCGCGAAAAACATCCTGACTGGTCGATCGACGAATGCCCCCTCGCCGACGGCGGCGAAGGCTTTGCCTCGATTCTCACCCGTGCCGCCAGCGGCGTAATGAGTGCCACCGCTGTCACCGGCCCGCGGGGCGCGCCGCACACCGCGGAATTCGGTCTCGTGCCCTGGCAGCAGATTCCCCCGTCTGCCCAAACCTGTTTGCAGCTCGCGCTGGATCGCCGCGAACCGGCCAACATCGCCGTCATCGAAATGGCCGCCGCCAGCGGACTCGCCCTGCTCCCCGACGCCCAGCGCGATCCGTGGCAGACCACCTCTCAGGGCACCGGCGAACTCATCGCCGAGGCCGCCCGCCGCGGCGTTGCCGCCATCGTGATCGGCGTCGGCGGCAGTGCGACCAACGACCTCGCGCTCGGCGCACTCCACGCGCTCGGGCTCGGGTTTCTCGATGCGTCGGGTCAAAAAATCATTCCGCCGATCCCCGCCCGCTGGGCGCAGATCCAACGCCTCACCGGCGAGGTGCCCGCGACGCTGCCGCCCCTCCGCATCGCTTGCGATGTCACCAATCCTCTCCTCGGGGCGCGTGGGGCGGCCGCGATATACGGTCCGCAAAAAGGGCTCAAATCCCAGGATCTCGCGCGGCTCGAACATGAAAGCGCGCGGCTTGGCCTGCTGCTCTGCACGCACAGTCGGCAGAGCGACGCCTTGATGGACGCGCCCGGGGCCGGCGCTGCCGGCGGCATTGCCTTCGGTCTCATGGCCGGGGCCGGCGCACAGTTGCTGCCGGGCTTTGATCTCGTCGCCAGCTGGCTCGATCTCGAGCGCCGCATCGCCGCAGCCGATCTCGTCATCACCGGCGAGGGCCGTTTCGATGCCAGCTCGCTTAACGGCAAGGGGCCAGGCGCCGTCGCCACCCGGGCGCTCCAAGCCGGCAAAGCGGTGCAGGTATTCGCCGGTCAGGTCGCCACGGATGCCGCCCTGCCGCCGTCGCTGCAATTGCACGCCACCACGCCCCCTGGCTTGCCCTTGGCGGAAGCATTGCGCACGGCGTCCGGCTTGCTAGCCACCGCGATCCGGCAACACTGTTAACCATGCCGCCCGAGAAACACGCCGAACGCCAGGAACGCTTCGCCCGCTTTCGCCGCCTGAAGCAACTGCTGCGCTTTGTGCCGCGCCGCGCGGTGATGCACAAGTATCCCATCGTCGGCCGGTTCGCCAAGATGGCTCGCAAACGCGCCTACCTCTGGTCCTTCAAGACGCCGTACATGCGCCCGGCCTTCTACGCCGGCGCCATCCTCGCACTCATGCCCGTGCTGGGCGTGCAGATCCCGCTCGCCTTAATCCTGGCGCTGTTCTTCCGCGCCAACTTCATGGTGATGGCGGCGCTGCAGTTTATCACCTCGCCCTTCACGGCCGCCCCGATTTATTACGCCACTTACCAACTGGGCCGCAGCGTGATCGAGGTTTCCGGCTTCGGCAGCAGCGTCGAGCTCGTTAATCACGACGAGCCCTATGTCGCCCCCAATCTAGTAATGCCCCCGCGACTGGAGGCAGCCAAGGTGACCCCCGCGCCGGTGAATGGCACCGTGCCCATCGGCCGGCGCATCGGCACGGCGATCAACGCGCTCGTGATCGGCGGCCTCATCGCCGGTGCCCTCATCGGCCTGCTGTTGGATTTGCTGTGGCAGCTCATCCTAGAACGCACCGGCGGAAAACTTTTTCTGCGCCCGCGCCATTCCCGCTCGACGGAGCCCCCCGCCCCACCACAGTAACGCCCGATGACCGGCCAGAAACGTCTCTCGCCCCTCCACCAAATCACCGGCTGGCTGGTTCTTGGTCTCGGCCTCTTCGGTTGCAGCGCCAGCCAGCCGCCGGTCAAGCCCGCCTTCGGCAGCACGCCGGCGCGGCCCGGGTTCACCGCACCCCAAGTCTCCGCCGTCAGTCCAACGGTCTCGACGCCGGCGGCACCGTTCCCCGTCATGCTCGGCATCGACGTGCTGGCCGAGCAGGGTTTCGCCGCCGTGAAGGGTAAGCGCATCGGCCTCCTCACGCATCCCGCCGGCGTCAACCGCCGTGGTGAAAGCACGGTCGATGTGTTGCGGCGCGCGCCGGGCGTGCAACTCGTCGCGCTTTTCGGTCCCGAGCACGGCATCTATGGCGACGAGAAGGCCGAGGTCAAAATCCCCAACCGGGTTGATGCGCGCACGGGGCTGCCGGTTTATTCGCTCTACGGCACGACCCGCAAACCCACGCCCGCCATGCTCAAGGGCCTCAATGCGATCGTGGTGGACTTGCAGGATGTCGGCACCCGCAGCTACACCTACGTCAGCGCCATGCTCTACACCATGGCCGCCTGCTTCGAGCACAACATCGAGATCATCGTGCTCGACCGGCCCAACCCGCTCGGCGGCTACAAGGTCGACGGTCCGCCGCTTGATGCCCAATGGAAAAGCTACGTCGGGGCCTTCCGCGTGCCCTATGTGCACGGGCTGACCATCGGCGAGCTCGCCCGCCTGGCGAAAGATACCCCCGGCGTGATGCAGGTGCCCAATGCCATCAACGTCAGCGAGGAACACCGCCTGCGCGGCAAACTCACCGTCATCCCCATGCGCGGCTGGCGGCGCAGCATGCGCTGGCCCGAGACCGGACTCCAATGGGTGCCGACTTCGCCGATGGTGCAGGATTTTTCCGCCGTTATCGGTTACGCCATGGTCGGGCTCGGCACGTATTTTGACACGCGGGTCGGCTTCGACATCGGCTTCCGCCATGGTGTCGGCCCGCAATACGCCTTCCGCGGCCTCTCACACAAGACGGTGCGCAGCGAGGCGCTCGAGGCGGAGTTGCGCGCGCTGAAACTCCCCGGGCTCTCCTTCCGCCGCGTGAGCGTCCCGGGCCGCGACGGTCGGCCGCAGACTGGCGTGTTCGTCGAGATCAGCGACTGGGATGAGTGGAATCCCACGGAGCTCAGCTTCCACCTCATGCGCCTCGGCATCAAACTCGACCCTCGTAATCCCTTCCGCTCAGGCAATGCCGGCGGCTTTCTCCGCCACATGGGCTCGACCGCGTTTTACGAGACCCTCAAACGCGACGGCGCCCGCACGAATGTCGAGGGTTGGTTCCAGCAGTGGCAGCAGCAGGCCAAGATTTACCAGCAGCAGAGCCGCAAGTTCTGGCTCTATTACTGAACATGCCCGCCATCACCTCACTGCTCGTCGCCCTCACCCCGCGCGAGCGTGAAGCCTTCCTCCCCGGTGCGCTCGGCGATGAACTCCGCGCCCTCGCCTCGCAGCTTCGTTGGCTAGATCCCACCGGGCTGTCGGCGGGAACCTTCGCCCGTGAACTCACCGCCGCCGAGGTGCTCCTCGCCGGCTGGCAGACGCCGGCCCTCCCCGCCACCCTTCCGCCGCGGCTGCGTTATATGTGCTACCTCACCGGCTCCGTCCGCCGGCTGGTCACCCGCGCGCAGCTTACGGCCGGCTTGCTCGTCACCAACTGGGGGTCCGCCATCAGCCGCACAGTCGCCGAGTGTGCCCTCCTGCACACCCTCACCTGCCTGCGCCGCACCACGCACTGGACCTTCGCGATTCACCACGAGCAGGGTTGGCGCGACGGTTTCGATGAGGTGAAGTCACTCTTCGGCCGGCGCGTGGGCATCCACGGTTTCGGCTCGGTCGCCCGCGAATACCTCAAACTCATCGCTCCCTTCGGGTGCACCGTAGCCGTGTTTGCCCCAGATTTCGACGATGCCGCGGCGATCCGCCACGGTGCCACCCGCGCCGCTTCGCTCGTGGCGCTGTTCGCCGACAATGACGTGATCGTCGAACTCGCTCCGCTCAACCCCCTCACCACCGGTTCTGTCACTGAAAAACACCTGCGGCTCATCCGCCCCGGCGGCGTATTCGTCAATGTCGCCCGCGCCGCCATCACCGACGAGGCCGCCCTCCTGCGCGTCGCCCGCGAAGGTCAGCTCGCCATCGGGCTCGATGTGTTCGTGGATGAACCGCTTTCACCGGCCAGCGGTTTTCGCGGCCTGCGCAATGTCAGCGCGACCCCGCATATCGCCGGGCCGACGGTGGATCGCTACCCCGACGCCGGCCGCTTCGCCCTGCAAAACCTCCGCGCCTACGCCGCCGAACAGCCGCTGCAGGCCGTCGTCACCCCCGCGATCTACGACCAAGCCACCTGATGCCGGACTTTTCCCTTGCCGCCCCGCGCGCCCCGGCGAAACCATGACTCACCCGGGCGTTTGTCCCCGCCGCTTGCCCAACCCCCACCGCTTATGCCCAGACCCGTCACCCTGTTCACCGGCCAATGGGCCGATCTGCCCCTCGAAAAA
Source organism: Opitutaceae bacterium (assembly GCA_041689285.1). Classification (GTDB taxonomy): domain Bacteria; phylum Verrucomicrobiota; class Verrucomicrobiia; order Opitutales; family Opitutaceae; genus UBA2377. The sequence goes on from JBDNGL010000066.1 coordinate 11,534, forward strand.
CTCGCCCCGCTCGTCAAGTCGATGGGCTACGATGGCGTCGAACTCGCCTGCTGGGGCGACCACTTCGACGTGGATGCCGCCGCCAACTCGAAGAAATACGTCCACGAAAAGTGGGCGCTGTTGAAAGCTCACGGCCTCACCTGCTACGCCATCTCCAGCCACCTCGTCGGCCAAGCCATCTGCGATAATATTGACGAGCGCCACCAAGCCATCCTCCCGCCCGATGTCTGGGGCAACGGCGACCCCGAGGGGGTCCGCAAGCGCGCCGCGCGCAAGCTGATCACCGCCGCCAAGGCCGCGCGTGCCTTCTTCGACGCCAAGCCGGGCCGCCGCAGCGCCGATGACTTTCCCGTCGTCGTCAACGGTTTCACCGGCTCCTCCATCTGGCACTCGATCTACGCCTTCCCGCCGACCTCGCAGGCCTACTGGGACAAGGGCTTCGCCGACTTCGGTAAACGCTTCGGCCCGATCCTTGAGGCCTTCGACAAGGTCAACGTAAACTTCGGCCTTGAAGTTCACCCCACTGAGATCGCCTTCGACATCGCCTCCTCGCAGCGCGCCATTGAAGCCGTGAAGGGCCACCCGCGTTTCGGTTTCAACTACGACCCCTCGCACCTTGGCTACCAAGGCGTGGACTACGTGAAGTTCATCCGCGCCTTCGGCAACCGTCTCTACCACGCCCACATGAAGGACGTCTGGTGGGGCCATGGCGACGGCACGGTTGGCGTCTTCGGCGGTCACGTCGGCTTCGGCGACGCCCGCCGCTTCTGGGATTTCCGCTCGCTCGGCCACGGCGATATCAAGTTCGAAGATATTATCGTTGCCCTCAACGACGTCGGCTACCGCGGCCCGCTCTCCGTCGAGTGGGAGGATATCCGCATGGACCGCGTCCACGGCGCCACCGAGGCCGCCGCCTTCGTGCGTCAGGTGGACTTCCCCTCCAGCGCCCTCGCCTTCGACGCCGCGTTTGAGCGGAAGTAGGAGCGAGTAGTGAGTAGCGAGCTTATCGAAAACTGATAGCCGCCTGCTCACTCACCTCGCTATCACCCGTCGTCCCGCCGCTAGAATCCTACTTGTTACTCTCTACCCGCTACTCGCTACTCTAAAATCCCCATGAACAGAAAACTTCGTTACGGTATGATCGGCGGCGGTCAGGGTGCCTTCATCGGCGCCGTCCACCGCATCGCCGCCCACATGGACGGCAAGGCCCGCCTCGTCGCCGGTGCCTTCTCCTCTGACCCCGCCCGCTCCAAGGCCTCCGCGGCCGACCTCTTCGTCAAGCCCGAACGCGCCTACGGCTCCTACGCCGAGATGGTGCAGACCGAGGCAAAAATGCCCGCCGACAAGCGGCTCGACTTCGTTGTCATCGTCACGCCCAACCACCAGCACTTCCCGCCCGCCAAGCTCTTCCTTGAGGCCGGCTTCAACGTCGTCCTCGACAAGCCCGCCACCTTCAACCTCGCCGAGGCGAAGCAACTGCGCGCCATCGTCAAGAAATCCAAAAAAGTCTTCGTCCTTACGCACAACTACACCGGCAACGTGATGGTGAAGCAGGCTCGCGAGCTCGTGCGCCACGGCACCATCGGCGCCATTCGCAAGGTCGTCGTCGAGTATCCGCAGGGCTGGCTCTCCACCTTCCTTGAGGGCGAAAACCAGAAGCAGGCCGCTTGGCGCACCGATCCGAAGCGCTCGGGTGCGGCCGGCTGCATGGGCGACATCGGCACGCACGCCGAGAACCTCGCGCACTACATCACCGGCCTCGAGATCGACTCACTCTGCGCCGACCTCACCACTTTCGTCAAGGGCCGCAAACTCGACGACGACGGCAATGTCCTCCTCCGCTTTAAGGGCGGCGCCAAGGGCATCCTCCACGCCTCGCAGATCTGCATCGGCGACGAGAACATGCTGAACATCCGCGTTTATGGCACCAAGGCCGGGCTCGAATGGCGGCAGGAGTTTCCCAACGAGCTCGTCGTCAAATACGGCGACAAGCCCCGCGAGATCTGGCGCCGCGGCAACGGCTACATCTTCGATCACGGCAAGAAATTCACCCGCATCCCCTTCGGCCATCCCGAGGGCTACCTCGAGGCCTTCGCGAACATCTACCTAGAGGCCTTCCGCGCCATCGAGGCCGAACTCAAAGGCAAGCCGCTGCCGAAGGACTTGGATTTCCCGACTATCGAAGACGGCGTCCACGGCATGGCCTTCATCGAGACCGTCGTCCGGAGCTCCAAGCTCGGCGCCAAGTGGGTAAAGTTCCCGAAGGTCTGAGGCCGATCGACAAACCACCATCGGTAGAACTTTGGTTAACCGCTGATGAGTTCCGCCAACGGGCGGAACTTTGGGTTAGCCCTCCGCCTCATCGGCTCCGGTGCAATGCTTTGGGGCCGGCTAATCGCAGACCAGTAGTATCTGCCGGCGATAAGCCGGCCCAAAAAACCCGGCGGCGGAGACGATCATTCGGCGCCTGTCTTTCAAGGATTCATCGGTTGATGAATCCCAGCAGCGGTCAACTTCCTCCGGAAGGTTCGAGCCCGCACCGGACAATTTCCGCCTGTCTTGAACCGCGTGGCGTAGCTTTACGCGGAATTTTCCAGAACTTAGGGACAGCTCTTGCGCCGGGTCCGGCATCCTCCATGATCCGGCCATGTCTGCGATTGCCGAACCTGACCACGAGCGCGCCGCGCATGAGCATCAGGTGGCGATTTATCGGGCGATGTCGCCCCAGCAGCGCCTGCAACAGGCACTCCGGATGAACCGGTCGATGCGGGCACTGATGGCGGCGGGTTTCCGCGACCGGCATCCGACCTGGACTGAAAGTGAAGTGCGCCGGGCCGTGGCCGAACGCATCCTCCATGCCCGCACCGGATGAACTGAGTTTGTTCGTGTCCCGGCTCGAATCCACGGGCGCACCCTATATGGTCACCGGGGCCACCGCTGCGATCCTCTACGGACAACCGCGGGTAACCAACGACCTTGACGTGGTGATCAGCCTGAACGACGCCACCCGGGCCGCCTTGCTGCTGGCTTTCCCGGAAAGCGAGTTTTATGTCCCGCCTGAATCCGTTATCCGGGCCGAACAGGCCCGCCAGCAGCGCGGACATTTCAACCTCATTCACCATGCCTCCGGCTACAAGGCTGACGTTTATCTGGCGGGGACGGATCCTTTGCACGCCTGGGCGCTGCCCTTGCGGCGCCGCCTGCGCTTCGACGGGGATTTGACCATGACGGTCGCTCCACCGGAGTATGTGGTGCTGCGGAAACTGGAATTTTACCGCGAAGGGCGCTCAGCCAAGCATCCGGTGGACATTCGTGCGATTTGGGAAATCACCGGAGTAGATGAAGCGATGATGGCACCTTGGCTTGAACGTATGGGTCTCGATGCCTTGTGGGGTGATATCAAGGCCGGGCCTTAAATACTCATCTGTGGTTGAGATGCCTGCGTCCGCCTGAACGCTTTCCGCTCACCGATGCTCCTCGTAGGTGATATCGATCTTGGCGGTGAACGCCTGTTGCTTGGCCGCGCCCTGAAAGCGGATGCTGTGGGTGCGCTCGTCGTAGACCCAGCCGTTCACGGGATCGGGCCGCACTTCCTGCCCGTCCACCAGCACGCGCAGGCTTTTCATGGAGATCGTCGCGCCGGGCCCGACCGGCTCGAGCGCGACGGCGACGGTGTCGGCGATGCGGTCGCCCAGTGCCGCCAGCGGTTCAGAGAAATCGCCCTCGATGTTCAACACCGTGCCGCCCGTAAGCTCGGCCGCACGCCGGTGCGACACGTTGCCCGGTGCTACCACGGCGTGCATCTCGATCTTTCCGCGTTTGTTGCCCTTAACGATGGTGAAGGGGCGCACCACCCAGTAATTGATGTAGCCGTCGAGGGTCTGGCGCAGGGCGGGATTGCGCGCGTTGTATTGGTTGAGCAGCGCGGGGAGCTTGCCGTTCTCAATCCACTCGGCCTGGCGTTCGCCGTTCGGTCGGTCTTTCCAGATCGCCATGCGGGTCTCCTCCTCGTCCATGAAAAAGACTACAATCGTGGTGGCGTCGGGCCGCAGCATCGTGTGCTGCTTGTTCTGGAAACCGGCGACAAAGTTATACACCGCCGTGAAGGCCGTGCGGTTGCTGTCGCCGTTTGTGCCCACCTTCACGAGTTCGGCAAAGAGGCGGTCGGGCGTTTGCGGCGTCACCCACGGCTGGGCCAGCACCGGCAGCGTCAAGAGTGAGCCGTTGCTCGCCACCTGCTTGGTGATCTGCTTCGGGCGCTGTTGGCGGTCGAGCACCGGGTTGCCCGCCGCATCAAGCTCCACGGAGCGGACTTTCTTGAACTGGCGGCCCGCGCCCGCGTTGACGAAATCGGTCGTCAACACGCCGATCCGATAATCGAGGTCGCGCTCGTCGAAGAGCTGCCGGAAGCGCCGGAGATTATCGGCGATGCGACCTTGGTGCGGAGCCATCGAGGGCGAATTGTTGATGACGAACACGAGATCAACCTGCCGGCTCGTGGAGCGATCCGCGGTGATGTGTTTCCTGTCGCGGATCGGCTCGACGGTGACCACCACGACATTTTCCACGCCGAGCTGGGCATTGTTCTCGTCGGCGGTGTAGTAGTTGAAGCGGTCCTCACCGATGAATCCGGGATTGGGGGCATAGGTGAGCCGACCGGTGTTGGGATCAAGCCGGGCCGTGCCATGCCGGGGCTTGGCCGCGTCACTCAAGGCATAGATCACCTTCGGGTTGGCGAGGGTGGCGCGGTCCGCCACAGTCATGAAATCTTCATGGCTGGGGACCCGCCGCATGACCGCGGTATTCGGGCGGGTGGTCAGCCCGACCGCGCGCTCCGCCATGATCAGTGCCCGGGCTTCGGTGACCACGAAATTTTCCAAGACCACCGGCGCAGCGGGTTGCACCTCAATCACGACCTCGTTCTGGAAGACTAGGCCGGAGGTCTCGTTGCGCACCGTGTAGGTGAACGAGTCCTCACCCGCGTAATCCTCCTGCGGCCGGTAGGCAAAATAGCCCAGACGCCCACGCTTGTTCTGAAAAAAATCCTCCTCTTCCCCGCCGGCCAGTCCCACCCGCCCGAACCGGGGCTCGACCGTGATCGTGTAGATCAGGTCTCCATGTGTCTCGGCACTCATGATTTCCCGGGCGACGGCGAGCTGCCCGTGCACGCCGGCACCCTCCTCCGCCAACAGCCTCATGGGCGTTGTCGAAACGATCATCTCCGCGTCGCCCGGGAGCGGCAGGCTGTCGGCGAAGACCGGCAGCCCCGTCAGCAAGCATGCTAGGCACGATAAGCGCAGCCACACAGGGGAAGTGGTTTTGAGGTTCATGATTTGAGGACGATACCGACCTTGGAGTCTGTCAACCAGCGCGAGGTTCCGTTTCATCATGCCGAGCTGACCTGCGGAGCCGAACTTTAATCTTCAACCCGTCGCTTAGATAAAGCCGGCTGCGCCGCAGGCCGGGCGACGTCCTTCTCTCCGGACAGCAGATGCCATAAACAACGGCACCACAGATAAAACGATGAGCCTGCTTTACCAGCGTAGTGTGCAATGCGACGTCTCCGTGATGCGGAATAATAAATCAGATTTCCGGGAATACGTAACCTTCCCTCCTGCGCTTGGCTCAACCCATGTTTGTAATACGAACATTGGCTTGAGCCAAGCGCGCCGACCGCCGTTTGCCGATATGGCGTTCACGCACCCTGATTTTCACTTGCCGCATGGCTTTTGCCGGGTGGGTGTGATGGGATGAAGACGAATGACGCCTTACAACACGATCCTGACGCATCCGGGCAGCGCCCATAAAGATGAGTTGCTCGCCTGCTGCGTGCTACTCGCCACCGCCCCTTGCCCGATCCTGCGCCACGAGCCGACCGAGGCCGATCTGGCCGACCCCGCCATCGCCGTGGTCGATGTGGGCCACCGTCATGAGCCTGCGCTGAATAATTTCGATCACCACCAACTGCCGGATGATGCCGCCCCGACCTGCGCCCTCTCCCTCGTGCTCCAGCACCTCGGACTCTATGCGGACGCCCGGGCGTTCTGCGAGTGGCTCGAACCCGCCGAGTGGTTCGATTGCCGCGGCCCCAATACCACCGCCCGCTGGCTTGGCGTGGAGCGCGGCATCATCAACCAGCTCCACTCGCCCATCGACGGCACGCTGCTGCGCCGCTTCGCCGCCACCTCCCGCCACGCACCTGGCGAACCGCTGTGGGAAATCATGCGCCTAGTGGGGACCGACCTGCTCGACTACCTACGCACCCTCCGCGCACGACTCACCTTCATCGGCCAACACGTCGAACTCTGGACGTTGCAGGAGTTGGCCGACGTCACCACAAGCGGGAAAACCCCTGCGATCGTCTTCCTACCGCGCACGGAACCCCTGCCAGAAGATCCCTCAGCCGGCCTCGATCGTTATGTGCAGGAGCAGGGCTTGGATGAACAGGTCGTTGCGATCATCGCGCCCGACCGCCGCGGCGGCGGCTATGGCCTGTCGCGGCATCGCGATCATCCACGCCTCGACTTCACGCGCATCGCGCGGGCGCCCGACGTGCATTTCGCGCACCTACGAGGTTTCATCGCGAAGACCTCGGCCACCGATCCACAGCGCCTGCGCCAGCTCCTGCTCCTCGCAGCCGTTTAGCCCGGATGTTGCACCACGCTGCAGACCTTGAAATCTGAAACATGCCGTTTAGCCCGGTGCGCGGAGCTTCCAGCAACCACCAATCTACAAAGATTCGTAATCCCGCATCGCGGCCCGGATCCGTGTTATCCGCGGTTAAAATCTTCCCGCACTACTTACCTCGCCGCCCCGCCCTTCGCCACCCACGCCGCATACTCCCCGCGGGGCATAAAACGGAGCGAGGCACTGTTGATACAATAGCGCAACCGCGTCGGGCGCGGGCCATCGTCGAAGACGTGGCCAAGGTGACTGCCGCAGACGTTGCAGTGCACCTCCGTGCGCACCATCCCGTGTGAGCGGTCCACCAGCTCGCCCACAAACGCTTTCTCAATCGACTGGTAAAAACTCGGCCAGCCGGTGCCGCTGTCAAATTTGGTCTTGCTGTCGAACAGCGGGGTGTCGCAGCCCACGCAGAAATAGACGCCGTCTTTTTTGCTGTCCCAGAATTCGTTGCGGAAAGGTGGCTCGGTCCCCTGCTGACGTGCGACGTGATATTGGAGCGGCGTGAGTTGCTGCCGCCACTCGGCGTCGGTGCGCTGCACCTTGGCCTTGCTCATGTCGATCACGACATTCGAGGGCAGACCGCAGGCGGAGACTTCGCCGGGTTTGCATTCCAAGGCATCTTTCACAGTCGGGTTTTTTTGGTCTTTCATATCAGCGGAAAACAGCGTGCCCGCGGCCTGCACGATCGCGACCAATCCGGCTAGAGGCAAAATCAGTTTCATGAGTGTTAGAGTAACCACACCGCCCGATTATTCCACTCCCAAAGGCAAAGATCTGTCACCTCCAGTCGCGGGCCAGTCACCATAATCCAAGGTTGAGTTCGGTGTGAACCCCCCAACAGAGTGGGTTCAATGTCCAAGCCGCGACGTATCTCTCAGACTCAGCTCGCCAAAGATCTGGGTATCTCGCAGGCACTGGTCTCCCTAGTTCTGAACGGACGTAAAGACGGCATCAACCCCGACACCTACCAACGCATCTGGGATCATGCCGTGAGTCTGGACTATCAACCCAAAGGCATGAAATTCGAACGCTTGCCGCGCGCGGCACAGTTGCGCCAAGTGGGTATCATCCTCCGCTCCGGTCTCAACATCCACACTCAAGGCAGCTACTTCAATCACGTGCTCTACGGTCTGCACACCGTGCTCGCCGAGCAGGGGCACGCGGCGGTTTTTCTCGGCTCCGAGGACGGGCTGAAACGCAACCGCCTGCGCCAGTATTTTCCGACCGGTCACGCTCTGCAGGGTATCGTGCTCTTCGGTGAAGTAAAACCAGGGTTTCTGCATCAACTGCAGCAGTTCACCACCAACATTGTCGCGGTGTCGGCCCGGCATGCCGGGCACAGCCATTCTGTTGTTGGTAATGAACCGCAGGCCTTGTCCGCCATTGTGCAGCATCTACATGAGTTGGGACATCGCCGCATTGGCTGGCTTGGCGGCAATGCGGGACTCGGGCGCCACGAAGCCCGGCATCGGGCCTACGTTGAAGCCCTGCAACTGCACGGCCTCAAAGTCGACGAACGCTATGCCGTCTATCTGCAACAGGGCGACCGGGCCGAGGGCGCTGAAGCGATCTTGAGCCTGCTGCCCCAACGCGCCCGCAAGGATTTCCCCACAGCCTTCATTACCTACAATCTGCACATGGCGATTGGCGCCACTCATGCCTTGCTGCGTGAAGGTGTGGCGGTGCCCGGCGACATCAGCGTGGCTGCGGCGGACTATTCACCGCTCGCCAAGGAAGTGACCCCGCACATCACCGCCGCCGGCTGTGAAGCCGAAAAGTTGGGTCGGGCCGCCGCCAAACTCCTCCACGACACCGCCCGCCAAGACGAAGGCTGGTTTCAGGATCTCATCCTGCCGGCCGAGCTTTACCGCGGGCAGTCCACCGGTCCCGTGCGCTGATTGCCCCGGCACCTATTCCGTAAAAGAACATTTTCAGGCTTGGAATTTAATAATTATTAATTAGCGTTGTCCGACCCCATGAGTCCCTACGACCACGCAATCATTGCTTTCTATTTCATCTTCATGCTGGTGATCAGTTGGGTGTTCCGGCGTTTCATCACCAACGTCAGCGACTATTTCCGTAGCGGTGGCCAGGTGTTGTGGTGGATGGCCGGCGGCTCAGCCTTCATGGTATCTTTCAGCGCATGGACCTTTACCGGCGCTGCGAGCCGGGCCTACGGCGACGGTTGGCCGGTCGCCGTGATCTATCTGGCTAACGCTGTGGGCTTTTTCATCAATGCGGCTTGGTTTGGGCCCAAGCTCCGGCAAATGCGCGTCATCACCGCAATGGAAGCCGTGCGCCAGCGTTTTGGGCGCGTCAGCGAGCAGACCTTTACCTGGATCACCCTGCCGCTGCAAATGCTGACGGCGGGCATCTGGCTCTATGGACTCGGCGTGTTCTTTTCCGCCGCCTTCGACATTGATGTCGGCCTGACCATCATGGTCACCGGCGTGTCGGTGCTGCTGATCTCGCTCGTGGGTGGCAGTTGGGCGGTGCTGGCCAGTGACTTTATCCAAGTCTTGGTGCTGATTCCGGTGACGATCGTAACCACGGTGCTGGCGCTCTCTTATGTCGGCGGTTGGTCGGTGGCCATGGACCGGCTGGCCGACACCAATCTCAACCTCCAGAAGCTGGCGACGGACGACTTCCTGCTGTTCTGGTGTGTGGCAATCTTTCTCAAACAGTTCCTTTCGACAAACAACCTCAACGACGCCTCCCGCTACCTCTGCGTGAAGGACAGCAGCCATGCCCGCAAAGCGGCGATGCTGGGCGGCGTGCTATTCCTCGTCGGCATCTTCGTCTGGTTCCTGCCGCCTATGCTTGCGACCATCACCCACCCTGATCTCGGCGCGACTTTCCCCACCTTAAAGCAGCCGTCCGAGGGTTCATTTTTCGCCATCGCCCAAACCGTCTTTCCCGTGGGCATGACCGGGCTACTCGTGAGCGGCATCTTCGCCGCCACGATGTCCTCCATGGATTCCGGGCTGAACAAAAATGCCGGCGTGTTCATCAAGAATTTCTACCAACCCATCCTGCGCCCCCACGCCACGGAGAATGAGCTGCTGCGGGTCGGCAAAGCCACGACCATCGTGTTCGGGTTGACCGTCATCGGCGTCGCGAACTTCTACAGCACGATCAAGGACCTGACGCTGTTTGAGCTGATGTTGAAATTCCAGATTCTCGTGTCGCTGCCCTACATCGTGCCGCTGGTGCTGGGCTTGATTATCAAGCGCACGCCGGGCTGGGCGGGCTGGTCAACAGTAGCGGTATGTTTCTGCGTGAGTTTTCTGACCGAGCGCTTTCTCAACATCGAGTGGGCCGTGCGGCATTTCGGCGCGGCTGAAGGCACCACCGGCTGGGAACGCCAAAATTGGGAGCAAGGCATCGGGGTCTTCACCATCCTGAGCGCCGGCCTCGCGTGGTTCCTTTTTACGAAGCTTTTTTATCGTCACGAAACCTCGGCTCAAAAAGCCGCCATTGATAAATTTTGCCTGAACCTCGCCACGCCAGTGGATTATGCGAAGGAAGAAAGCGCCCCGGCGACCGACGACAAGCAATCCTGGCTAATGGGGTGGCTGTGCCTGCCCTACGGCGGCGTCGTCGTGTTGATGGCCCTGATTCCAAATCCATTGGCGGGTCGGTTGGGCTTTGTTTTCTGCGGAGGCATCGTCGTGTTGATCGGGTGGCTCCTCGTGAAAAAATCCCGGCCGGCCCTTTCACCCTGATCTCATGTCCCCATCCAGCTTCAACCTCTCCGGCCGCCGAGCCCTCGTCACCGGTTCCTCCCGCGGAATCGGTCTAGCCCTCGCTGAGGCCCTCGCCGCCGCCGGCGCGCACGTCACGATCAACGGACGCGATGCCACCGCCCTCGCCACCGTCGCCGAACCGCTCCGTGCCGCGGGCTACGCCATCACTCTCTCCACCTTTGACGTCACCAACGAGACCGCCGTCACCGCCGCCATTCGCGATCTCGGTCCAATCGACATTCTCGTCAACAACACCGGCATTCAACGCCGCGGCCCGCTCGAGACCATGCCGCTTGCCGATTGGGAAGCCGTGCTGAAGACCAACCTCACCGCCGCCTTTCTTTTCGCCCGCGCCGTCGCCCCCGGCATGATCGAACGCCGCGCCGGCAAGATCATCAACATCTGCTCGGTGATGAGCGACCTCGCCCGCCCCACCACCGGCAACTACGCCGCCGCCAAGGGTGGACTCAAGATGCTCACCCGGGCGATGTGCGCGGAGTGGGCCCGGCACAACGTCCAGACCAACGGCCTCGCTCCCGGCTACATCCTCACCGCCCTCACTGCACCCCTCGCCGCCGACTCGAAGTTCGATGCTTGGATCAAGGCCCGCACGCCCGCCAACCGCTGGGGGCGCGTCGAGGATCTCACCGGCGCGTGCGTTTTTCTCGCCTCGGCCGCCGCCGATTTTGTCAACGGCCAGATCCGCACCGTCGACGGTGGCCTCACGGCTGTCGTCTGAATCCGTCGCTTTCGGCATGTCCTACCAAGGCAAACTCATCCTTCTTCCTCCCAATCGCGTCTGGCGCACCTATCCCGGCGGCGCGACACTCGATCATCATGCCGGCGTCTCCCCTCCGCAGGATTCGCATTTTGCCGAAGACTGGATCGGCTCCGTCACACGCTCAACCATTCCCGGTCGTGAGCAGCATTACGAAGGCGTCTCCCAAGTCATCGTCGGCGGTATATCGTGTGATTTTCGTGAACTTGTTGCTTCCGATCCAGGATACTTTCTGGGCGCCGCGCACCTCGTCCGGCACGGCCATGCTCCGATGCTGCTGGTCAAATTTCTCGACTCCGCGGTGCGGCTCCATTTCCAGTGCCACCCCTCGCGTGAGTTTGCCCGCCTTCATCTCAATTCTCCCAGCGGAAAGACCGAAGCCTATCACATTCTCGGCGTCCGCAAAGGCGTGACCGAACCGTATTTCTACATGGGATTTCAGCATCCCCCGTCAGCCGCACAGCTCAAGATCTGGATCGAGACGCAGGATACCACGGCGATGGCCACTTGCTTTGACAAGATTCCCGTTGTCGTGGGCGACACTTTCCTAATTCCCGGTGGCTTTCCCCACGCCCTCGGCGAAGGCGTGTTCATGATTGAGATCCAAGAGCCGACCGACTTCGCCGTGCGCTACGAATTTGAGCGGGCCGGCTACGTGCTTCCCGAGGCCGCTCGCTTCATGAACCGCGGGATCGATTTCGGCCTCTCGATGATCAACTTCAACCGCTACTCGCGCGAAGCCATCGAAAGCGACTATCGCTACCGGCCACGTATCCGCCGTGAACTCAGCCCCGCTTCACGCCAAGAAGAACTGATCGGCCCGGCGCAAACACCGTGCTTCCGCGTGCACAAGCTCACCCTCAAAAGCTCGGCTGAAAAACAGGAGGACTCCTTTCATATCGGCATCATCACCGCCGGCGCCTGCGCCATCACGGTTGGCAGTGAAACCCACCGACTCTGTCGCTACGATAAATATTTCTGCCCCGCAGGTCTTACGCTCGCCTACGTGCCCGAATCCGGCTGCGAGATTTTGGAATGTCTGCCGCCTCTCTGAGGCCTCCCTTACCCGCACCGTCCAAAAAGATTTATTTTTCCCACGCCGCCATGCCACGTCCGACCTCCATTCTCGCCGCCCTAACCTCCGAGGAACTTCGCGACTTCCTGCCCGAACCTATCCTCGGCGAGATTTATGGACTCACGCCGGCCTTCACGCAGCTTGAAACTACCGGCCTGTCCGCTGATGATTTTCACCGAGCCCTCGCCGCCGCCAATCCCGAGGTTCTCATTGCCTGCTGGAAAACTCCGCCGCTGCCCTCCATCCTTCCGCTGGAGCTGCGCTACGTCTGCTACCTCTGCGGCTCCGTCAAAAACCTCGTCACCCGCGCTCAGCTCGAACATGGCCTTCTGCTCACCAACTGGGGCGGTTCGATCAGCCGAATCGTCGCTGAATGGGCGCTCTTTCACACTCTTTGTTGCCTGCGTCGTGCCACGAGTTGGGCGCTCGCCATGCACTTAGAACAAGGTTGGAAAGATGGCGGCACGGAAACCGCGTCGCTCTTCGGGCGCAAGGTGGGCCTGCACGGCTTTGGCATGGTGGCGCGTGAGCTCATCGCCTTGCTCAAGCCTTTCGGCGTCAGCATTCAAGTATACGCACCCGATGCTGACGCGTCGGCCGAAGCCAAATGGGGCATGACGTGCGCCCGCTCGTTGAAATCACTCTTTCGTGATAACGAGATCATCGTCGAACTGGCTCCGCTGATTCCGGAGACCGTCGGTATCGTCACCGAGGATCTGCTGCGCCTGATCCGCCCCGGAGGCGTTTTCGTCAACGTCGGTCGCGGCGCGGTGGTGGATGAAACCGCATTACTGCGGGTAGCCAAGGAAGGGGAAATTTTCATCGGTCTAGATGTTTTCACGCACGAGCCCCTTCCGGCCGAAAGTCCTTTCCGCGGCCTCCGCAATGTCACCCTCACGCCCCATCTCGCCGGCCCGACCACAGACCGCCGCCGCGATGCGGGCAGCTTCAGTATGCGCAACTTACAGGCCTACGCGCGAAACGCGCCACTTGAGGCCGTGGTAACCCCCGAAGTCTTTGATCGCTCATCCTGAAACTCATGAGCCCCCCACTCCCCGCCGCCTACCGTCATTGGCAATTGCAAGCCAAGCGACTCCTCGAGCCCTTGGTCGCCCTCATGCATCCCGGTCGCGCCGATCTGGCCATCACCGGACCGTCCAGTGATCACGACGCCCAAGCCGACCGCTTGGAAACCTTTGCCCGTCCGCTGACCCTCGCGGCGCACTTTCTCTGCTCCGCCGAACATCCGAAGGACTGTGCCCTGCGGCAAAACATCAGTCGGTGGTTCCGCGAAGGCTTGGTCGCCGGCACCGACCCAACAGGTCCGCACTATTGGGGACCCGACGCGTCCTATCATCAGCATCATGTCGAGATGGGGCTCATGTCCATCGCCCTACAAATTGCCCCGGAATCGCTTTGGGCCCAATTAACCAAGGCGGAAAAGGACCAAGTGGCACGGTGGTTCGCCACCTGTCGCGGCAACGGCATCGTGAACAACAATCACCTGTTCATGTCGGTGCACATTTTGGAATTTCTCGGGCGCCACGGCTATGCTCACCGCACCGATCGCGCCGTGATTGCTGCGCATTTACGCCAACTGGAAACCATGCACCGCGGCGGCGGCTGGTTCGAGGACGGCATCAACCAAGCCTTCGATCATTACAACGCCTACGCGTTTCATTTCTATGGGTTGTGGTGGGCGCGGCTGCATGGGGAACGCGATCACGCCTGTGCCATTCGCTGGCGTGAATGGGCGCGCCTATTTGTGCGCGACTACCAGCACTTCTTCGCCGCCAGTGGGGAGCATCCGGCTTTCGGGCGTTCCATTATGTATCGTTTCAACACGATCAACGTCTTTGGCCTCGCCGTCGCCACCGCTAGCACGGATCTGCCGCTCGGCCGCCTGCGCCGACTCTGCACACGCAATCTCGATTTCTTTCTCGCGCAACCCATCACCCAAGAACAGGGCTGCCTCGCATTTGGCTGGACCGACCGCTTCGAACCGATCGCCGAAGCGTATTCCTGCAGCGGCTCACCCTACTGGTGCGCCAAGGGTCTCGCGGTGCTCACCATTCCACCCGAGCATGCTTTTTGGCATGTCGCCGAGGAGCCTCTCCCCGCCGAGCTCGGTGATTTCGCCCACGCCGTTCCACCGGCCGGGCTGCTTGTGCGCAGCGTTGGCGGCGAAGTCGAAATCATCAACGCCGGCTCGATGGTCGGCAACACCCAACTCCGCTACGGCGCGTGGAAATGGAGCAAGCTCGCCTACCGCACTGGCGTCAGCTTTACCCTCGCCAAACGCGACTTCGCGACCGACTGGTCTTTTGATTCCGCGCTCACCCAGGAACTGCCTGACGGCCGCGTCTTCGGCCGTCACTCCACAGTGTGCGTTGAGATGGATGAAAGTCATATCGGCTACAGTCACGGCATGGGCCACAAAGTCGGCCAAGTGAGCACCAGCGCTGAATCCTTCGTATGGTGGAAAAAAGGTTGGTTATTGCACATCCACCAACTCGACGTCCGCCAGCTGCCCGCAAAGCCTTCTTCGAAAACGGGGGTTCGTGGACTCTTGAACGGCCACCGGCCCTTAGTGTATCGTGTCGGCGGTTACGCGCTCCCACTGAATTCAGCGGAGGCAGGGGCGGTTAGGCTTAACCGTCCTGAGAACGCCCCTTCCACCTTATCCGCATTCACTCCCGCGTCTCGTGGCACCGTTCTCCAACCGCTTCATGGTTTCACCGCCACGGAATGGGACAACCGCCTCGACGACGCCACCCCGCGCCGACACCTACATGCCCCTTACCATGTGTGTCCCATTCTGCGCACCGACCGTTTGCACGGCCCGCTGTTTCTCGCCGCGTTGTCGTGGACCGGCCGTGATCGCGCCGAGGCTCAGCCTTGGCAGATGGTTAGCTGCAACGCCGGTCATTGGACCCTGCAACACCCGACGTTGGGCACCTGGGAAATCAAGCACTGGGCGCTCCCGGCCATCTGAACATGAAACCGAAAATTATCAACCTGCTCTATGTGAGTCTCGCGCTATTGGCCGGCGGCCCAGCCAAAGCTGACTCAACCAAGCACGTTCCTGACAGTGCGCCCCGCACCCTCGTTATGGCCGGGCGGGAATCAGCCTTCCGCCACTATGTCACAGACGGCGAAGGCCGGGCCACCTACGCGCGCCTCAAGGCAGACTTCGACCGCGATTGGCTGCACTATCCGTTTCCCGCCGAACCCCTGACCTACGGTGATCCGAATCCCCGTGTCCGCGATCAAGACAAAGCCGATCAATGGCGAGTGGCGCAGGATATTTGCGGCCGGGTTTCAGGCGTAGCGGAAGCAGCCGCCTTGATCTGGAAAGTAACTGGGGAAGAGAAATATCTGACTAAGGCCAAGGCATTTATCCTCGGTGAAGTGGAGTGGAGCTTGGATGCCACAGGTTGGGAAAACGGGCCGCGCCCCGGCGCGACCGGCATTCTCTACAACGACGAAGCGCATTTCCGTCTCTGGCGAAAACTCCCCCTCGTTTACGATCAAATTCGCGGGCATTTCACTCCGGCCGAGCGCGCCCGCATCCTCGCCCACTACCAAGCGCGGGGGGAGCAATCGGTCTCATTTATAAACTTAGCGCGCACGGAACACCTGCGCTACAATTCACAAGCCGTCACGCCTTCGAGCCATCCCGTGCGCTTCATGCCCATGACCGGACTCACCGCCCTCGCGCTGTGGGACGATTTACCGGCAGCTCGCGACTGGTGGGACTTCGCCTACCAATTTTATGCCAACCAGTTTCCTCCTTGGGGCGGCGATGATGGCGGCTGGGCGGAAGGCGTGGCCTACTGGCGTGGAGTCATCGAGCACGCGGCCTTTCAAGACCTGTTGCTCGCAATGGAGGATCCGTCGGCCTACGCGTCGCAATTCTGGAAAAATACCCCTTACTTTCAGGTCTATAACGTCCAGCCCTACCGGCACACGCAGTTTGGCGATCTGTCGAACGCGGGGATGTTCAACCTCGAACCGGTGGTCGCCGAATTTTTGCGGCACCTTGCGCGCGTGCTGCCAGACGGCCACCTCCTGACCTATGCCGAACTCTGCACTGACACCCGGCCCACGCCGGCGGAAAAGGGACTCGAGGGCCTCGACCGAATCTACCCCACCGGGGCTGAGTTTTTGATCCGCAACTTCATCGCGTCGTCCCGTCCGCAGCCAGCAGCGAAAGCGCTCTCTTCTTTGCCGGCCAGCCGTTACTTCGCCGACGTCGGCTGGGTCTCCTTGCATAGTGCCCTGGGCCGTCCGGCGGAAGATATCCACGTGACGTTTCTCTCATCGCCCTACGGTAGCTTCAGCCACTCTCATGCGCACCAAAATGCCTTCGTGCTGAACGCGTATGGCGAGAACCTCGCGGTCACCGGCGCCTACCGCGAATGGCACAACTCCCCGCACCACGAAGGTTGGACCCGCCTCACCAAATCCAAGAACGCCATCCTGATCGACGGTGAGGGCCAGAAACCCAAGTCGAAGGAATCGCAGGGCCGGATCACGCGCTTCGTCGAACTCCCCCGGGCGACATGGACGACGGGAGATGCCACCGCAGCCTATGCGTTGATGCAACCGAAAGGACGTGTTCAACAAGTAACCCGCGATCTGTTGTTTATTGATCAACGTTACGTCGTGATTCGCGACGTGGTGCGCTTAGATGCGCCGGGAAAGTTCACCTTCCTGCTCCATGCGCTGAAACCCATCGAATGGCGTGAAGCCGAGGCCACTGCAATTATTCACGCCGAGCATGCCACCCTCGCCGCCAAATTAGTGACCCGCGGAGGCCGCTTTACCGGACGGGTGAAAAACCAAGCCGATGTGCCGGTGGATCCGGCCTATGCAAGCGGTCGGGCGCTCAACTATTTCACCACCGGAACTTGGGACGAACAAAGCCATCTCTTGGCCGATGTCACCGCGCCTCGCCACGAGCACGTGGTGTATGCGGTGTTGTGGCCTGAGCGCGCTGGACTTTCCAACATCACCCTCGATGCAAGTCTACGCGACGATGACACCCTGATCATCAAACGACCGGACAGCGGCACCGATCTGCTTCGGATTGGCGGGCAAACGCTCACGCTGAAGTCACTGCCCTAAAATCCGCACGGGATCTTGGCACTCATCAGGAAAATCCCGTGGCACTAGCGCTGCCAATCATCACCAGCCGCGATCATTGGCCGCAGCCAATGCTTCGTTCAGCCGTGGCAGATATGGATGCCACAGCTTTTCCCACTCCAAGCTCACTGCCCCGGAAAATCGCCCACCCAACTCCGTTAGCAGCGGCACCGACGGAAACTCGCCATCGCCCGGCAGCACATAAGTAAACGGGTGACGCGCCGACGGCACGCTGATGCTGTCTTTGATGTGCACATGCACGATGTGCGGGGCGAGCGCAGCCCAGGTAGCCAACGGATCCTCGCCGCCCCGTTTCCACGTGTGATGTGAGTCCCACAATAGACGAACCGTCGGCGCCTTCGCCAACAGCGCTAGATTGGCTGCGGCGGTAAATAGGCTGTCGTGCGTCTCGATCATGATATCACTGTGCCAACCGTTCTGCCGCCGTAGGTCGTGCCACCACCGCACGCGGTCGGCCATCAGGGCAATCGCCGCCTCGTCATGGGTTTTACCGCCATCGAACACGCGCAGGTTCACTCCTCCCAAAGCCTCAGCCCATGGCAGAAAGGCCTCAACTGTCACCCGCCATTCATCGTCCGTGGAGCCGTTCAACTTGAGCGACGTGTCCAGCGCCACCACGCGCACGCCGTCACCGGCAAGATAGGCCGCGAGCTTTACCGGCGCACCAAACTGCGCGGTGAAATAGCCGGGTAGGTCAAGGGTGCCACCCAACGCGCGTAACTCGACGGCCCCGATGCCATGAGTCCGAGCGAGATCCAGCACCGCCGCAAGCTCGAGTTCGGCGCAACCAATGGTGGAGAAGCAGTTTAGCACGGCGGGAAGCATCGAGGACAGCCTCGGGCAAGTAAACCGCAATCAAGAGTGTGGCGTATTCGAGCCAGTGAAAACACCCGCCATACAGCAAAACGGAGTCCGTCGTGGCGGACTCCTACGTAGGCAAACATCAAGCAAACGATCAGAACTTGGAGGACAAACTCAGGATGAACCGACCGGGTTGCCCACGCGACTGGTTGGCATTGAAGTACTCCTCGTCGGCGACGTTCTTCCACGCGAGCGTGGCCGTCCAATTGACACCGTTGGATTTCCAGCTGCGACCGACCGTGAGGTCGTAGATCGTGTTGGCCTCAAGGAACAGGGTCGGATTGGCCGTGCGTTGTGCCTTATCACCAGTGTGAACAAAGCCACCGCCAATCCACCAGCCGTAGAGAACCCCTTCCTTGAAATTGTAACGGGTCCAGAGCGTAGCGAGGGTCTCTGACGAACCTTCGGGCACGGCATTTAAAATGAGCGTCTTGGCCGCATTATAAGCACCCACATACGCCGCCTGCACCACCGGATCAGTGGAGTAAGCGCGGATCGCTGGGAACGTGCCCTTCGTAGTCCGGATATCCATCAGACTCAAAGTGGCATAGACCTGCCAGTTGTCGGTCGGCGACCATGTCAGCTCAAACTCAACGCCTTCGCTCTGATCGACTGTGCCTTGCCGAGTGATGGTCGGGAAGGTGCCATCCAGCGCCGTCTCACGAAACCGCAACACGCGGTTTTCGCGCTGAAGGTGAAACAGGGAAACCGTGGACGAAATACGACCATCCAGAAAGTCGGTCTTGAAGCCAACTTCGTAGCCACTACCGGTGGTGGGCTTGGCAGGCTCAGAGATCGTCACGCGGTTGGTAGCACTCGAAGGGAGCAGCGGGTTGTAGGCCGGGTTGAACGAAGTGAGGCTGCGATCCTCGATGAAGAATGATTCCGAGTAACTCGCAAAGATCAGCACATCAGGGCGCACCTTGAAACCAACGCCAAACTGGGGTGTGGTCTTCGTTGCTTCAAACTTATTGCCAATTACCGCAACCCCGGGAGGCGTGGTAGTGGTGGGCAGTAAGTTCGTATTGATGGTCCAAGTCCTGTTGTAACGCGCGCCGCCGATCATGATCAGGCGGTCGTTCAAAAAACTCGCGTTGAGCAGCGCATAGTAGGCGCTCTCCTCACCCTCGGCGTCGTTGAACGAATTGATGCCCGGAATGGCGTTCACATCGTAGTCATCGGTGTTAATCCACGTGGCCGGATTGTTATAATCCCAAGGCTGAAAATGCTGGCTGGGCGAGGTCGCCGAATTAGCCAGACCCACCGGTGGTGTAACCGTGCTCTCCCGGCGGAAACTGCCGCTGCCGATTTCACTGAGATAAGCACCGAACAGGGGTTTGATGGTCACTTTACCCAATTGAATCAATCCGGCCACTTCCAGCTGGTAGGAACGCGAGTCACCGGATGATTCCTCAAGACGTTTGCGCCGGGTCAGGAGCGCCGAAGCTGTCTTGTTCGCATCGGCCAACACCGCGCTGGGATTAGCCCGTAGCTCATCGCGGTAAGTGAACCGACTTTGACCCGCTGTCGCCAGATACGCAGCGGTCGGAGTGGCGGTGAACTCGGCGAGGCCGTTCAGTTTGTTGCTGATGTCGAAATCATTCCAACCAAAGTTGGCCCGAGCCCGCCAGCTATCACTGATGAGGACATTCAGCTCAACATTGATGGAATCAAAATTGGAATTCCGATAGTCATTCTGGTTCGTGTAATTAAAATTCTTGGCGAGCGGTGCAAAATCCAAGAAGCCGAGGTTGAGATTGCCGACGTCCGATTAGGCTTGGGCTTTGGCCCGGTCGGTCAGCACCGGATAATTGCCAGCCGAAATGGTGGTAAAACCTCCAACCGAGAGGTTGGGCTTCATCCCGATCAGGGGCGTCTGCTGCTTGTTGAAGGTTTCAAACTCGAGGATCAGGGAAACTTTACTGAGCGGCTTTATTTCGAAGCTGCCGGCTACCAGTTGGGAATCGCCCCCACTGGGATTCGCCCAAGAAAAAGCGTTCTCGTAGACCCCCACCAAGCGGGCATTGAATTTTCCGTCCGCCAAGGCGCGATTAATATCCAGATCTGTCCGCCAGAAATTGTCGGTTCCGACTTGGGCCTTGATCTTGGTGAAATCCTTATCCTTCGCGCGCTTGGTGATGTAGTTGACCGTGCCACCGGGCGTGATCTGACCATAGAGGAGCGAAGCCGGACCCTTGACCACTTCAACGCGTTCAACGTTGCCCGAGTCAACGTAGCGGTTGCCCACAAAGCCGTTGCGTTGCGGCGTCACGTCTCCGTCGAAGCCACGTATCGAATATCGGTTATTACCCTGCGTGAACTCTTTGGCGCCACTGGTGACACCGGGAGCGAATTTGGCCACGTCGAGCAACTCGGTCGCGCCGACGTCCTCAATGAACTGTTCGGTAAATGCGCTGATCGAAAACGGCAGGTCCTTGATCGGGGTGTCCACCCGGGTCGCGGACACGGAATTGCCGGCACGGTAGCCATTATCCTGGACGGTTGAGACGACAAACTCAGGGAGTTTGACCGTATCCTCGTCAGTCGCTGGTTCCTTGGTCTGGGCACGCAGTCCGGCGAGCAACAGGGTGCCAGCCAGACCGAGGGTAATGATGCGGCCGACTGCAAGGCAGCGGCCCGTTGGGAGGAGTTTGGTCATCATGGAAAGACGCTTGGGGTGAACGGGGTGAACTATCTTGGCAATTTATAGTTATTAAATTTAATCGTTTGCCAAGCCTAATTTTTTTCCGGCTTATTCGACTCGTAGAGACCGTGTTCCGTCCACGAATTCAGCCCTGACAATCTGTGCGGATTTCAACGCGGCCGCCTGCACCAAGGGCCGCCCAAACTCATCTTTTATAATAATGAAACCTCGCTTGAGCACCGCTGCCGGGCTTACAGACTGCAACCGTTTCCAAAGCGAGAGCAATCGCTGCGATTCGTTTTGAATCCGGAATTCCGGCGACACCCGGGCGAGGTTGGAACGTGCCGCCGCCACCAAATGACGCCTTGCTTGCACGCCGGCGCGCAATCCCGCCGCCAGCCGGTTCGCTAGGTCATCGCGCCGCAAATGGCCCTGTTCGATCTGAGCCGCCGGGCTCAGCAGTCGCAACCGGCTCTGCGCATGGTCCAGCCGTTCGCGCGCCCGCTCCACCGCGTTTTCCACGGCTTGGCACATCGCCGCCTGCGCCTGCGCGGCCCGTTCGA
>JBDNGL010000067.1:0-11275 GCA_041689285.1 Opitutaceae bacterium
AAAGCGGCGTCCGTTGCGGAGATGACGGTGCCGTAGCCGCCGTAACCGAGGATGACATCGTCGGGCCAAAAATAGCGGTTGGCCGCGCTGTTGTGCACAGCGACGGGGCGCGACCAGAGATCAACGGTGAGGCTGCCGCCGGTGCCGTCGAGGAAGAGGCGAGGGTGCGCGTTTTGCGCAAGCGGGTAGCTTGATTTGAAATCCACCCAGCCGATGTGACCCTGCGCCAGCGTGCCGCCGGCGAAGCGGATGTCGTAGCTGACATGGTCCCAGCCGGTGCCGGCGGTGCGCTCGACCGCGCGGGCCGACACGCTGACCGGGCGGTCGCCCATGAGCCAGAGCATGAGGTCGATGTCGTGCACCGCGGTGTCGAGCGGACCGAGGTGCCACGAGCGACTGTTGAGATGCAGCGGCGAGAGGCGACTGGCCGAGATGAAGCGCGGCGTGCCGACCTCGCCGTCGTCCACCGCGCGCCGCGCATCGAGATAGGCGCGATCGAAGCGCTCGCAATGCCCGACCATCACCACGCGGTCGGGATGGGCGGCCGCCGAGGCGGCGATGGCGCGGGCATCGGCCGGATCGTTGGCGAGCGGTTTCTCCACCAGCACATGCTTGCCGTGCATTAGGGCGAGTTCGACGAGAGCGCGATGACTTTCCGCCGGCGTACAGATGACGACGGCGGCGACTTCGGGGCTGGCGCAAAGGGTCGCCGACTCCACGGCGACCACGCCGGGAAAATCGCGCTGAGCGAGGGCGACGTGTTTGGCTTCAAGGTCGCACACGAGGCGCGGATGACAGCCGGGCAGGCGGGAGAATTCTTGCAGGTGGTGTCGGCCGTGGTTGCCGACGCCGATGAAGCCGAGGCCGATGGTCATGGTGTGGGGAAAGGGTTGAGAGCGGTGAAGTGGGCGGCGCGGGCCGCATGGTGGTAGCGCTGGGCGCCGGCGGCCCAAGCGGCCTGATGCCGGCCGGGTGCGCATTCCCATAAGGTGGACAACCGGCCGCGGGCGAGCGCATACGGATCGGTGCCGGTGAGGGCGGCCTCGGTGATGAGGGCGGCGGCCACGGCGGTGGATTGCGCGAGCGCTCCGCGGCGACGCACGGTGCACCGGTAGAGATCGGCGCGCGGTTGTGCTCCGCGGTGATCGAGCCCCAGCGGACCGGAGGTGTGCACGGCGCCGTCGGTTCTGGATGCGTGCGGCAAGAGACTGGCGAGCAGGGAATGCAGGGAGAAAAATACCCCTTCGACAGCGGCGCGGTGGAGATCGGCGGCGGTGTGTTCGGGTCGCAGACCCTGCCACGAACCAGTGAGCGCGGCGTTCCACCACGGGCCGCGTTCACCGGCGAGAAAAGGGAGAAACAGGATGTCGCCGGGCGTTTCGCCGGGGGTCGGCAGGGCGTCGGGCGGGAAAGCAGCCGGATCAACCGCGAGGATCCGGCGCGCCCAAGCGAGGGCGATGCCCGCAGTCGTGGTGGAGGCACCCATCAGCCAGCGGCCGGGCAGGACGTCCGGGTAAGTTTCCACGGCACCGGTGGCGTCGAAAATGCAGCGGTCGGTGGCGAGGTAAATGGAGCCGGTGCTGCCGCAGTGCTCGAAGAAATCGCCGGGGTCGAGCACGCCGGCGCCGAGAGTTTCGATGTCATCGCCCCCGCCGGTGACCACGGGAATTCCAGCGGTGAGGCCAAGGGCCCGGGCGGCAGCGGGTGTGAGTTTGCCGGCGACTGAGAGCGTGGGCCGCACGGGCGGCAGTTGCGCGGGGCGGATGCCGGCGAGGGCGATCAGCGACGGCTCCCAGGCGCCGGTGCGGAGATTCCACAGCAACGTGCCGGCGGCGTCGATGGGATCGGTGGCGGCTTCGCCGGTGAGCCGGAAGCGCAGATAATCCTTTGGTGGCAGCAGCCAGGTCGCATCACGCCACGCTGCGCCGGCCGGACCGCGCGTAAGGTGGCGGAGTTTGGGCAGCACGCAGGTCACGTCGAGCCGCCCGCCCGTGATTTCGTGGATGGCCTGCCAGCCCGGCGCGACGAGGAGCTCCGTTACCTCGGCGTGCGCGCGCCGGTCCATCACGATGGGCACAGGTGCGCAGGGAGCGCCGGTGGCAGCCACCGGCACGACGGCGTGCATGTGGGCGGTGACGCCGATGCCGTCGGGCGCGGTGGGGGCGAGTTCGCGGACGAGGCTCGCGGTCTGGTTCCACCATTCGTCCGCGTCCTGTTCGGCCAGCAGGCCGGCGGTGCGCAGGGTGAGCGTGGCGGCGCGCTCGGCGACCAGCTGTCCGTCCACCCAGAGGGCGGCCTTCAACACGCTGTTGCCGAGATCGAGCGTGAGCAGTCTCATGCGCCGTCGGTCGGCCAGGTGAAACGCCATTCGCGCCACGGTGCGACCAGTGCACCGACATGGGCGGAGATTTCCGCCGCGGGCCGCTCACCGCGCCAGGCGGCGGCGATGAGGCGGGCCACGGCGGGCGCCTGGGCCGCAGTGAAGCCACGGCGGGTGATTTCCTGCACGCCGAAGCGCAGACAGCCGCCGCCGAGTTCGGCGGGCAGGCCCACCGGAGTGGCGAGAATGTCGGCAGCCTCAAGGCGGTCGCCCACGAGGGCGGCATCGGGACTCGCGAGGAGGACGGTGTGCGTGGCGGTGTAGCCGTGGGCGGCGCCGATGACCGGAAGGCTTTCCGCGGCGAGCGCGGTGGCGAGGGCGCGAGCGTTGGCCACTACCGTGGCAGCGTGCTCCCGGCCGAACTCACGCCATTCGGCCGCGACGGCGGCGAGCGCGGGCAGGCGGTGGAGGTGATGGTTGGTCACGATGGCCGGGTAGATGGCGGGCGCAATGCGGTTGAAAAGCGCGGTATCATCGGCCAGCAGCACGCCGCCCTGCGGACCGGCGAAAGTTTTGTGCGTGGAGGAAGTGATCACGTGTGCGCCCCCCTTGAGCGGATTTGGGTAGGCGCCGCCAGCGATCAGGCCGAGGACGTGCGAGGCGTCGAATTGCAGGATGCCGCCATATTCGTTGAGCGCGTCGGCGAGCGGGCGCACCGGATGGGGAAACAGAAATAGGGAGGAGCCCAGAATAACGACACGCGGCCGGCGTTCGCGGATGAGCGCGACCGTGCGGTCCACGTCGATGTTGTAGGCGACGGGATCGAAGGGGAGCGATTCAACGGTGAGCGGACAGAGCGGGGCCTCATTGAGCTTGCGCGCGAGGCGGTGGCCGCCGCCGGGTGCGTCGAGTTCCAGCACGAGGTCACCGGGCCGGCAGCAGGCCGTGAGCACCGCAATCCCGGCGACGTGGCCGGAGAGCGGGCGCAGTTCGGCGTGGCGGCACCCGAAGAGCTGCTGGATGGCGTCACGCGCGGCGAGGTCGAGCGCGGTGAGGTGACGGTTGCCGGTGTATTTGCGGGCGGCGGGGTCGGTGCCACGGTAGTCGCCATAGCGATGACCGAGGCCGAGATCGACGCTGCGCTCGACCCAGGGGCTCATCACGTTTTCCGAGGCGATCAGGTTGAGCGTGTGGGCGCGGTAGGCGTGATGCGCCGCGCACAGGTCCTGGATCGGCTGCAGTGGTTTTGGGGTGGGAGCGGACATGGGCAGGTGGTGTTTCCCGCGCGGTCGCGGCGTGGTCCGCGGGAAACCCAAGGCCGTCGCATCCGGCCGCCTCCGTCAACCTTAACAGCCCGGGCCGCGGGTTTATGACTGGCGGAGCGGCCCGCGGCGGCTTTGCTCGTTGCATGACAGGTGCGCTACCCTCCGCCATTATCGCTGGCATCAGCTTCATCGGCCGCAGCCACGGCGCGGTGAAGCAATTGGCGGGCTTTCGCAAAGGACATCACACGCTGCCCGATGCGGCGAACGCAGCGACCAACGCGTTTCTGGGGAAAATCTGCGCCGGTGAACTGGGCGCCCAGGCCGAGGCGCTGTTTCAAAAAGTGCGCGCCGGGCTCGGCTACAAGCGGAAGGATGTCTCGCTTACGTTGACCCCGCCGCTCGCGGTGCTGGCAGCGAAGGATTTCACCGTGGAAATTGCCTACGCGCTCGAAGAGACGGCGCCCACGCGTTACGCGGTGACGCAGACGCTGCACAGCCTGCGCAACGGCGACCTCGCGCAGACGGAGGAGTTTGCGGCGATTTTTCCGGCGGCTTTCACCGAAATTTCCTTCGGCCTTAAAAAAGGTGCGCAGGTCGAGGCGGTGATCGATGCGATCGAGGCACTGGAGGGGGAAAACGGACTGGCGGTGGACTACCCGGCCGGCTGTCGCGAGTGTCAGATCCGCGTAACGGGCGTGGACGCGCAGGTGCGCTGCACCGGCGGCACCCTGGATATCGTCTTCCCGCGGGCCAGTTCGCCGCGAGAGCTGCTGGCGGAGTTTGCCGCCGTGCGCGGCGCCTTTGCCGTCAGCCCGGCGTTGGCGGGCATGATCGGGTGATGCGGACGTCTCTCTGTGATTGGATGAGGCGCCGCAGAGACGGCCGGGTTTGTGAGGTTTTGTCGAAGCGGCGGCTCAGCAGATCCGGCCGCGCTTGGCCCGGGGGCCGTGGGTTGCGGGGTTGG
The DNA here is from genome assembly GCA_041689285.1 of Opitutaceae bacterium. Lineage (GTDB taxonomy): Bacteria > Verrucomicrobiota > Verrucomicrobiia > Opitutales > Opitutaceae > UBA2377. The sequence continues at coordinate 4,550 of JBDNGL010000067.1, forward strand.
CCCCGATCCAGCGTTCGTCGGCGGGCTGACTGGCGCGCTGATAGCGGGTGTCGGATGAAAGCCGAACGCGATGGGTCTGGTTGTCGAGACTGCTGTGGATCATCGTCATCTTGAAGGTGAGGAAATCGCCGGGCTGATACTCCGCAGTGAGCCAGCGGCCGCCGAGGCGTTTTTGCAGGACGACGGGATTGTTGGTCAGCCAGCCGGGATGGCTCCAGGCGTTGGTGCCCTTCACCTTGGCGACCTGCTTTGGGTCGTTCTCGCAATAAAGGTCCACGTCCACTTCGAGGTATTGCTTCAGCCGGTCGCCTTTCTTGGTCGAATCCTCGAGTAGCATGAGGCCGCCGACTTCGAGTGGGACTTCGCCGTAAGGAATCCAGCAGGTGAGCAGCTGGTGCGTGCCGCGGCTCATGTAAACGAGGTCGCAGTGCGGTGGCGTGCCGAGGCCGTGGCTCACGGCGCGGAACCAGATGTGGTCGAAGTGGCGGACAGGCTCACCGAAGAGGTTGGCGTAAAAGCCGTCGAGTTCGGGGCCGAACACGACGCGCTCGACTGCGGGGTTGTTGAGTGCGAGGTCGCCGCGGTAGGTCATGGCCTTGTCCGGGCGAGCGACGATGGCGTCCACAGGATGATCGGGATCGAGCGCGCCCTCGGCGGCGAGCCGGGCGGCGATGGTGGCGCGGGCGGCGAGGATGAGGTCGCGGTCGAAGAAGCCGGGGATGTAAAGGTAGCCGTCGTCCTCGAGCCGCTGGCGCAGGACCTCGGGCTGGTTGACGTAATCAGCGGAGGAACGGAGTTCGCCGAAGGCTTCGGGCGACGTATCCAGTTCAAGCTTACAGGACTGCAGGGGCGGGGCGGTGATCATGGAGAGGGGTGGGGGGTGCCAGTAGTATCGGTGAGGCGGTGGGCTTGGCAATCGCGATATGGCGGGAGGTAAAAAAGGAAAGGCGAGACACGGGATTTTTTGCGCTCCTTGTGGCCATCCAGATTGGGATCTTGAACGGCAGAACCAAAATGCGCTCGCACAGGAAAGAGGGGCGGCTAAACGCGTGGGGGTGCTTTTCGCCCCTTTTGTTGGAGAGAGCGTGGTGCGTCGGGTCGCGGTGCCGGCGCCGCCGGCCTTGCTCGGCACGCCCAACATGGAGCCGCGGCACGCGCTCGGTGGCGCGGAGTGGCTGTGGACTCCGCAGCTGGCGGAGGGCGAGGGCGGATTCGCATTGTTCCGGCTTAAATTCAAGGCCCCGCGTGCGGAGACGATCACGCTGTAGGTGAGTGCGGACCTGTGCTTCGCTTTGGCACTGGATGGGGCGCTCATCGGTTGGAGGCCTTGGTCTGGTGGGCGCGGGTGCCGTTGGCGCCGACAGGACGGGCGACTTGGCGCGGCGGGTTTGCCTGCGCGGGTGTGGGGCGGGGCGGTGAGCGTTTCACGACCGGTCTGGGCGACTGGTGGGTCGCGCGGCTGAACGGGGTGAAGTGGACGCCCGGTCCCAAGGGATTTTATCACGTCATCGGGGGAGGCGCGGTCGTGGACTTGAAAAAATTTGATCCGGCCAAGGCAAAGTGGGTGGCGCCAGCCAGCGTGCGCCAACCGATTCCGCTGCACGAATGCGGGGGCATCAATTCCGGCTGGCAGTTGCAACCGGCGGCGTTGCCGGAGCAGCGGCACGACTGGTGGCGGGGCGGTCGGGTGCGGGCGGTGCGGGCGTGCCGATCAGCTGCGGACAAAGTTCGCTTTGAGACCGAGGGGGTGGCGCCGGAGTGGGACCGGCTGTTGCAGCGCGGTGAACCGTTGCGGTTGCCGGCGGGTTATTCCGCCACGCTGTTGATTGATACTGATGATTACCGTTGTGGTTATCCCATGCTCGAAGTTTCCGGTGGAACGGGGCACGCGTGCGCTGGCAATGGGTCGAAGCGCTTTATGAGACCAGCGACACGACCGGGTCGAAGGGTGCGCGGCAGGCGGTGGCGGGAAAATATTTCTATGGGTTCGGTGATGAGTGGTAGCCGGCCGGTCCGCGCCGCTGGCTGAGTGCGCCGTGGTGGCGATCGGGCCGGTTCTGGCGACTCGACGTTAAGGTGGGCAAAGAACCAATGGTGCTGCACACCCTTGTGGTGGAGCGCACGGGCTATCCGTTGCTGATAACGGCGAAGTTTGCCGCCGACGATGCCACGTTGCCCCCGATTCTCGCCATGGTCGAGCGTGGGCTCCAAGCCTGCATGCACGACGTGTATGTGGATTGTCCGTATTACGAATTGATGTATGTGGCTGACGCGCGCGTGCAGATGTTGATCAACCATGTGGTGTCGGTGGACGATCGGCTCGCGCGCCGGGGAATGGAGCTGTTTGACCAGTCGCGCGGGGCAAGCGGATATCCCCGCATGCATTTTCCGGCGAGCGACCGGCAGGAAAGCGCGACCTTTGCGATGATTTGGCCGTGGATGCTGCACGATTATGCGCTCTGGCGCGACGATGCGGTCTGGTTGCGACAAAGATTGCCCGACATGCGTGCGCTGTTGGGAGCGCTGGCGACCGAGACCGACGCGGAGGGATTGCTGGTGCGCGGGCGGGAGCAGGGCGGCGCTCCGCGCTGGTGAACCTGCATTACTTGCGGACGCTGCAATGCGCAGTGGATTCGGAAAATTGGGTGGGTGAGCCGGAGCTGGGAAAACGTTGGGCGGCGAAAGCGGCGACTGCGGCGGCGGCGATCGGCAAATTATTCTGGAATGAAAACCGCGGGCTGTGGGCCGACGAAGAGGCGCACGCGAGTTTCAGCCAGCACGCGCAGGCGCTGGCGATCCTGACCGGTCTGCGCGTGCCGGCGTTGCCCCGCTGGCTGGATGCGCCGGGTAACGGGCTGGCGGCGGCGACGAATTATTTTCAGCACTATATGTTTGAGGCCTTGGGTCGGCTGGGGCGGGGCGATCTGGTGCTGCAAGGTTTCCACCCGTGGCGTGAACTGGTGAAACTCGACCTGAAAAACCCGCTGGAAAATCCGCAGATCGGGCGATCGGATTGCCATGCGTGGGGCGCGCATCCGCTGTTTCATTTGCACGCGACGATCGCCGGGGTGTGGCCGCTGGCGTCGGGTTTCCGGTCGGTGCGCATCACGCCGCAGCCGGGCAAACTTGCCCGGATCGAGACAGAAATGCCGCACCCACGCGGCAGGATAACAGTGAAGGCGGCGTTTGCCGGAAAGCGCGTAATGCAGGGGTTGAACTGTCGTCAGGCACGACGGGAGTTTTTGTCTGGCACGGGGCGGAGACGCCGTTGCGGGCAGGTCAACAGGTGATTCGGCGGTGAGTCCAATGTCATCTATTAAATGACATTGGCTGGAGGGGTCCCGGTCGGCGGTTGGGGATGGCCGCGCCTAACGCAGATTCCAAACGCGGTCGTGCCGCGGTGAGCGCACCGTGATTTCGGAATCGCTGACGGTGACTTCGAGCCGGTCGTTACCGATACTGCCGGTGTAAGCATTGCCTTCCTGTGTCCAGGCGACGGCTTGCGGACCGGGCTGGACGGCGAACAGGGAAAGCAGGCGGCAGTGATCGCCGGCGGTCAGTAGTTCGTAATAGGGGCAAGCGCGGTCGGGGAGGATGCCGCCGAACTGGTCCTGATTCCAGGGTTCGTGGTATTGATGCTTCGCGAGGCGGTGGGTGGTTTCGCCGCCGGTGAGATTGAGCACGCGCGCGGCGAGACCGACGTGCTCGCGTTGCAGCGAGAAACCGTCTTCACCGACGAGAGTGGCTTTGACGGCGGTATTCCAGCGCAGGGAAATGGATTCGCTTCGCTCGAGTCGCACTTGGTCGAGCACGACAACGAAACCGGGATGCACGTGCAGCACCGTGCGGAGGTTTAGTTTCACACCAGACCAGGCGGGAGCGGTATCAATACTCCAGCGAGCGCCCCATAAATCGTCGAACTCAGAGGAGACGGTGCGACCCTGTGCATGCAGGGCGCGTTTGCCGTGCAGAGACGCACCTTGGGTGTATTTCGGATGCAGTTCGTAGCAGGAATCCATCTCACGTCCACCGAATGTCAGCACGTTGTGCCCAAAGGCGTTGGCCTCGAAATAGCGAAAGCGATCCATATTAAAAAACCCGGCGGGATACGAAGTGTCTGGCGTGCCCCAATCGACGATCAAGGTTTCACCTTCGCCCTCGATGACGACTTGGCCGGGATCGTTGTGTTCATGATTGTCCTCGCGGCGTGCTTTGCTGCCGACAATCGATGCGGTTTTGTCCCAATCCCACGAGGTGCGGCTGGAGATGCAGGCGCCGTGATCCGAATAGGCGATGCCGAGCGGAAGATGACCTTGCAGACTCTTGGGCTTCAAATCGGGGTCGATGTAGAGGAGTTGAAGGGGATCGGCCAGAATCGAACGGTGCTGATGGCCGAAACCTTGGAGATAGGGGTCCTGCTGGGCGCTCGCGAGTGCGGGGATCCAATCCGCCCTGAGCGGCGCTCCGGCGTGGCCGTCACCGTAGGCAAAAAGCCGACCGGGAGGCACGGTCATTTGGATATACCACGTGGCGATTTCAGGGAAGGGAGCTTTGACCAGCCGGTTCTCGCGGCCGCCGGTCCAACCAAGGCGTGCGGCATAATAGTCAACGACCAGACAGATGGCCCCGGCATAACCGACCCCCTCGTTGAACTCACCCCGGCGGCCATAGTCCTCGAGGTGGCGCTCCATCAGCGGATCGGCAAATTCGATCAGGCTGCTGGCGGCGGGGTGAAGTCCCTCGAGCGCCATGCCGGTGATGCCGAGTCCGCCGACGATACAGGTCAGCCAGTTGTTGTTCACTTCAAGCCACCACGGTTGCGTGGGAATGACTTTTTGGAACGGGATGACGGCGCGCTTTACCAAGCCGTTGACGAGAGTTGCGAGTTGGGTGGGATCGAGATACGGCCGCAGCCAGTTGAGCGTGAGCCCCACGGTGTTGGCCAGCATGCCGGTGCGCAGGTGGACGTCGTGTTTGTTTAGATCGACGCTTTGTTTGAGCACCGCCTCGTCGGTGGCCATGCGCGCGACGTGATTCCAGGCGGGATATTCCACGTCGTCGAAAAGGACGTCAGTCTGACGCAGAGCGGCATCAATCCAACTGCGGTCGCCTTCGATCAAAAACATCAGGGCATGTCTCGTGATGCGCAGGCCGATGGCGCGGCAGAGGGTGTAGTCCATACCCAGGAGTTCGGCGCTATACAGGTCGCGTCCGGGGAAAATCGAACCGACAAGATACGGCGGGAGGTCGCGTTCGCTGACGGCCGCAGCCTTGATCGCGGCCCAGATGGGTGCGCCGGTTGGGGAGGCGATGATCCGCTTGATTTCAGCAAGGCGCGGCCGGCGGGCTGCGATTTCGGGGGCGAGAATGGTTGATGGTTCCATGATATTGAGACGAACGAAATGAATCTTGGGATATGCTTAAATTACAGCCAACGCGGAACACCCCATGCGGATGCCCAGTGGGTCGCAATCATTATGCCCCTGCTGCCGCGGAGATAAGCGACGGGGTAAGCGGTAAGGGCGGAATGCGAAAAAAAACGGCACCCCGTAGGATGCCGTCAGCAGCAAATGCGGATAAGCCGGAAAATCAGCCGAGCAGGTCGGCGACCATCGCGCGCTCGTCGGTGAGTTCCTGGTTGGTCGCGGCGATCTTGGCCTTGGCGAAAGCGTCTAGCTCGTAGCCGGTGATGATTTCAACGCTGCCGGGGGTGGTGGTGCGGACGGGCACTCCCGCCCAGACGTTGGCGTCGAAGCCGTAGGCGGTCGCGCCCTTGACGGCGACGGAATGGATGGCACCGGGAGTCATGAGGTCGCGCACATGGTCCACGAGAGCGTTGGCGGCCGAGGCGGCGGAGGAGAGACCGCGCGCGGCGATGATGGCGGCGCCACGCTTGCCGACCGTTTCAAGGAACGGACCTTGGAGCCAGGCGTTGTCATTGATGACCGCAGTGGCGGGTTTGCCGTCGATCGTCGCATGGGCGAAGGCCGGGAACATCGTGGGGCTGTGGTTGCCGTAAATAAAGATGGTCTTCACGGCGGTGAGATCGACCCCGGCCTTTTTTGCGAGTTGGGCCTGCGCGCGGTTTTGATCGAGGCGCACCATGGCGGTGAAACGTTCGGGCGGGAGACGCCTGGCTTTGGATGCGGCGATCATACAGTTCGTGTTGGCGGGATTTCCCACGACGGCGACGCGGGCATTGTCGGCGGCGACTTCATCGATGACCTGACCCTGGGCGGTGAAGATCTTGCCGTTGTCCTTGAGCAGGTCGGCGCGTTCCTGCCCGGGGCCGCGGGGCTTGGCCCCGACGAGGAGGGACCAGTTGGCATCCTTGAAGCCGACGCGCGGATCGTCGGTGAGCACCATGCCCTTGAGCTGCGGGAAAGCGCAGTCATCGAGTTCCATGGCGACACCCTCCAGCGCCTTCATGGCCTTCTCGAAGGGGACCTCGATCAGTTGCAGAATGACCGGTTGGTCGGGGCCGAACATGGCGCCGGAGGCGATGCGGAAGAGGAGGGAGTAACCGATCTGGCCGGCGGCTCCAGTGACAGCGACGCGAATAGGGGAGTTCATAGGTGAGAAGGAAGAGGGGTAATTACGAAAAACACGAAAAATTTTTCCGGCGAAGCATGAATTAAGAACTACTAGGACGGGGCGTCCGAGGTAAAGCTACTGACCTGATTTGCATTTGCTGCATATTACAATCTCGCAGGTCGCACAAAAAAC
>JBDNGL010000068.1:0-12944 GCA_041689285.1 Opitutaceae bacterium
ACGATGAAGTCGTTCATGAAATGGGTCCGGTAGCTTGGGAGGAAAACTCGGCGGCAGGCCACAGAATTCCAGCATGCGGGTCCCGAAGAAATTGTCATTCTCGCCGCGCCACCGCAGTGCCTTCAAGGGTCCCTATGGGATGGCATGCGATTCCGGCGGCTGGCCTTCGATCCGACCGGTGCGGGCCGACGGCAAGATCACCGGCGACGGAACTATCCGCTACGGTGTTGGCAAAACCCGCCGTTCGGGTGTGATTAAAGTTGTGCAGAAAGATATTTGAAGACGGCGATCGTTTTTGAAACTAGGGTGTGCATCGGAATCTGCGGAGGAAATTTCCGGCGGGCGCAGGTCGGTTTCCCTCAAACCCCAACCTCCGGGCCTGTAGTAATTCGATGTTTCACGGTTTTACCATTCTAACTCGTGCCGACCCCGACCCAAAGGAATCACTCATCGAGGGTCAAAACCACCAGTTCGCAGTGATTCACGGACCAATTTTCGGGCGATTTTACCGTGAGCCGAAGATTTGAGCGGACGATGTCTAGATCTGCGCTTCAACGTTAGTTTGGTCGATTTGCTCCGTAAACTGCCTTGGTGAGATGTTGCGGGGTTTGAGCGCAAAAGATCGAAACCAAGGTAGCGAATTGAACTCAGGCGGTTATTGCGTCGGTGATTTGACTGTGCCTCCGGGAACGTATTTCGGGAAGATCAGGTTTGGCTCCGGAGAGAGATAACCTTGGCTGACCATCTGCAACATAAGGCGTGAGAGCCGGTGGAAGAAACTCTCGTCGCCGAATTCGTAGTGGGCGATCGGGGGCATGACGGTTTTAAAAATGTGGTCATAGTCTCGGGCCATGAACGAAACGGTATCGGGCACGGAGAGGCCGTGTTTCAGCAAATAGATGATTACGATGAAGACGTGTTGAGGTTTTGCGACCAGCATTGCGGTCGGCGCCTGGGGGGAATTGAACAGAGCGTCCAATTTTACGCTGATGTTCTGCGCGGTGCTGTTGTGGCGAACGATGTAGGCGCGGGCATCGTCGGAAGCCGGCCGTTGCGCGACCGCTTCGCGGAATCCCTCCTCACTCGCGAGGTCGCCGGCCACACCGGAATTGGGGACCAGCAGCGCGAGACGGCGATGACCCTTGCCGAGGAAGATGCCGGCGGCGTGGCGGCAGACTGAGCGATAGTCGACATCGAGCGAGGGAAGTTTGATGTCAGGGTGGCAGGATCCGAGCACGAGGGCGGGGACAGAGTGCTCGCAGAACCAGCTTTGCAGTTCTTTGCTGACGGATAGAAGCACGCAGCACAACACCCGGTTTTGGCGGACGAAGTCCTCGATTTTGCGGCGTTGCGTCCACGCGCTTTGGGGCGGGCATACCAGGATCTCGGTGGCGAACCCCTGTTCCGCGAGTGAGGAGCGCATTTCGCTGATGCGCTGGTAGGAGCTGAGCGGCATATGGGCGACGGGCTCATGGGTGATGAGGCCGACCAGGCGATTTTGCCGACGGTTGGTTTCGCCGGTCGGTGTCAGCAGCCGGTTGCGGCGGCCTTGGTGGATCTCGATCCGGCCTTCTTTGGCCAGCAGGCGGAGGGCGGCACGGATCGTCGGGCGGCTGATTTGGTAGAGCTCGCACAGGCGCCGCTCGCTCGGCAGGAACCCTTCCCAGGTTCCTGCTTCGATCGCCTTGGCGATGGAGACCGCCGCCTGCGCGGAGAGGGAGAAGCGCTTGGGGATCTCGAAAGGAACTGAACTGTTCACAAGTAGTTACCAGTAATTGGGACTAGGCCCGGGTTTGCACGCATGGCATTTCCACCGCAGTGAATCCTTCTCCCGATGTGCATCTTTGGTCGGCCGCCCCGACCCCTCTCACAAGTGACCTCACGGTCGATATATCCGCGGTGGAGCGGATGATCCGCGACGCCATCGCGGGTGGAATCCAAGGTGTTTTCTTGGCGGGCACCTGCGGAGAAGGCCCTTGGTTGCCGGACCGCGAACGCACCCGGCTGGTGCAGGCCGCCGTGGCGGCCGCAGGCGGAAATCTGAAGATCGCCGCGCAGGTCTCGGACAATTCCGTGCCACGCATCCTCGACAACGTCGCCCGCATGGCCGAGGCCGGTGCGGACTATGCCATCATTGCGGCGCCCGCGACCATGCTGAACGCCACGCCTGACCGGATCGCAGCCCACTTCATCGAGGCGGCCGGCGCAAGCTCGCTGCCGGTCGGCATCTACGACCTTGGCCGGCACCGGCCGATAGTGATCCCCGAGAATCGGCTGAAGGAAATCTACCTGCTGCCCAATGTGCAGCTGGTGAAGGACAGTTCCGGTTCGCCCGAACGCCGGGCCATTGCCTTGGAAGCGCGAGCCCTGAATCCGGCGCTGCGCCTTTTCAACGGCGACGAGTTTCGCTGCCTCGATTATCTCCAAGCCGGATACGAAGGCTGCATGTTTGGCGGAGCAGCTGCGGTGGCGCCCCAGCTCAATCGCATCGCCGGCCTGTTTCTCGCCGGCCGCCTGGAAGAGGCACGCCGCGAGGATTTCGAGATGACGCAGACGCTGTTTGGCATCTACGGCGGGGAGTCGATCGCCTGCTGGCTGACCGGACTGAAGTATTACATGGTTTGTCGCGGGCTGTTTTCCTCGACCGCCGGTTTTCTCGGCTACCCCCTGACGGCGGAATGCCAAGCCTTTATCGAAAACTACGCCCGGTCCTAAGCCGGAAGGCGAGGGTGCACGCGAATGGAGGGTGAGCGGCATGAGCGGTCTGAACCGGAGTGAAGTTGGGCAGGACTTTTACCGGAGGAAAATCCCGGTCAACTGGTCATTTTAAAAGACCAGTTAAACGAATTTGAGCGCACCCGGGGATTTCGCGAGATAACTATTATGGATTGCACCCCCTCCTCCCGCTGCGGTTGGCCCTTGGGAAACAGCCCGCTGGTGCGGCGGGTTGACCAGTCGGTCGATTGCCGGCAGAGTGCCTCGATGGCGGCACGGACGTCGACGGCGGCACTCCTGTCATGAATGCCTTGCGTGCGGTGGTTACAGGGGGCGCGACCAACATTGGCCGGGCCATCACGGAGAGATTTCTCGCGCAGGGTGGGCGCGTTGTCGTGGGCCAGCCTGATCCGGCGGTGGCGGCTTCATTGGTCGAGCGCTATGGCGACCGAGTGATTCCGCTCTGCGTCGATGTGGGCGATCCGGGCCAGTGCGTCCGATTTGTCAATGAGGCGGCCAAAGTGCTCGGCGGCCTTGACGTGCTGGTGAACAACGCGGCCATCACGGGGGTGCCGGCCATCGCGTCGCTGGAGAAGCTGACGGCGGCCGATTTTTCCCGCTTGGTCGGCGTCAATCTCGGCGGCGTGATCTTCTGTTCCCAAGCGGCGGTGCCGCACCTGCGGGCTGCCGGCGGAGGCACCATCATCCATATTTCCTCGGTCAATGCCATCCGGCCGCAGCGTGGGGCGATGCTCTATGCCGCGACGAAGGCGGCGGTTTCCTCGCTCGCGCAGTCGATGGGTAAGGAACTGGCGCCGGATCGCATCCGGGTCGTGGCGGTGGCGCCGGGTGACATCCGGGGCGACACCTCGATCCAGCAGCACGCGGAGTTGGCCGCGCGCGGCGTGGTTTCGGATGTGGTCAACCAAACGCCGCTCGGCCCGGGGACTCCGGAGGACATCGCGGAGACGGTAGCCTTTCTTTGTTCGGACCGCGCCCGCTTCGTCACGGGCACGACCTGGGTGGTCGATGGAGGGCTGCTAGCGTGATCGAGATTTCAACACCTCCGGCCGGCTTAAATCGGGGCGAGCGTGAAGAGCGCGTCGCCTTTGCGCACCGACCGCTGGTTGCGCACGAGCACGATCCGGCCGGTGCGCTCGGCCTTGACCGGGACCTTTTTCGAACTGCCGAGCCCGTGGACAAAACCGAGGGCCTGTCCCTTGCGAACACGTTGTCCGAGTTTGGCGGTCGAGCCGAACAGGCCGTCCAGCGGCGCCGGATGATGCACCTGCAGGTGCGCTTCCTGCGGATCGCCGGCGGTGCGGGTTTTCTGCCGGCGCAGTGTGCGCGGGGGACCGGGCAGGCAGCCCGTCCATTGCAGCAGGTTTTCAAGGCCGCGCTGGAGGGCCTGCAAATCCTGCGCCTCGACCCCGCCAGCCCCGCGGCATTCGACGTAGATCGCGGGGATGTTGCGGACGTGCGCGGCGCTCAGCGTCCGGCCGGGCAGGAACGGTCCCGCCCAGCACCAAAAGGAGTCGAAGCAGGCGGCCATGGCGCGCTGGGTGCGGCCGACCTGGTCATCGCGCGTGAGGTAGCCGACCCACGGAAACAACTCGTAGGCGACGCCACCGCTGTGCAGATCGACATAGTGCGTGACCTTGGCGAGCAACTGCGTGTCGAAGAGGTGGGCGAGGCGGGCTGTCACCGATCCGCGCGCCGAGCCGGGAAAAACGCGTGCGAGGTTGCCGGAGTCGGCCGGGTGGCAGCGCTGGCCGGCAAAAAAAGCGCCTTCATTCAGGACCGGCACCATGACCACCGTGCCGCACAGGCGTGCCGGCCGCCAGGTTTCCGCCCACTGCCGCAGCAGCGTGGGGCCTTCGTATTCGTCGCCGTGCGTGGCGCCGTTCAGCAGCAGCGTGGGGCCCGTGCTCCCTCGCCAGATCCAGGCGTCGAAGCCGACGTCCCCGGCTTGGAAGCGGCGGCGATGAAAGCCGGGGGCCAGCAATTTCAGATCGAGACCCAATTTTGCGATCGGAGTGGAATTCATGAAAAGTAAAAACGGGAAAAACCCGGTGCGTGTAAAAGCCCGGCGGCCGGCCGGGCGGCAACGCCTCACGACTGGACAGCCGACCAAACCAGTTGCCCGGTGGACCACCGAGGGCGGGCGCCGGCTTTTGGTGCTCCAGAACGCCTTTTTTCGCGTGGCGCTGTGGCCGGCGATGGGCGGTGCGATCACGAGTTATGTCGACCGCGCCAGCGGCATCGACATCATTTGGCGTAATCCCTATGGCCAGCCGGCGCGCAGCCGGGTGCTGGACCAGCCGGTCGCCGCCGGCAGCGACCTTTACGACGTGATGGACGGCAGCTGGTATGTTTCGCTGCCCACGGGATTTTTTCCGACTGAATATTTTGGGGCGCCGATTGGCACCCACGGTGAATTGCGCGCCCTGCCTTGGACGGTGGAGCAGGTCCGGCAGACGAAGGCCGGGCTAACGGTGACGTTGGTGGGCCGGTCCGTGCGGACCCCGTTGGTTTACCGGCGCACCCTGATCCTCGGGCGGAACGATCCACTGATGCGCTGGACCGAAACGGTGGAGAACCGTTCTGCGTCCGCGCTGCCCGTCGCTTGGTTGCAGCATCCGACTTTCGGCGGGCCTCTGCTGGAAGGAGCGCGGTTGCTCACGCCGGCCCGGACGGTGCGAGTTTTCAAAGCCGAAGATCCGAAGGGCCTGCAATTGAGGGCCGGTTATTCGGGCCGCTGGCCGTTCGTGCCCGAGCGCGTGGGTGGCGCGATGCGCGACTGCAGCGTCGTGCCCCCTGCGGGCAGCGGGAAGGATCACTCGGTGCAGCTCACGGATTTCACGGCGGGCTGGGGTTGTATTTGGAACGAACGCCGCCGGCTCGGTTTCGCGATGGAGTGGGAGCTCGATAAATTTCCCTACGCGTGGTCGTGGAATTCGGCCGGTGGCATTGCGCGCTACCCGCTGTGGGGCGAGGGCCACATTATCACGCTCCAGCCGAGCACGTCGCCGGTCGGGCGCTTCGCCGACCTGGTGAAAAGCGGCGAACTGCTGCAAGTGCCGGCGCGAGGGGCCGTGAGCACGGAAATGACCACCGGCTTTGTGCATTCGGCGCAAGGGCCGTGGAGTCCGCTGGAGACCCGTTTATGAGTATCTGGAAATACGCTGAGAAATGGGGCGCACCACCGGCGGCGGATGCCGTCACCCTCGGAGAGGGCGGCACCCCGCTGATCCGCTCGCAGCGGATCGGGCCTTCGCTCGGGCTGAAAAATCTCTGGTTCAAATACGAGGGCAGCAACCCGACCGGCTCCTACAAGGACCGGTTTGCGGCGGCGGCAGTGACCCACCTGAAACGCGAAGGACGGACCGTATGCCTGGGCACCTCGAGCGGGAACACCGGGGCGGCTTTGGCCGCCTACTGCGCGCGGGCCGGCATGGCTTGCTATCTCGCCATCGTCGAGGGTGCGCCGGAAGGGAAACTGCGGCAGATGCGGGCGTATGGCGCCCGCCTGTTGCGGATTAAAAACTTCGGAGCCTCGCCGGAAGTTAGCACGGAAGTCATGCTGGGACTGCGGGGCCTGGCTGAAGAACTCAAGGCGGGTTATGAGATCAGCGCCTTTGCGCTGTCGCCGCTCGGCATGGCTGGCGTGCAGACGATCGGTTATGAAATTGCCGAGACCCTGGCCGGCGAAAGCTTCAGCGTCTTCAGCCCTGCTGGCGGCGGCGGCCTGACGCTCGCGGTGGCGCGTGGAGTCGAGGGCACCCGTGGTCGCGTGCATTGTGTGCAGCCGGCCGGTAACGACACCATCGCCTCGGCTCTGCGCGGCGGCGTGCCGGCGCGCGCCGTGACTTCGACGACGGCGATCAGCGGTCTGCAGGTCGGTGGTGTGCTCGACGGCGACCAGGTGATTGCCGCTTGCCGCCGTTCCGGCGGACAGGGCTATGTCGTCACCGACGAACAAGTCTGGTCCTGGCAGGCGCGGATGGCCCGGGAGGAGGGGATTTTCAGCGAACCCGCGGGTGCCGTGGCACTGGCCGGCGTGGTGCAGGCCATCGCGCGCGACGAGGTGACGCCGTCGGAGCACGTTGTGTGTCTCGTGACCGGCAGCGGCTTCAAGGACGAGCGCTCGCTTCTGCGGATGACCGGCGAGGCGGGAACGCCGCTGGTGGAGGGGTTCGGCGAATTCGTCTCAGCGGTGCGAGGGGATCTGGCCGGTCATTCTGGGTTCCTTTCGTTCGCCCCGGACTAACACTTCCCTTGGCGCAGTTTCGAGGGATCACCTCAGCGACATCGCCAACGGGATGGTGCCCGGCAAATTGGTGAAGGGCCCCGGCTGCGCCATGGACTTGGTGTCCGGCGCGAAACGTGTCGCTGCGGTAATGGAGCATCCGGCGAAAAACGGCAGCCCGAGATTTTGCGAAAATGCACGCTGCCTATCATCGGCCGGGGCGTGGTCAGCCTGATCGTCACCGATTTGTGCGTCTTCGAAGTGAAGCCCGGCGGCGGCTTGGTGCTGATGGAGTTGCTTCACGGAGCCGGAGAAGTATTTCGAGCAAATCAAACTGGGCTCGGACTTTAGGTTGCCTTGACTGACCATGTGCAGCACCAACCGCGAGAGCTGGCGGGCAAAGGCGTCCTCCTTGAGAGCTTAGTTGTTGGACGATCGGCGGGTTCACGGTCTCGAACATATGGCCATAGTCCCGGGCGATGAAAGAAACGGTGTCGGGGACGGTGAGGCCCCGCTTCAGCAGATAGCCCAGCGGCGTGTCGGCGACCAACGCGTCGAAGGCGCCGGTCGCGGCCAGATATGCGCGAAAAACACCAGCGCCCCCAGGGAGCTGACCGCCAGGTCGGGTGTAAACTGCGCCCGAAAACGACCTCCGGGTTAATACGATCTGCGGCTCGACGCCCGGGCTCGACTCGGGCTTCGGGGCAGGGCGGGTGTCCGACTAGGGCGGGCGGGCTCACCCTCAGGTAGAGTTCCGTTTGGCGGCAGTGACGGCGACATAGCCCCACCAAACAACAACCTCCGCAATTTTAAGCCCGTTTCTATCGCCGGATTTAGGTTTATACTGGTAGCAATAAAATACCGGCGGATCAGTGGACGAATGCGCCGACCCAGATTACACGGGCGGCGCGATCTGCCGCCGGCGGAGCAGGAACAGCAGGCCGGCGCAGAGCAGGACGTTGGCCGAGGCCAAAAGGAAGATACGACTCACGTCCACCTGGGCATCGCGCAGCAGGCCACCGGCATAAACCCCCGCCCCGCCGACGGCGCAGCTGAAGAAGGTCAAAATTCCCCAGCTCATGGCCCGATAACGCGGGTCCACCAGCACGCAGAGGATGGGCATCATGTTGGCGTCGGCAAAATGGCGGGCCATGCCGTAAAGGACCAGGCCGGCCAAGGCGACGTGGAGCAGCGGGGTGTGGGCGATCAGCAGGATGCCCGGCGCGGCCAGGGCCAGGCCGATCACGGGAACGAGGAAACGGGCCTGTGCATTGGTGCGGCTCCAGCGGTCGGCCCAGGCGCCGCCTAGCAGCATGCCGATCAGGGCCGCCACGTTGAGGCAGGCGGTCGTGTAAAGCCCGGCCGATCCCTGCGTGAGATCGAAGCGTTCTTTGATGTAGGTGGGCATCCAGCCGGCCACCGACCAGCTCACGACTCCCAGCAGGCAGGCGTAGACCAACATGACGAGGTAGGCGCGATTGGTGAACAGGCTAACAAAGGCTTCGCCCAAGCGCGCGGCCGGCTGGGCCTGGGCGGTGGTGGTCAACGCCTTCTCTGCCGGTGGGTCCCGCAACACTAGGCAAAGCACGGCGGCGAGACAGACGCCCGCGACGCCGAAGAGCTTGAAGGCATAGGCCCAGCCGTGCAGGTCCGCGAGCCAGCCACCGAGGCCGCTCATCACCGCCCCGATCATCGCTCCGCCCAGCAGCAGGCCGGAGGCCAGCGAGCGCGTGCTGCCGCGGTGGTAGTCCACGACCAGCGCCACCGAGGCCGGCATGCAGGCCGCCTGGGCTATCCCCATGAGCGCGCGCGTGACGAGCAGCTCATCGTAGGTCCGCACATAGCCGGTCAGCAGCGTGATGGCGGACCAGGCAAAGAGGCTGCCCGTGATGAGGTAACTGCGGTTGAAGCGGTCGGCGAGAAAGCCTGCGAAGGGGCTGAACACGGCGTAGACCAGCAGGAAGACCGTGGTCAGCAGGCCGAACTGGGCCTCGGTCATCGGAATCGCGGCTATGACCGAGTCGCGCATCGTCATGATCATCAGCCGGTCCAGGTAGTTCAGGCACGCGGTCAGCCAGAGCAGCACGACGGTCAGCCAAGCGCCGGAGGGAAGATTGCCCGCAGGGGGGCGGGGTAGGAGGGCGGTGGCCACGCGAAGGTGGGTCAGGCCAGGATGCCGATTTTCCTGAGGCCCGCGGCAAAAGCCTCGAGCTCCTGGTCAGTCAAGCTGTGGTAGGGTTTGCGGCGCCAGCGTTGTGCGATGCCCTTGAGTTCGAGCATCGCCTGGATGCCGGCGTTGAAGCCCCCGGGGAGCCCCATGATCAATTCAAAGAAGGGATAGTCGTAATCCCGGATGATGCGCCGGGTTGCGGCGAGGTTTCCGGAAACAACCGCCTGCCAGTAGGCATGGGCGATCTCCGGCTTAAACGTGATGAAGGTGGAGAGGAAGCCATCACAGCCGTAGGGGTGGTTGTTCAGGTGATTTTGCTTCTGCCCACCCGATACCACGGCCCAGCGGTCATGGACGAGCAGCGACATCTTGCGGGCGAACTCACCGCACATGTCATCCTTGATCGCGACGACCTTGTCCGTGGCCTCGAGCACGAGCTTGAGGGTATCCAAGCCGAACTTGGGGCCCCGCGCGATGAATACGTTGGACACCAGCATCACCGGCATCACCTCGGCCACGGCGCGGTAATGCTCCGCCAGCGTGGCGGGGGTGCAGGAGCCGCCCCAGTCGGGTGGCATGACCATGAGCAGGTCGGCGCCGGCATCCTTGGCGAAACGCGCGAAGCCGACCGCCTGTGTGGTGTTGTAGTAACGGTCTGCGGCGATCACCAAGGCGCGCCCGGCGTTGTGCTCGATGGTCACGCGCGTCACCTCGGCGATTTCCTGCTCGGAGAGCGCCACATAGTGGCTGTCACCGGCGGTCAGCATCAGGGTCTTTGCGCCGGCCGTGAGGTTGACATCGATGAGGTTGCGCAATCCGTTGAAGTCGATGGAGCCGTCCCGGTTGAAGGGGGTTTTCAGGGAGGGCATGGGGCCGGAAAGCCGGGCACGCATTTCCTGGGAGCAGCCGCGTTGGGGGGAGGTCATGGAGGAGAGCTTGTTTAAGGCGGCGCTCAGCCCGCGAGGTATTTTGCCGGCAACGCGGCGGCGTTTTCCGCCACGGGGTCGGCCACATGGATGCTGCCTTCGGTATCGACATGGATCCCGTGCGGATAACCGAACGCGTCCGATCCCCGGCCGAGGATTTCCCGGTTCCGGCCGTCGCGGGTGAACCGGTAGATAGCGTTGTCCCCGTGGCCCGTGCCGACATAGACCTCCTCGCCCCTCACCTGGATGGCATCGGCCCGGCGGAGGTCCGGCCACAGGGCAAGGTAGCGGCCGTCGGCGGCAAAGACCTGGACGCGGTGGTTCATGCGCTCGGAGACATAGATGTTCTCGTCCGCATCGATGGACAGGGCGTGCGGGGTTTGGAATTCACCGGCCGCAGATCCGCGCCGGCCCCAAGTCAGCAGGGGAAGCCCCGTCGGGGAGTATTTCACGATCCGGGCGTTGCCGTAGCCGTCGGCGACATAGATGTGGCCGGAACGGCCGACCACGACTGCGGTGGGTTGATTGAAACGGTCGGGTGCCTCGCCGGGCTGGTCTGGCTGTCCCAGTGTCAAAAGCAGTCGGCCCCGCGGATCAAACTTCAGCACGACGTGGCGACCAAGATCGGTGACCCAGATGTTGTCCCACGGGTCGATGTGCAGCCCGTGCAGCCAGTATTCCCGGCCAATCGGCGTCGGGGGATTTTTGCTCACATCGTAATTAATCGATTGCGGCAAGTCTGCCTCGCCCACGGCATCGAGAAAGTTGCCGTCCCGGTCGAACCGCACGAGCGGCTGGGCGCCGCGGTGGACAAAGTAGAGGCGCCCAAGGGAGTCCTCGGATATGTTGCTTACCATGCGAAAAGCAAAGCCGCGGGGGAGCTTGGGCCAGCCAACCTGCTTGGTATATAGTCTATGCATAAGAGGACTGCATTCGCGCGCTTTGGTGTGGAGGCGGGCGAAGAGTCCATTTGCATGCCGGGCCTGTAGAAGTAAGGCAACCTGACGAGACAGGCTACAAGAAGTAACCAGTGGCCGGCGTGCGCCGAGACGGGCCATGATGCGGTTGCCAGAGCCGCAGCCGCTGGGGCGGCTGGTCAAAGCAAGTTACCACCCGGAGTGAATTGTGCTTTCGGTTCGGCGGGATCCGAATTGAGGGTAACCGGTAAGCGGTGATTTCCCTCGTTCCTCCCCGGTTCCCGCATCGCATGAATCCGAAAAAGCGTCTGCCTTTGTCCCGTCGTTCGTTCATCCAGCTGTCCGGCTTGGCCTGCACGGCGGCGTCATTGCAACTGGCGACAGCGGCCCGGGCGGCTGCGGACAAGGAGACGTCGGTGGGCGGGGCGAAGCCGGTCGAAGATATCGGCTCGCGGCGGGAGCTTTTTGTCGATGACCACCTGATCGAGACGCTGACGGGCCGGGCGGGGTTGCGCTTGCACCATCCGCAACCGCGGGAAATAGCCATCGAGCATAATGCGCCCTGGGAGGGCAGCGGCAGCGGTTACCACAGTGTTTTCAAAGACGGCGACCTTTACCGGCTATATTACAAGGCCTGGCATTTGGAGGGCACCCCAGAAGAATCCCTACACGGGCGCTGCCGACGCGCATCGGCTCTGCTACGCGGAAAGCAGGGATGGCATCACCTGGACAAAACCCGCGCTGGGACTGGTGGATTACCAAGGTTCCAAGGCGAACAACATCGTCGTCCCCAGTGGTTGGCTGGACGGATTGCACCTGAGCGCGGCGGAGGCCGCGGTGTTCAAGGATGAGAATCCCGCGGCGCCGGCTGAAAGTCGCTACAAGGCTTTAATTCGTTGCCGCAAGCCTTGGGGGCTGGTCGCCTTCAAGTCCGCGGACGGGGTCCGCTGGAGCCCTGTCAGCGGGACCCCGGTGATCACCGAGGGGGCCTTCGATTCTCAAAACCTCGCCTTCTGGGACACGGCGCAGGGTGAATACCGCGCCTATTGGCGGTATTTTACCGAGGGGGTGACGAATGAGACGACTTGGAAGATGGGCGGCTTCCGCGGCATCCGCACCGCGACCTCCAAGGATTTCATCCACTGGGGGCCGCCGCAGGATGTCAGCTTCCCAGACGCCACTACGGAGGTGCACCTCTACACAAATCAAATCAAGCCCTACCACCGTGCGCCGCACCTGCTGATCGGCCTGCCCATGCGCTATGTCGATCGCGGCTGGACCGACTCGGCGCGGATGCTGCCGGAGCTGGAAAACCGCCGGTTGCGCGCGACGGTGAACCAACGTTATGGCACCGCGGTTTCAGACAGCCTACTCATCACAAGCCGGGACGGGGTGCGTTTCAAACGCTGGGACGAGGCGTTCCTGCGCCCGGGCATCGAACGGGAAGGGACTTGGAACTACGGTCATCAATGTCTGGCCTGGCACATGGTGGAAACGGCATCGGGGCTCGACGGCGGGGCACCGGACGAGCTGTCGTTCTACGCCGTCGAGAGCTATTGGACCGGCCGGAGCAGCACACTGCGACGGCACACACTGCGGCTGGATGGGTTTGTCTCGGTCAACGCCCCGAGCCAGTCCGGCGAAATGCTGACGCGACCCGTGCGCTTCGCCGGGACGGTGCTTAAATTGAATTTTTCTTCCTCGGCCGCCGGGGGCATCCTGGTTGAAATCCAGGACGAGGCGGGCCGTGCGATTCCGGGCTTCAGCCTTCAAGACAGTCAGATCGTCTACGGTGATGCTCTGGACCGCACAGTGAGCTGGAAGAATGGCGCCGATGTCAGCGGGTTGCAGGGCCGGCCGGTCCGGTTGCGCTTTGTCCTGCAGGATGCGGACCTCTTCGCCCTGCGTTTCGCCCCCGTTTGAGCGAGGCTGTGCTCGAGGCTGGGTGGTGGTGTCCGCGGAATCCT
>JBDNGL010000069.1:0-12297 GCA_041689285.1 Opitutaceae bacterium
CGCAGTTCCCCTTCAACGACGACCTGCGTCGCCGCGTGCAGCCGCTCATGAATTTTTGCATCGCGGTGTTTTTCGTGTCGCTGGGGGTGGAGATGGACTTCGGCGGCGGGCTGGCCGACCTCGGCACGACGGCGGTTTTGTCGCTCTTTGTGCTGCTGGGCAATCCCTTCATTTTCCTGTGGATCATTGCGCGGATGGGCTACAGCCGGCGGACGAGCTTCCGGGCCGGCGTGACCGTGGCGCAGATCAGCGAGTTTTCCTTTATTCTGATCGCCATGGGTCTCGGGGCCGGGCTCTACGGCACCAACATCCTGTCAATCACCGCGCTGGCCGGATTGGTGACCATCACGGGCAGCGCCTACCTGATCCGCTACAGCGATCCGTTATTCCGGCGCTTCGAGGCGTGGGGGTTGTTGCGTTGGCTGCCTGATCAGCCCGTGGAGCCGGAGCCGGTGGCGGGTGGCGACCGGACCGGCCATGTGATTGTGGTCGGAATGAATACGCTGGGCCGCGAGCTGGTGCAACGCCTGCAGGCCCGCGGGGAACGGGTGCTGGCCGTGGACACCGATCCGACCAAACTTGTCGGTTTGTTCGTCACCATTCTCACTGGCAGCGTAGAGTACGCCAGTGTGCTGCTGGCGGCCGGCTTGGCGGAGGCCTAGCTCTTGGTTTCCTCCCTGAAGATCGAGGAAATCAACGATCTGCTGGCTTACCGGGCACATTGCAGCGGCGTGCCCTGCGCGATTAATGTGACCGACCTCGCGACTGTGGATCACCTCCTGGAGGTCAACACCACCTACCTCATCGTGCCTAAAGTGGATGGCGTGCGCGCACAGCAGCAAGAACTGGAGAAGCGGGGGTTCCTCGCGCCATGACCGGGCTCGCCGCATTGGTGCTCGCCGCGGCCATCGGCCACACGCTGGCGCGCGGGTTGGGCCTGCCGCTCATCCCCATCCTGCTGGTCATGGGCAAACTACTCGCTCTTTCCGGTTTGGAAGCACCGCCGGAAGTGAACCGGCAGGTGCTGGAGTTGGGCCTGACGTTTCTCGTATTCGCCGCCGGCATGGAACTGCATCCTATGCGCTTCAAGGGACAGCGACGCTCGGTGGCCGTGCTGGCACTCGTGCAATTTACGGTGGCAGGGGTGGCGGGCTTCGGTGCGGCGCGCTGGCTCGGCATCGCCGTGGTGCCCGCGCTCTATGTGGCCGGTGCGTTGGCAACCTCGTCCACGCTCATGGCGGTGCGGCATCTGCGACGGCACGAAGCGGTGACGGAGCCGCTGGGGCGGCTGGTCCTGGGGGCGCTGCTGGTGCAGGATATTGTGATCGTGGCGACCCTGGTGGCGCTGGCGGGTTTACCGGAAGGCGCGACCGGTGTGGCCGGCAACCTCGTGAAAATCACGCTCCTACTCGCCGTGGCCTGGGCCGCCCGGCGGTGGATATTGCCCTGGCTGATCGTGGGCCGCCAGCTCGACGATGAAGTGCTGCTGCTCCTGATCGTGGCCGTGCTGTTTGGCTTTGTGGGCGCGGCCTACCACACCGGGTTACCCTTGGCCGGGGGCGCTTTCGTGGCCGGACTCGCGGTGGCGCGTTTTCCGTTAAACGGACTGGCCCGGGGACAGTTGAGCTCGCTGACGGATTTCTTTGTAGCCCTCTTCTTTATCGCACTTGCGGAGAGCATCATCCTGACGGGAGTGGCCCAACTCGGGCAGGCACTCGTGTTGGCCGGTCTCATGGTGGTGGTGACGCTACCGCTGGTGACCTGGTTAGCCCAACGGGCCGGCCTGTGCACCCGCGCGGCGCTGGAAGGCGGGTTGATGCTGGCGCAGGCAAGCGAGTTTGCCCTCGTGCTCGGATTGGTGGGCCTGCGGCTGGGGCATCTGGACGCGGCGGGCTTTAGCCTGATCGCGCTGGTGACGGCGCTGACGATGATGATCAATCCGTTTCTCGCGCGGAGACGGGTGGTGACGCGTCTGCTGCACTGGCATCCCTTTCATGGCGGAAAATCAGTGGCTGAGCCTCCCCGGGATCATGTGCTGATGCTCGGTTTCGGCGCAGCAGGCATGTGGGTGGTGCGGCCGCTGCAGGCGGCTGGCCATCAGGTGGTCGTGGTGGATGACGACCCGGTAGTTATCGCCGCATTGGAGCGGCAGCGCATCGCCTGTCTCCGGGGTGATGCGGCGGACGCAGCCGTGCTGGCGCAGGCCGGCGCCCGGGCCGCGAAGCTCGTGCTCGTCGCCACGCGCCGGGTGCGTGACGCCGAGGTAGTGCTGCGGCACTTGCCCGGCGTGCCGGTGATCGTGCGCGTGTTCGAGACCGCTGAGGCTGAGCGCATCCGCGCACTCGGGGGCACACCGGTGCTCAACTCCCTCGCCGGGGCCGATGTCTTCATGGCTTGGTTTGACGGGCGCTTCGGCACCCCGACCCCACGGTGAACGCGCTGAGGTGTGGCGAAGCTCGCCGGCTCACTTGCCCGCGTAGCCCTTGGGGCTGGCCTCATGCCATTGCCACGCGGTAGCGACGATGGCGGTGATGTCGGAGTATTGAATGATCCAGCCAAGCTCGCGCTGGGCCTTGGTGGAATCGGCGTAGAGGGCCGGCGGATCACCGGCGCGCCGGGGGGCGAAGGGGTGGGGGACGGTCTTGCCGGTGACCTGTTCGACGGCCTTGATGACCTCGAGCACGGAAGTGGGCTTACCGGTGCCGAGATTGTAGAACAAGGCGGCTCCCGGGGTGGCGAGTCGATCGAATACCGCGATATGCGCGCGGCTGAGGTCGTCCACGTGCACGTAGTCGCGCAGGCAGGTGCCGTCGGGCGTGGGGTAGTCGTTGCCGAAAACCTGCAGCGGTGGCCGGGTGCCGGTGGCGGCATCAATCGCCAAGGGGATGAGATGTGTCTCGGGATAGTGGTGCTCGCCGATGGTGCCATCGGCGGCGGCACCGGCAGCGTTGAAATAGCGGAAGGCGGCAAAGCTGAGCCCGTTGGCGGGTGCGAGTGCCTTGAGGATGTTCTCTACATCGAGTTTTGTCTGGCCGTAGGGATTGATTGGTGCCTGCGGGGTGTCCTCGGTGATGGGCATCGTGGCCGGCGTGCCGAAGGTCGCGCAGGTCGAGGAGAAGACGAATTTCTTCACGCCTGAGCCGAGCATGCAACGAAGAAGGTGGAGCGTGGCGGCGACGTTGTTGAAATAGTATTTCAACGGATCCGTGACGCTCTAGCCGACGTAGGCATAGCCGGCGAAGTGCATGACGAGCTCGATCTGCTCCTTCCGGAGGATTTTCCCGAGCTCTTTCTCGTTGCCGAGGTTGGTGGGGTAGAAGGGCACATCCTCGGGCACCGCGGCGCGATGACCGAAGACCAGATTGTCGAGCACGACCGGGCGGTGGCCGGCGGCGAGCAGTTGGCGAACACAGTGACTGCCGATATAACCGGCTCCCCCGACGACAAGAACGTTCATTTCCCGAGGGTTGTATTGCTTTCAGTGCGAGGATGGCTAGCGATTTCACTTCTTATCGAAATGAAGTATTCCCGCATAGTCATCACAGGCGTCGGTTTGACGGCCCCGAACGGCAACACGCTGACGGAATTCCGCCATAATCTGTTGAATGGCGTGGCGGGCATCGAGCGCATGGAAATCCGCTACATGGGGTCGCAACTGGCCGGCATCTGCCACTACGACCCACTCAAATACCAAAAGAAAAAGGAAGTGCGGGTAGGCACGCGGGCGGGGAGCATCAGTATCTACTGTGCCCGCGAGGCACTGGCGGACAGCGGAGTGAACTTTGAGACCTTGCCGAAAGACCGGGTGGGCATCTACATCGGTTGCACCGAACACGGCAATGTGGAGACCGAGAACGAAATCTATAATATCTCGAAGTTTAATTACGACACGAAGTTCTGGTCGCACTACCACAATCCCCGCACCGTCGCCAACAACCCCGCTGGCGAGGCCTCACTCAATCTCGGCACGACCGGACCAGCCTACACCATCGGGGCGGCTTGTGCGGCAGGCAACATGGGGCTGATCCACGCCACGCAGATGTTGCGACTGGGTGAGGTGGATTTTGCGATCTGCGGCGGCATCAGTGAGAGCATCCATACCTTTGGCATCTTCGCGGGTTTCAAGAGCCAGAATGCGCTCGCGACCCATGAGGACCCGCACAAGGCCTCCCGCCCCTTCGATCTCGCGCGCAATGGGATCGTCATCTCCGAGGGCGGTGCGCTCTACACGTTGGAACGGCTCGAGGATGCGCAGGCCCGCGGCGCGAAAATCTACGCCGAAATCGCCGGTTACCATGTAAACAGCGACGCCAGCGACTACGTATTACCGAATCCGATCCGCCAGGCAGAATGCATCCGCTCGGCCCTCAAGCGGGCCGAACTCCAGCCGGCGGATATCCACATCGTGAACACTCACGCCACGGCGACACCGATGGGCGACATCCAAGAATGTGAGGCGATCCGCGCGGTGTTCGGCGAGGGCTGTCCCGACACCCACATCAATAACACAAAGAGCTACATCGGCCACTGCATGGGCGCAGCCGGCGCGCTGGAGCTGGCGGGGAACCTGCCGTCGTTTGACGACCTGACCGTCCACCCGACCATCAACGTGGACAATCTGGACCCGCAGTGTGCGCTGCCCGGACTGGTGCTGAATCAGCCCCGGAAGGTTGCAAAAGTGGACACCCTCCTTAATAACTCCTTTGGCATGCTGGGGATAAATTCCGCGTTGATTGTTCGCCGTTTTGTCCTCTAATTCGCCGTTTTCCCAAGATCTATGACCAAAGACGAATGCAAACAGGTGGTGCTCGATATCATCGCGGACATCGCGCCGGATGAAGATATGAGCAACGTCAAACCCGACGTCCGCCTGCGTGACCAGCTGCAGCTCGATTCGATGGATTTCCTTGATATCGTCATGGAACTCCGCAAGCGCCATAACATCGAGGTGCCCGAGGCTGAGTATGCCCAACTCGCTTCCTTGGACAGCTGCGCGGAATACCTGACGCCGAAGTTCGCCGCGCTCGCTTTAAAAAAGTAAGGTGACCAGTCATGGGTGAGCGCAACGGACGATCCGGCAAGCCCGCCCTGCGAAGCCCATGCTGCTTATAGCGTGAAATCGGCCGGGGCGATCAGCAGGACGAATTCGCCCTTCAGGCTGGTGGTCGTAAGGCGCGTCTGCACCTCTCCGGCCGGACCCACGAGGAAAGTTTCGTGGAGTTTGGTGACTTCCTTCGCGACACAGATTACCCGACTGGCACCGAGGGTGGCGACCAGCTCGTCCACAGCCTTGGCGATGCGGTGGCAGCTTTCGTAAAGGGCCAGACTGTAGTCGAACTCGCGATACTTTTCGAAGAACGCGATGCGGGCGGCGGACTTGGCTGGGAGGAATCCGACGAACAAAAAACCATTGGTGGGCAAGCCGCTGGCGCTCAGGACGGCGGTGAGCGCGCTGGGGCCGGGCACCGGCACGACGGGCAGGCGGCGACGGCGGCAGGCGCGCACCAAACGGAAACCGGGATCACTGAGTGCGGGTGTGCCCGCATCGCTGACGACCGCGACGGATTTCCCCGCCGCGATTTGGTCGGCCAATTTTTCCGCCACCGCGAGTTCGTTGTGCTCGTGATAGGCCACGAGGTCACGCCGCAGACCGAGACGGCTGAGCATGGCCCCGGTAGTGCGGGTGTCTTCACAGGCGACGAGATCCACCGTGCCGAGGATGGCGCGGGCGCGGTCGGTGAGGTCGGCAAGATTACCGATCGGGGTAGCCACCACGTAGAGGTGTCCCGGCAGGGGTGTCAGCGAGGCGTTATCTGACATAGTGATGGTGACCCAATAAAAAATCCGGCGAGCAGCCGGATTTGAGAGTGCGGGGATGGGCTCAACGGCCCGGTTGACCCATGCCGGGGATCTGGCCTTCCCAATCGGCAGGCCGGCTCCAAGGAATAGAGGAATCTTTGTTCTTGCGGGTGGTGCAGCCGGTGAAGGCGAGACCGAGCAGAAGCAGCAGGGCGGCAAGCAGAGGGCGGTGGAGGGATTTCATGGGCTGGGTGGTGATAAAACGGCCGAATCGCCTTTGTGCAAGACACCAGACAAGGAATCCGGCAGCACTTGGGCGATAGAATGTTGGTCGCGGACGTCGCTAATTTGAACCCGGGCGACGGTTTCGGTTCCCCGCAAGATAAGCATTTCCTGCCGGAGAAGCGCCCCGTGGGTAGCGCCGTAGTTGATGATGACGAAGGCACTTGAGGGACCAACGCTGGAGACCTGCGCATTGCGACTGCGGTGGGTTATCAGCAATGGGAGGACCGGGCTGGAGGCTGGGGCGGGGCGGGCAAGTTCGCTCAACTGTCTCGCGACTTCTGCCATGGTGTGCTCATAGGCGCTGACTAATGCGGAGGACTGGGCGGTGGCCTGGGCGAGTTCCGAAGTGAGGCGAATGTTTTCTGTATGCAGCGGCTGCAACCCGGCCACTTGTGCACGCGTGTGCGTGAGGTCGCGGCCAAGTTCGACTTGGCGGGCTACGGCCACGGTCAGCCGGGTGCGCGCTTCGCCGAGCGCGGTATCGAGAGCGTCAACCTCGCTTCGCAGGGTAGCGGCGACGTTGGTGGCCGCGAGCGCGCGGGCCTGCTCCTGCGCGAGTGCAGCCGCCAAGGCTTGGCGCACGCGATATTCGCGGAAGCCGAACAGACCAAGCAGCAACGCCAGCAAACTCAGCGTCAGGAGGGCGGGTCGCAGGCGTGGCATGGTGGTAACGGTTCAAGCCTTCAGCCCGTAGCGTGAACGGTGCCAAGGCTGGCGCGCGCGCTTCTGGATCCCGCTGCTTTTGTTGGCGGCGAGGTGTTCCAGAATTTTGAAGACGAGTTCGGTCTGCGCCTGCGGTTGGTCAGCGAGCCGGGTAGACCATTCCTCGACATTGAGGTATTCACCGGGAGCGGCCTTGAGCGCGGCCAGAAGTTTGAGTTTGAGGGCGATGACCCCGCCGGCGGCCTGCTTGCCGGCCTCCACACCAGGCTGGTGGTAGGCGTTGATGCCGATGAGCGAGGCGTAAAGGCCGACGGTGCGCTCATAGAGTGCAATGAGCAGGCCGACGGTACGGGCCGAGACCTCAGGGACCGTCAACGTGAGCGAGTGACGATCCTTCTCGCTGAGCGCAGCGCGGGTGCCGAGGTAGAAACCCTGCAAGTAGTCGCCACTGGTGATGCCGGGTTCGACTTCGAAGGCGGTCTTGGCGTCGCGGTCCTTGAGCACCTCAATGAAGGTGATGAAGAAATTATTCACGCCATCGCGGAGCTGTTGCACATAGGCGTGCTGGTCGGTCGAGCCCTTGTTGCCGTAAACGGTCAGACCCTGATTAACGACATTGCCCTGCAGGTCGCGCTCTTTGCCGAGCGACTCCATGACGAGTTGTTGAAGATAACGGGAGAAGAGTAACAAGCGGTCTTTGTAGGGGAGCACGACCATGTCCTTGGCGCCGCGACCGTCAGTCGCGAAATACCACATGAGGGCGAGTAAAGCGGCGGGATTTTCCCGGGTGACCGGCTGGCGCGTGACGGTGTCGGTGGCGGCAGCGCCATCGAGCAGACCTTGGATATCGAGCCCCTGCAGGGCGGCGGGTAGCAGACCGACGGCGCAGAGTTCAGACGTGCGCCCACCAACCCAGTCCCACATCGGGAAGCGCGCGAGCCAGCCCTCGGCGAGGGCGGTTTGGTCGAGCTTTGAGCCCGCGCCGGTGATGGCGACAAATTGCCGTGCAGGTGTGAGGCCGGCGACCCTAAACGCAGCCATGGCTTCAAGCATGCCGTTGCGCGTTTCGGCGGTGCCGCCGGATTTGGAAATGACGATGACGAGAGTTTTCGCCAACTGGCCGCGCAGGTTGGCGAGCACGTAGTCGATGCCATCGGGGTCGGTATTGTCGAAAAAGCTAACGGCGAGCTTGTCCTTGCGCGGACGCCCAAGAGCGTGGCTCACGAATTGCGGGCCGAGGGCGGAACCGCCGATGCCGATAACAAGCAGGTTTTTAAATTTCCCCTTCGGGCCGATGATAGCTCCGGAGTGCACCTTGGCCGTGAATTCCTTAATGGCGGCAAGGGTGGAGGTGATGGCCTGCGCGAGCGCGGGATCTGGCGCGAGCTGCGGGGCGCGGAGCCAGTAATGGCCGACCCTACGCTGTTCATCGGGATTGGCGATGGCCCCGGCCTCGAGGGCGGCCATCGCCGCAAAAGCCGACTGCATGCGTGGCTCCATGGTGGCGAGGAAGTCGTCGGGAAACGGGACACGGCTGATATCGAGCGAAAGGCCGAGTCCCGCGTGGTGAAAGAGGTGGGTTTTGAAGCGGGACCAGTTCATGGGGAAATTGATGCCACGGATTGCCCGGATGGGCACGGCTAAATTATAGAAATCACCGGTGCGGCTGACCGGCAGATGCGCCGACGTCCGGCTGGCCAAGAGCCGGTGATCGAAAGGGGGTAGATTATTCGCGTAGGTAGGCAGAGTCCGTGGATGCGGAGAGACCGCCACGGACTGCGGACCCTCATGATGAGTTCACAGGTGCTTGTCCGTGACCGCACCCTCCGAGGCCGTGGCGACGAGCTTGGCGTATTTGGCGAGGACGCCGCGGGTTTCGCGGGGTGGGCGCGGTTTGAGTGCGCGGAGGCGGGTTTTGATTTCCTTGGCCGGGAGGCCGAGGGACAGTTCGTCTTTCACCGCGTCGATGGTGATGGGATCACCGTTGCGGATGATGGCGATGGGACCACCGATGGCAGCTTCTGGCGTGATGTGACCGACCACGAAGCCGTGACTGCCACCCGAGAAGCGACCGTCGGTGATGAGGGCGACCGTTTTGCCGAGGCCGAGACCCATGACGGCGGCGGTGGGCGAAAGCATCTCGCGCATGCCGGGTCCGCCGACCGGACCCTCGTAGCGAATGACGATGACGTGGCCGGGCTTCACCTTGTGGTTGAGGATGGCCTTTTGGGCGGCTTCCTCGGTGTCGAAAACGATGGCCTTACCGGAAAACACGAGCCCTTCCTTACCAGTGATTTTGGCCACAGCCCCTTGCGGGGCGAGGTTGCCATAGAGGATACGCAGATGGCTGTCAGGCTTGATGGGATTTGAAAGCGGCCGGATGACATCTTGGTCGGCTGGATAGGCGCCCACGTTTTTCAGGTTTTCCGCGAGGGTTTTACCGGTGACGGTGAGGCAGTCGCCGTGGAGCAGGCCGGCAGTCAGCAGCATCTTCATGAGCGGCGGGAGTCCACCGATACGGGTGAGGTGGGCCATGCCGTATTTGCCAGAAGGTTTGAGGTCGGCGAGGACCGGGACCTTTTTCCCGATACGAGTAAAATCATCGATGGAAAGTTTCACCCCGGTGGTGTGGGCGATGGCGAGGAGATGGAGCACCGCGTTGGTCGAACCGCCGAGGGCGATGGTCACCGTGATGGCATTTTCAAAGGCTTTGCGGTTGAGGATGTCGCGCGGACGGATCCCGGCCTTGAGCAAGGCGATGGCTGCCTCGCCTGCGCGACGGCAGTCATCCTGTTTTTCCGCGCTAATGGCTATTTGCGCGGAACTGTTTGGCAGACTGAGGCCGAGTGCCTCGATGGCCGAGGCCATGGTGTTGGCCGTATACATCCCACCGCATGAGCCGGGGCCGGGCACGGAACAGGCCTCGATCTTATGCAGGCCCGCGTCGTCGAGTTTATTGGCCGCATGCTGGCCGATGGCCTCGTAAACAGAAACCACGTCACATTCTTTTTTTGTTTCGGGATGGATACCAGGCAGGATGGTGCCTCCGTAAACAAAGACGGCAGGCCGGTTGAGCCGCGCCATAGCCATGACGCAGGCGGGCATATTTTTGTCGCAGCCACCGATGGTAACGAGTGCATCGAAGCCCTCGGCGCCAGCGACGGTTTCGATGGAGTCGGCGATCACCTCGCGGGAGACGAGTGAGTAGCGCATGCCCGGGGTGCCCATTGAGATACCGTCGGACACCGTGATGGTGCCAAAGATGATCGCCTTGCCGCCGGCGGCGTTGGCACCGGCCTCGGCTTCGCGGGCGAGGCGGTCAATGTGCATGTTGCAGGGCGTGACCATACTCCAAGTCGAGGCGATGCCGACGACCGGCTTACTGAAATCCTCTTCTTTGAATCCGACAGGGCGCAGCATGGCACGGGCGCCGGCGCGGCTAGGGCCGTCGAGCACGACGGAGGAATGAAGGCGGAGCGAGGCGGGGGCGGTTTTAGCACTCATGGGCGTGGTTACCGAACCAGAGCCGGTGAGGTCGGGCAAGTAACATGTAGGCTATAACAAAAATGCCGACCGGAGTGCTGATTTTTCGTGGTTGCTTAGGCTCCGGGTGGCCGCATTCATTCGGGGAACTTTACCGCATGGCCTTCAACCTGAAAAAAGTGCTCAAGGCGCTGCTGTTTTCCTCCAGCCAGCCACTGGCCACGAAAGATATCCAAGCTGCCTTCACGCGCTTTCATGATGCTGCGGCGTCCCTGACTCTGGAAGCGCCGTCGGCCGGCGACGAAGCCCTGGCGGACGGCCTGCCGCCCCCGGCAGAGGAGGCCGCAGAAATCGCGACCGAACAGCCGGAAGATGCGGAACTTTATCGAGAGGTGCCCGCGTTGATCACCGCGACCCAGATTCGGGAGGCCATGGATGAGATCACGGCGGAATTACGCGAACGCAATGAAGGGTTGTTGCTGATCGAGGGTTCGGCCGGCTACCGACTGGTCACTCATCCGCAATACGCCCGCTGGGTGCGGGTGCTGCGCAATGAGCCACCGCCGCTCAAATTGAGTCCGTCCTCAGTGGAGACGCTCGCGATCGTCGCCTACCGTCAGCCCGTCACGCGCGCCGAGCTCGAGACGATTCGCGGCGTATCGGCCGAAGCCGGCATCAACAAACTGCTGGAACGTGAACTGATTTACGTTGTGGGTCGCGCCGATCTGCCCGGTCGGCCGATCCAATACGGCACGACGGATCTTTTTTTGGAATTCACCGGAATCAAGTCGCTCGACGAGCTACCGGCCTCCGATGTGCTTTCCAATCGCCAGGTTGACGACTGGCTGCAAAGCGCGCTTAACCCCGCCAAACCGCCGACCGACGAGGAGATGGGGCTGCCGCTAGAGACCAGCGAGGGCGATAGTCCGAATTTCGAGCCGGTAACGGTGGAGCATTCCCACATGGCGCCCGATGTTTCCCCGGAAGTGAAAACCCCCTGACGATGGACCTCGGCCCTATTCGCGAAAACATCGACCGGATCGACAAGCAATTGGTCGAACTCCTGAATGCGCGGCTGAAACTCGCCGCGGAAATTGGCAAGGTAAAGCGCAGTCAAGGCGGGCAGATCTATGTGGCGGAGCGGGAAGACGCCGTGCTGCGCAAGGTCACGGGCCAAAATCAGGGCCCGATCAAGCAGGAGGCACTCAAGGCGATTTACCGTGAGGTCATGTCGGCGGCGATCGCGCTGGAGAAGCCTTTGCGGATTGCCTATCTCGGTCCGGAAGCGAGCAATACACACGCCGCGGCCATGAAGAAATTCGGTGCAAGCGTGGATTATCATGCGATGGCCGGCATCGGCGACATCTTCACCGCGGTAGAGAAAGGGGAGATTGATTACGCGGTGATCCCCATTGAAAACTCCACCGAAGGTTCTGTCCGGGAAACCCTCGACAGCTTTGTAGAGAGCGACCTGAAAATTGTGGCACAGATCTACACCGAGATCACGCACGCCTTGATCGGTCAGGGCACGCTCGAGCAGATTGCCAAGGTTTACTCCAAGGATCAGGCGCTGGCGCAATGCCGGCACTGGCTGCAACGACACCTGCCGCATGCGCAATTGATTGATGCTCCCAGCACCTCGCGCGCGGTGCAGATCGCCAAGGACGAACCCGGCAGCGCAGCGGTGGCCAGCGAACTGGCGGCGCAGCACTATGGCGTGCCCGTGTTAGTAAAAAATATTCAGGACAAAGCCGACAACACCACCCGTTTCTTTGTGCTGGGCCGGCAGGCCTCAGGACCGGTGGGCGGTGGCAAGGATATCACGAGCCTCCTCGTGTCACTGGGCGACGAGGCGGCAGCCCATTCCGGCGCGTTGCTGAAAATGCTAATGCCACTGGCCGATCGCGGCATCAATCTTTCGAAAGAGGAGTCGTGCCCGAGCAAGAAGCGGCCGTGGGACTCTTATTTCTAACTCGATGTGACCGGACACTACGAGGATGAGAATATGAAGGCCGCGCTCGCGGAGCTGCGGAAGTTCTGCCCGATGGTGAAGTGGCTGGGGAGTTA
>JBDNGL010000070.1:0-13537 GCA_041689285.1 Opitutaceae bacterium
TCCGGTCAGCTACTGGCAGGACTATGATTCGCAGTATGCCCGCATCACCCCGGTGCCCGAGCCCTCGACCTACGGCGCGATGCTCATCGGCGCCGCGCTCGCCGGTTTCGGTTACCGCCGCTGGAAGGCCAAGCAGGCCGCTCAACGCGCATAATAGCCCAGCGTCGCGGCGAGGAATAGCGCGATCATGACCAAGGCGCAGGCCACGCGCGCCACGGTTGCAAGCAGGAAGCCCGTGGCGGCACCCACGCCGGAGCGCAGGGAGGCGCCATGACTTTTCCGGGCGACGAGTTTTTCCGCAGCCACCGCGCCCAAAAATGTGCCGATGAGCAAGGCGGGCAGGGAGAAAAACATCCCGACGAAAGCGCCGCTGCTGGCTCCGGTCATACCCCATTTGCTCCCGCCAAACAACCGGGTGCCAAGGAGAATGCCGAGAATATCCGCCAGCACGGAAAGCAACCAGAACAAGGCCACGATCCCAATGACTAGCCATGACAGTTGGGCCGGTAGCAGGAGTTTGTGCAGAATCATCGCCACAAGGATCAGGGTGGTGCCCGGCACGATGGGCGCGATGCAACCCACGAGCCCGATCAGGATGAGCCCGGCCGTCAGACTCCAGATGAGAATTTCCACGGTCACAGGACACCATCCTTGGCCGGGAAGGGCCAAAAATATCAAGCTTCGTCGTCCGTTGAGTCGGGCCCAACGCAGCCAACCGGCACGGCCAATTTCAACCAAATGACTTCATGCCGTCACCAGCAGCCGCGAAAGCTGTCCTTACAGGCCTAGCTCTGTCATGAAATGGATTCTTCCAATATTACTCGTCGCCGTGGTGCCCGCCACGGCGCACGCGGCGACACCTGCCTTGCTGGCTGAGGCGGTGGACAAATGGATCGGCGAGCGCAACCAGTGGGCGTTCAACCAGTCCGTGCGTGAGTTTGACGGAGACACGGTGCGCGAGGAGCGGCTGGAGCGCTACGATCCCTCGCAAGCCGGAGAACGGCGCTGGCAGTTGCTGTCGGTCAACGGCCGGCCGCCAGGGGCAGAGCGGCGCACGGAGTGGCAGGAACGTAAACGGAAAAAACGGCTGAACCTCGGTAAATCGCTCGGAGTTTTTTTCGATTTCGAACTGGCGGCCGTGGTGCAGGGAAACGCGTCAAACGTGCGCTATCGCGTGCCGCTGCGCAATGAGCACAGCTGGCTCTTCCCGATGGACCGGGTCAACGTCGTCGTGACGGTCAACCAGACCACGCGCGCCATCGACCAGATCGAGGCCGGGATCGACGAACCCTTTCGCGTCGCGCTGGGCCTGGGCCAAGTGATGGGTATCGATTTCGATGTGCAGATGAATCCGTCCGTGCGGCAGGGCGAGACGGACAATCCGCGCGCCGCGAAACCGGATGGCATCGCCACGGCCGTCGTGAAAAAACTCGGCGAGCGCGTCGAATACGCGTGGAGCGAGTTCAAACGCGTCACGCCGCATCCGGATAACGCGGTGGTGGCCGTGCCGAAGACGTGAGGGCAGTGTGGCACGGGTCTCGCGTCCCGTGAGGGGAAAATCCTGCCAAGGCACCCGGGTCGGGAGACCCGTGCCACGTCACTCCTCGCCGGGTGGCGTGAAGCCGCGACGCATCACGTTCTCGGCGACGCTCCGCGGGAACAGGAAGTTCTCGAGATAGCCCTTGCCGCCGGCCTTGGTGCCGCCGCCGGACATTTTGAAGCCACCGAACGGGTGGCGCTCGACGATCGCGCCGGTGCAGGCGCGGTTGAGATAAAGGTTGCCGACGAGCAGCTCATTTTGCGCGCGCGCAAGCGCCTTGGGGCTGCGGGAGAACAGGCCGCCGGTCAGCGCGTAGTCGGTGCCATTTACTAGGGCAAAAGCTTCGTCGATATTCTTGGCGCGCAGGATGGCCACGACCGGCCCGAAGATTTCCTCGCGAGCGATGCGGTGCTCGGGCTTCACGTTTACGAAGACAGTCGGCGGAACGAAGTAACCCTCGGTCGGCGCCTGACCCTGAAACGCGAGCTTTGCCTCCTGCTTGCCGGCCTCGATCATGCCGAGGATTTTCTGCTGCGCATCGGCGTCGATCACCGGACCGACCATCGTGCCGGGCAGTGCGGGGTCGCCGATGGGAAACGAATCGCAGGCGGAGAGGAAGCGTTCGAGGAAATGGTCATAGACCTCGTCGAGGACGATGAGTCGCGAGAGCGCGGAGCACTTCTGGCCGCTGAAGCCGAAGGCGCTGTAGAGCGCGGCGGGGATGGCCTCGTCGAGGTCAGCGTCGTTGTCGATGACGAGCGCATTCTTGCCACCCATCTCGCAGACGACTTTCTTGAGGTTCTGCTGGCCGGGCTGGGTTTTACCGGCGGTCTCCCAGATTTTTGTGCCGACGGCGCGCGAGCCGGTGAAGGCAATGAAGTCCACCTGCTTGTGCGCGACGAGGTGGGCGCCGACATCCTCGCCGAAGCCGGGCACGAAGTTGAGCACGCCGGCGGGCACGCCGGACTCGATGAGGATGTCCATGAGCACGGCACCGATGACGGAGGTCTGCTCGGCGGGCTTCATGATGACGCAGTTGCCGGCGACGAGCGGGGCGACGACGAGGCCGGTGAGGATGGCCAAGGGAAAATTCCACGGTGCGATGGCGACACCGACGCCACGCGGTGTCCAAGTCTGCACACACCGCTCGCCCGGGACAGCCTGCGTGACGACAGGCTTCGCGAGTTTGCGCATCTCGACGGCGTAGTAGCGGCAGAAGTCGATCGCCTCAGAGACATCACCGTCGGCCTCAATCCAAGGTTTGCCGGCCTCAAGGATAAGGAGGGCGTTCAGCTCCAGACGGCGCGACTCCATAAGGTCGGCGGCGCGCTCGAGCATCTTCGCACGGTCAGCGACCGGCGTGGCGCGCCATTTCGGGAAGGCGGTGACGGCGGCGGTGACGGCGGCCTCGGCGTCGGCGAGGGTGGCGCGGGCCCACGAGCCGATGATCTGCGAGGGCCTGGCCGGGTTGACGGACGGGAGGTATGCGCGGTCGGTGATTTTTTTGCCGTTGATGATGAGCGGCCATTTCTGGCCGAGTTTGGCCGTATAAGCGGCGAGGGCGGCGCGCTGTTGGTCGCGGTTGAGGGCCTGGGTGTAGTCGGTGTTGGCGGCGTTCTTGAAAAGATAGGGCGCGTTATCCTGATCGCGTCGTTCGACGCCGGCGGAAGCCGGCGGGTTAGGGATAACCCGCCCTACCTCGAGCGCCGTGACGGGGTTGCCGAGGAGCTGATCCTTGGTGGCCTCGCCCATGTTCTTGATGCGGAGGAAGCCCTCGTTGGAGGTGTTTTCGAGCAGACGGCGGACGAGGTAGGCCATGCCGGGGAGCAGTTCGCCGATGGCGCAGTATTCGCGGACGCGGTGACCCAGCTGGAGGAGCGAGGCTTTCAGTTCGTCGGCCATGCCGTAGAGCGCTTGGAACTCGTAGGCGCACGGGTCGATGCCGAGCCTTTCGGCTTGGGCGATGGCGTGAGCGCAGGAGCGGACGTTGTGCGAGGCGAAGTTCGGCGTGACGATGTCGATGTTCTCAAGGAGGAACAACGTGAGTTTCTCGTAGTTCGCATCGGACTCGGGCTTTTTCTGCCAGACCGGGATGGGCCAGTCGCGTTGCTGAGCGATGATGGTTTCGTAATCCCAGTAGGCGCCCTTGACGAGACGGACGCTCAGCGGGCGGTTATGGGTGCGGGCCCAGGCAACGAGGTCGCGGAGATCAGCTTCGCAGTCGCGCAGGTAAGCTTGGAGGGCGATGCCGATGGCCGGCTGTTGGCGGAACTCGGGTTCCTCGAAGATGGACTTGAAGAGCCGGAGGGTGAGGTCCTTCAGCTTGTAGCTCTCCATGTCGAAATTGATGAGTGCGCCGACCTCGGTGGCCCGGCGGAGGATCGGGCGGAAGCGCTCCTTGAGCGCGGCGATGGAGTTTTCCGGGTCGGCTGGATGGACGTCAGGGGTGAGCGCGGAAATTTTGACCGAGAGGTTGAGGCGGGGCAGGGGACCTTTCGGGCCGAGGTCGCTGAAGCACGGTGCCGGTTCCTTGAGGTAGAACTTTGAGACCGAGTCGAGGATCTCGAGATTGCGCCTGAGGAACACATCGGCCTCGGCGGCGTTGAGGACGGTTTCGCCGAGGAGGTCGATCGTGGTGGCGAGGCCGAGCTTGGCATTTTTTTTGATTTGCTTGATGAGGTCCTCACCGGATTCACCCGCAACGAACTGACTGGCCATGTCGACGATCTGGGCCTTGACCGGCGTGGCGACGAGGGCGGGGGCGAAGGCGGACGCGGCCAGGCCGGCCTTGAGCGCGGGGTTGAGCTCCACGGCCTTGTCGCCGAGATATTCCTGCAAGTGGCGAACGATCTCGGCGGATGAGTTGAGGGAAGGAAGGACGTCGACGAAGCGGAAGAGCTGGGTCTTGAAGACCGGGTCCTTCATGGACCACTCCATCAGGCGCGCGTAGGCGCCTTTTTTGGAGAACAGCGCCGGAGGCGGCTGCTGGTCCATCAGGGCGAAGAGCTGTTCGCCTTTGGCGCGGATGGCGGATTCGAGTTTCGGGTCAACCGTCAGGAAGGGGGACATGGAGATGTTGTTGCCAAGCTGCCAATACGCGACCGGTCTTAGCAAGGGGGTAGGGGAATCAGTCGTCTAATACACGGTAACTGATTGCTCCGTAAGTAACATTCATGTATTTACTTATAGCCAAGAATAGTCCTTTGGGACTAACTTGTTTCATGCTTGGTCCGGTGAGCGCATCCTGTAGGTTTCTCCGCATGGACAGTCCGGAAGATTTCTGCGACTTTCCACCGAACACGGTGTTCTGGGCATGAACGATGACACTCCAGTGCAAACCAAACCCACGGGGATGACCTCCCCGGTCAATTTCACCACTTTCATGCGCAACTATCAGGACATGGTCTTCTCCACCGCGGTGCGCCTTGTGAATAACGAGGCACAGGCAGAGGACATTTCGCAGGAAGTTTTCCTGAAAGCGTATGAGCATTTCGATTCGTTGCAGGGCAGCCCGACCGCCGGTGGCTGGTTGAAAACCGTGACGACGAATCTTTCCCTCAACCACCTCACCCGCTACCGCAATCGCTGGCGATTTTTCTCCGAATTCACCCGGCAGGATGACGGCGATGCCCCCGAGGTGGAGTTTGCGGCGCCGGAGAATTTTCTGGCCGACTTAGATGCGGATGAACGCCGAGTCTGGGTGGAGGGCGCGCTCGAAAAACTACCCGAACATCAGCGCGTGCCGCTCGTGCTTTTCCATTTCCAAGAAATGCCTTGCGATGAGATCGCCAAAAAGCTGGGGGTCTCCCTCGCCAAGGTGAAGACCGATATTCTCCGCGCCCGCACCGCCCTTGCGCAGATCCTGAGGCGCAGCGGCACCCCCCACGAAACCTTCAACGCCTGATTCCCATGCCATCCAAAAATCCCCAAGAACTGGAGCAGTTCATCGACCGCACCCTACGCACGCTGCCGGATCGCCGAGCCCCACGCTCGCTGGAGTCGCGGGTGCTCGCGGCCATCGCCGCGCAACAGCACCTACCGTGGTGGCGTCAGTCGTTTGTGCACTGGCCGCTGGCGGCCCGCGCCGCGTTCCTCGTTTTTACCGCCGTCCTGGCGGCCGCATTTGTCGCGATGTGCCTGCGCTTCGTGGGCGGAGCGCAACCGGCCGCCTTGCTGATCGAACCGCTCGAACAGTTGTCGCTGATTCCTGCGGTGGCCGGTGGCCTCGGCGATTTCTTCGCCACCGTGCTGCGGAGCTTCCCGAGCGGGTGGCTCTACGGCGCCCTCGCCTTTGTCGGCGTCATGTATGCCACCCTCTTCGGCCTAAGCGCGGCCGCTTACCGGGTCTTCTTTTTTCAACGTTAAATCCATCCCGTGATGAACTCCCTTCCTTTTCGTAAATTTTTCCCCGGTGCCGCCCTCGCCCTGAGTCTTGCACTGACCGCGGGCGTATTCGCCGAAGAACCGGCCGCGCCCGAGGAAACTCCGGTCCCGCCGCCAGTGGCGACTCCGGCCCCGGCAATCCTAGAAGCGACAGCTCCGGAGACGCCGGAGGTGGAGATGCGCCGACTCGATGTAATCGAACCCAAGGTGGCTGCGCCCAAAGCAACCGCAGCGCCGGCCGAGGAGGTGGCTGAGGTCGCCCGCGAAGAGTCCGCTGAAGCCGCCGAGACCGAGCCCAGTGAGCGCACCCAAAGGGTCCGCGTTCGGAGCGGCAGCGAATTTCCATTCGGCGACCATACGGTGGCGGCCGGCCAGACGGTCCGCGAAGTGGTCTCCATCATGGGCTCCAACGTGGTGGACGGAGCAGTTACCCGCGAGGCCGTGTCCATCATGGGCAACACCCGGATCAATGGCTCGGTCGGTCGGGAGGCGGTCGCCGTCATGGGCAACATGCATGTGGCAGGCACGGTTGGCCGAGAGGTGGTCGCGGTGCTGGGCAATATTTACATCAACGGGCAGGTGGGCCACGAGGTCGTGGCCGTGCTGGGTGATGTCGAACTCGGGCCGGATGCGGTCATCGGCCACGATCTTGTGGTGGTGGGTGGCCGGCTCACCCGAGACCCTGCGGCCGTGGTGAAGGGCAATGAGAAGATAATCACCCTACCGATCAGCGGCTCCGGTTTTGCGCCGGTTAAAACTTGGATTGAGCGTTGTCTCCTGCTGGGCCGGCCGCTGGCCTTTGGTGATAATCTGGGCTGGGCCTGGCTGATTGCGATCAGCGTGTTTGCTTTCTATGTGCTGTTGGCGCTGCTCTTCCCGCGCGCGTTCGAGAAGTGCGCCGAGACCCTAGAGCAACGCCCGGGTTATTCGCTCTTGGCGGTAGTGCTCACGGTGCTGATCACGCCGGTCCTAATCGTGCTGCTCGCCATCACCGGTATCGGTATATTGCTGATTCCCTTTATCGCCGCCGGGCTATTTTTCGCGGGTATTTTCGGCAAAGCCGTCATGCACGCTTGGCTGGGCCGCCGTCTCACGAAATACTTCGGCCCGGGCCGCGCTTCGCATGTGGCGGTGGCCACCGCGATCGGCGGTGCCTTGGTGCTGCTACTCTACACGATACCCTTCTTCGGCTTTTTCCTCTGGAAGGCACTCGATGTCATCGGTCTCGGCGTGGTGGTTTACACTCTGATTCTCACCATGCGCCCTGAGAAGTCGGCGGCGCCGTCGCCGACCTCCGGGCCGCAACCCGCGCTGGCCGGATTCACCGCAACTACGGTTCCTCCGGTCATGCCGGTGTCGGCGGCCAGCGGCAGCGAGATCGCTATTTTGGTGCCACCGGTCTCGGCCCCGGTCTCCGCCGCGTTGTTGCCCCGGGCCGGTTTTTGGATTCGCCTCGCCGCCTCCGCCATTGATGCCGTGCTGATCGGCATACTCGCGAGCTTCCTCAAATTGAGCGGCGCGTTCCCGGTGCTCTTCGCCAGCTATTGCGCGATCCTCTGGTCGCTCAAAGGCACGACGGTGGGTGGTATTGTGTGCAATCTGAAAGTGGTTCGGCTGGACGACCGCAAGGTGGACTGGGCGGTCGGGATTGTCCGCGCCTTGGGTGGGTTCCTCTCCCTTTTTGTCGCTGGCTTGGGCTTCATCTGGGTGGCCTTTGATCCTGAGCGTCAGTCTTGGCACGACAAGATCGCCGGCACGACGATCGTGCGGGTGCCCAAGGGCACCCCACTGCTGTGATCTAGGCCAGCAGTCCTGGCTAATAGGTTATGGGTTGCGGCAGGACGCCGGACCCCTCACCTATGGCCCATCACTTATGGCCTCACCTTTAGTCGGAATCATCATGGGCAGCACCTCGGACTGGGCGACGATGTCGCATGCCGCCGCGCAGCTCGACGCTCTGGGCGTGCCTTATGAAAAACGCGTGGTTAGCGCCCACCGCACGCCGAAGCTCATGGTCGCTTACGCTGAGTCCGCGGAAAAGCGCGGTCTCAAGCTCATTATCGCTGGGGCCGGCGGGGCGGCGCACCTGCCGGGGATGACCGCCTCGCTCACCACGTTGCCGGTGCTCGGCGTGCCGGTGGAGTCGAAGGCGCTCAAAGGTCTGGATTCGTTGCTTTCCATCGCGCAGATGCCGGGTGGGGTGCCCGTGGCGACCTTTGCCGTGGGCCAAGCGGGCGCGATCAACGCCGCACTTTTTGCCGCCTCGCTGCTCGCACAGAGCGACGTCAAGACCAAGCGCGCCTGGGAGAAATACCGCGCCGACCAGACCAAGAAGGTGCTCAAGGCCAAGCTGCCCTGAGCTGAACCACGAAGATCACGAAGAGTGATTTTCAGGTTTGTCCTTGGTGCGCTTCGTGAACTTCGTGGTTAGACCAATGATTTTGCCGGGCAAAACAATCGGAATTCTAGGCGGTGGCCAGCTTGGCCGGATGCTGGCGCAGGCCGCCACGCGGCTGGGCTACCGGGTGCACGTATTTGAGCCGCAGGTGAATTGTCCCGCCGGCGCAGTCAGCCACAAGGAAGTCAACGCGGCCTACGACGATCTGGCCGCGCTGACGACTTTCGCGCGGGAGTGCGATGTGGTCACGTATGAGTTTGAAAACGTGCCGGCTGCGCCGCTGAAGGCGATCGCGGCGGTCACACAGCTCAGACCACATTGGCGTGTGCTGGCGACCACGCAGAACCGTTCCCGGGAGAAACGCTGGCTGCGGGACCACGGGTTTCCCCACGCCGCCTTCGCGGAAGGCACGGATGTCGCCGCCGGCATCCGCGCGGTCGGCGTGCCCTGCGTGGTGAAGACTGCGGACTTTGGCTACGACGGCAAAGGCCAGCTCAAGGTGATGACCGAGGCCGACATCCCGGCGGCGGTGAAAAAATTCGCCGACCAACCGGTTGTCATCGAGCAGTTCATCGACTTCGCCTGCGAGGTGTCGGCCGTGGTCGCGCGCACAGCGGGAGGAGAAGTGCGGGTATTCCCTATTGCGGAGAACATTCATACCCACCACATCCTGGATTTTTCCATCGTGCCCGCGCGGGTGGCGCCGGCGGTGACGGCTGCAGCTGAAGAGCTGGCCCGGATGATCGCGGATAAAATCGATCTCGTTGGCGTGATGGGGGTGGAGCTCTTCGTGACGGAGGCCGGCGAGGTGCTGGTCAACGAACTCGCCCCGCGCACGCACAACAGCGGGCATTGGACCCTCGATGCCTGCGCCACTTCGCAATTTGAGCAACAGGTGCGCGCCATCTGCGGACTGCCACTCGGCAGCACGGCATCCACCGCGCCCGTGGTGATGGTCAATATTCTCGGTGACGTCTGGAAGCACGGTGAACCCAAATGGGCGGACTTGCTGAGCCACGACGGCGTGACGCTGCACCTTTACGGCAAGACCGAACCCCGCGTAGGCCGGAAGATGGGGCATTTTACGGTCAAAGCCGGAAAAGTATCCGAAGCCTTTTCCCGTGCCGTGGCCCTCAAGGCCACGTTGGCGGGCGCGTAAAGAATGCGGCCGATGGCGGGAGCCACGTTTAGTGGTCCTCGCGCGGCCCGGACCGCTCACCGTCGCCAAGGCTATGGCTGGCAGGCTGCCCCGGATATTTTATCCCGCCGATGACGAACCAACACACCCCGTCGCTGCGGGCACCCCTCTCCAGAGGGGATTCCCAAGCTCTGCCAGCACGGGATAGGGTCCCCTCTGGAGAGGGGTGCCCGCAGGGCGGAGTGTGGTTCCTGCGCTAGCGTTGTCACTACCCGGCACCTAGGGGTGTGAAATATCCGGGCTGGCCTCATGACCACATCTTCAAACTGAAGCTAATGACCAACAGACCGACCGACAGAAGGTTACAGTTTTGTGTCAAGCCTCCGGCCGATGTTACACAGCTGTATAAAAATGGATTGATTCCCGGCACGAAACTTGCATTTGTCATAAACAAGAGAACATGCGGGCTCGCCCGCTCTCTTGCTTAAAAACACAACACACAACTGATTAACTACAATGAACAAACATTCCGAAAGGAAGTTTTGGGCACTGCTCTCGCTCATTCTGAGCTTGGGCCTTGCCTCTTACGCAGTGGCGCAACCAGCCGCTGCCGATGACGAAGAGACTGTAACCCTGGAGAAATTCACCGTTACCGGCTCGCTCATCCCCATGGCGGCTGATACCCCAGCCATTCCTGTCACGATCATCTCGTCGCTGGCGATCCAACAGTCCGGCGTCTCGAATGACCTGCTGCAGGTGCTGAAGAAGACCGAGCCGTTTTTCTACGGTGCCAATAACATTGGCTCCGACAACGGTAACATCTCCTCCGGTTCCTCGAACGGTGGCTCCGCCGTCTCGCTGCGCAATCGCGCGACCCTGGTGCTCATCAACGGTCGCCGTGCGGCGGTCTCGCCGGTCACGGCTTCCGGTGGCGCTTCCTTCGTGGACGTCAGCCTGATCCCGGTGTCGGCGGTCGAGCGCATTGAGATCATCTCCGATGGCGCTTCCGCCACCTACGGCTCCGATGCCGTGTCCGGTGTGGTGAACATCATCCTGAAGACTAACTACCGCGGTGCCGAGGTCGGTGGCCGCTACGGCTTCAGCCCGAACGATGGCAACTACACCGAGCGCAGCTACTATGGTGTCTTTGGTGCCGGCACGGACAAGACGCAGATCACCATCTCCACCGAGTGGAAGAAGAGTGATCCGCTCATCCAGAATGAGCGCGAGTTCGGTAAGGGCCAGTTCCGCTCGCCGACCTTTGCGGGTTCAATCAACACCCCAACCGGTGACTTCTACTACCTGAACCCCAGCCTGAACGCACCGGCACCCGGACAGAATCTGTCCTTCGCCGCCATCGTGGCTTCCGGTCAGTATGCCGGCCCGCTTACCCAAGGAGCCGTGGCTCTGAACTTCGATCTCGCGCAATCCCCGACCATGCTGCTCAAGGCTCAGCGCCGCAGCGTCGTCGCCGCGATCGACCATCGCTTCACGGACTGGACCACGCTCTTCGGTGACTTCATCTTCTCCGAGACTCGCTCGCAGTCGGTGCTGAATGCCCAGCCGGTCTCCGGCAACGTGCTGGCCTCGAATCCGAACAATCCGTTCGACGTCACCGTCACCGCGCGCAATCGCTTCGTGGCCTTCCCGCGTGTCTATAATACCGAGAACTTCGCCACTCGTGGCGTGGTTGGCGTGAAAGGCTCCCTGGGCGGCACTTGGAATTATGAGGCGGCAGCCAACTTCAACCGCACGGTTTCGAAGTTCCGCAACGACAACCTCATTGACGCCGCCGCCTACACCTTGGCCACCAACAACGGCACCTACAACCCGTTCGCCCGCCAGCAGGCGCCGGGCGTGGTTCAGGGCTTTCTCGGCACCAGCTTCCGCGATTATACCAGCGAGCTGATCGGCTTCGACGTCCGCTTCAACGGCGAGATCATGGAACTCCCCGGCGGTCCGCTGGCAACCGCCATCGGCGTCGATACCCGTCGTGAGTCGCTCACGTTCACCAACGATCGCTATGACCGTGCGGGCGGCTGGCTGCAAGCCACCCCCCGTCAGCCCTACTCGGCGAGTTCGAGCACCGACGGTTTCTTTGCCGAAGTCCGCGTGCCGATCTTCGACAAGGGTAACTCCATCCCCGGTTTCAACATCTTGGAACTTTCGCTCGCCGCCCGCAAAGAGCTCTACAACAAGACGAGCGATCCGTTCGTGCCGAAGTATAGCCTCCGTTGGCTGCCGTTCAATGACGAGTTTGCCATCCGTGGCACCTACTCCGAGTCGTTCAGCGCTCCGACCCTGTTCGGCCTGACCGGCCCGATCTCCCAAGGCTTCACCGCGAGCATCAACATCGCCCGCTTTGACACCAATGGGCAGGCCCTTGGTGTTAACACCGGTTCCCGTCAGTATCGCTCCTCGTCGGGTTCCAACCCGAACTTGGATCCTTCCCAGTCCCGTAACTGGACGGCTGGTGTGGTCTGGTCGCCTGCGGGCAAGCTGAAGGGCCTCGAGCTGTCGGCTGACTGGTTCAGCATTGACGAGCGCGATCTCGTTTCGGGTATCTCCTCTTCGCTGATTGTCAGCGACGTGGAGCGTCTGGGTGCCGCCTCGATCTATGCCCCGTTGGTTCGCATCGGCACCAGTGCCGCCGGCGAATCCTACTTCGGCACGGGCACGCCCATCACGACCCCCGGCCAGATGTCCAACCGCCCCTCCGATACCCTGTGGATCACCAACCAGTTGGTGAATA
Organism: Opitutaceae bacterium; assembly: GCA_041689285.1. Taxonomy (GTDB): domain Bacteria; phylum Verrucomicrobiota; class Verrucomicrobiia; order Opitutales; family Opitutaceae; genus UBA2377. The sequence goes on from JBDNGL010000070.1 coordinate 12,212, forward strand.
TCGCTGGTGTCTGGCAGGACGGTGCTGACTTCAAGGTCTCCTACATGCACGACACCAACTCGTGGGGTGTGCTGACCGGTCGCCTCTCCGCTGTTTACCTGAACAGCTACTCCATCCAGAGCCTGCCGACCTCGGCGCCGACCGACTTCGCCAGCACCTACTCCGGCACCAGCCTCTACGCCGAGTGGCGCGCCTACGTCAATGTGGGCTGGAGATTCCAGAACTGGACCGCCGGTCTTAACGGAACCTTCGTCCCCGGAGTCGAGGATGTCGGCGCGAATAATGCCCCGGATGTGGCCTCCTACAACTCGTTCGATGCTCAAGTGGGCTACAGCTTCAGCGGCTCCGCCAACAAGTGGCTGGCTGGTCTGTCGCTCAACCTCGGTGTGAACAATATGTTCAACAAGTTCCCTCCGTTCATCAGCTCGGAAGGCAACCAGAACCACGACATCAACGCTTACGACATAATCGGGCGCTTCTTCTTCATGGAAGCCCGTTACAAGTTCTAAGCGGTTAGTCAGATCTGAACCGACTCACTTCAAGCCGGACCCCTTCATGGGGTCCGGCTTTTTATTTCTGGAAAAAATCCCGAGTCCAAGCACCGTGAATGCATGCTTACCCTCTCCTCTCGTTTTCGTCTGCTGAGCCTTTTTGGGCTTATCGCTCTAGTGACCGTGGGCGGTGCCGCCCAGACTCGCGAGTTGCTCCCTATCGGATTATTTTTTGACCAGCAGTCCATCCAGTCGGCCGTGATTTCGCCCGATGGCACCAAGGTCGCGATGATCGCCCCCAATCAGGGCCGCTACAGCATCGCCGTGAAGGATCTCAAGACCGGTGCCGTCACCGTGCCCGTGCATTTCAAGGATGAAAATATTCGCGGCGTGTTTTGGAAAGGCAATGAACGTCTGCTGTTCACCTCGGCCATCGCCGGTCATGAGGTGCCGCTGCTGGCCTCGATCGACGTCAACGGCCGCGGTCTGCGCCGGATCTTGGAGCCCCGCCGCGGCGAGGATGACTTCTCCATTTTCTTCGGTAACTTGGTGGACCGGTTTCCGGCGAATGATGAACAGATACTCATCACCGGTTACACTGGGGAGCACGATGCCCGCCGGATCAACCCCAGCGCGCCACGCAATCCCACCCGGAGTGTTTATCGCGTCAATGTGAAGACCGGTCGCCGCATGCCGGTGGTGGGTCTGGATCGCGGGGTTGCCGCCGGCTGGTTTGATCGCGATGGCAACCAACGAATGACCACCGAGCAGCAGGGTTTAAAAACCCATGTCCGCGTGCGTGAACGGAATGACCAGTCGTGGCGCACCATCAAAA
>JBDNGL010000071.1:0-3967 GCA_041689285.1 Opitutaceae bacterium
CGATCGCGGCAGAGACGGTGCTGGAGTACGTGACGTCATCGCCCAGATTGGCCCCGCGATTGACGCCGGACAGGATCAGGTCGGGCGGGGCGTCCATCAGCTTGCGCAGCGCCATCATACCCGCGTCGGTCGGCGTGCCGCTGACCGAAAAGCGCCGCTCGTCGTGGCGGCGCAGACGGACCGGGCGCGACAGCGTAAGCGAATGGCCGGCGCCCGATTGCTCTTCCTGCGGCGCGCAGATCCACACGTCGTCGGACAGCGTCCGCGCGATGCGCTCCAGCACATCGAGGCCGGGGGCATGGATGCCGTCATCGTTGGTAATGAGGATACGCATCAGGCGTTCCTGCCGCTCATGGCGGCGTCAGTCTGGTCATTCCACCCATGTAGGGGTGCAAGACTTGCGGCAGGCTGACCGATCCATCGGCCTCCTGATAATTCTCCAGCACCGCCACCAGCGTGCGCCCGACCGCGAGGCCCGAGCCATTGAGGGTGTGGACGAATTGCGTGCCCTTGCCACCGTCCGGCCGGAAGCGCGCGTTCATCCGCCGAGCTTGGAAATCGCCGCAGTTGGAGATGCTCGAAATTTCGCGATAGGCGTCCTGCCCGGGCAGCCACACCTCAAGATCGTAAGTCTTGCGCGCAACAAACCCCATGTCGCCCGCGCACAGCAGCATCCGCCGGTAAGGCAGGTCGAGCGCCTCGAGGATCGCCTCGGCGGCCAGCGTCATCTTTTCGTGTTCGGTTTTGGAGTCTTCTGGGCGGCAGATCGTCACCAGCTCGACCTTTTCGAACTGGTGCTGACGAATATACCCGCGCGTATCCTTGCCCGCCGAGCCTGCCTCGGAACGGAAGCACGGGGTGAGTGCGGTGAGGCGGATCGGAAGCGCATTATCGGCGAGGATCTGCTCGCGAATGCTGTTGGTCAGGCTGACTTCGCTGGTCGGGATCAGCCAGTGGTCGCCGGTGCGGAACGAATCCTCGGCGAACTTGGGTAGCTGGCCGGTGCCGAACATGGCCTCTTCACGGACCAGCAGCGGTGGGGCGCATTCGGTGAACCCGGCGGCGGTCTGGCGATCGAGCATGAACTGGCCGAGCGCCCGCTGGAGCCGCGCCATCTGTCCGCGCAGGAAGGTGAACCGCGCGCCCGCCATCAGTGCACCCGTCTCGAAATCCAGCCCGAGCACGGGGCCGAGATCGGCATGGTTGGCGGGTGCGTAGTTAAACTGACGCTTGGTACCCCACACCTTCTGCTCGACATTATCTGCGCCCTCCCCACCATCAGGAGTGTCATCAGCAGGACGATTTGGAAGTGTTTCTAGTGTGTTCGACAGCTCGTTTTTTGCGTTTAAATGTTCAGCCTCTAGAAATGAAATTATTTTTCGAAGTATGGTAGATTTCTTTTTTAATCTATTTGCATTACTTATCAATTCTACAGACAACTTAATGTTCTTGTCGAGATTTGGCTCATTGTTTACAGCATTGGCGTATTGCACAGCAGTATCGAATTCTTTAGAAGATTCCAAGTCAACGCCCATTTTGATATTGTTCTCAAGGAGAGCATTTAATTGCGCCTGAACGCGATGCATTTCTTGAGAGAGTTCTTTTCGTTCGCGAAGACGAGTGTCGAGTTCCTCTTGAAGGAAGCGAATCTCTGCGTCTTGAGTTAAAATCTCGTGCGACGCCAACGCCAAGCCTCGCTTGATCATGGCTTTGTCGAAGGAGCGAGGATCATCCCTGATCAGGCGAATGTCGTGCATGGGGCGGGCCTATGCCGCCTTGGCGCGAGGCGTGCAAGCGAGCGGCTCGAACGGCACCGACTTCCCAAGGCGTTCCTTGACCCCTTCCAGCCTTGTCAAACGGGTCGAGGTCGCAACCTCGGGAGTCTCGGCGAGGTTCATCGACCATTCGCTGAGCGCGGTGCCGCCCAGGTGGTCCGCCAGGTTCGATCTGGCCGCCAGGCGCGGCGGCCTCATATACCCGACCTATCTGCCCCTGTATGACGTGGTAGGGCGCTATATGACCGTGGGTGTGCGGATCAGGCGGTAGCGTCGCCCGTCAACCGCGCTGCGCCTGCTTCGCCGCGAGAAAGCTCGGCAGGCTTGAGAGCCGCTCCCAATAGGCCGCCACTTCGGGACTGAACTTGTGATCCAGTCCGAGGTTGCGGGCGAGCAGCAGCGCGTATCCGACCGAGATGTCGGCCATGGTGAACCGGTCGGCGCACAGCCATGCGCGATTCCCCAGCGCCCGGGTCACGTGGCGCAGGCGCGACAGAAACCATTGCGTATAATCGTCGACCGCCTGCTGGAGGCGGCGCGGCTCGGGCTCGAGCCGGGTGTAGCGCAGAACGATCGTCTGGGGGAAAGTCAGTGTCGCTTCGCCGCGATGGAGCCAGTCGAGCCACAGCCCATAGTCGGGCTCGTCCGGCTGCACGGCCAGGGGCGTGGGGCCATAGCGGGTCGCCAGATACTGCGGAATCGCAGCCGATTCGGTCATGCGCAGCGCGCCGTCGATCAGTAGCGGGACCGTCCCGAGCGGATTCAGTTCGAGGTAGTCGGGCCGGGCAATGCGTGGCGGGAAGGGCACGAGGTGCAGGCGAAACGGCAGCCCCAGCGCCTCCAGCGCCCACAGGGCGCGGAACGAGCGTGCGTCTATGCAATGGTAAAGTTCGATCATCACTGCACCCGCGCGCAAGGAGGAACCGGCCTAGCATCGCCCGCTCCGCCGGTCACGCCCGCGCAAGGGGAAGCCGTGGAAAGGCAGTGGCCCGGCATGACGATGTTGGCGCGATGGTGGGCGCGGCAGGGATTGAACCTGCGACCCCACCCGTGTGAAGGGTGTGCTCTACCACTGAGCTACGCGCCCGCACGGGGCTTGCCCCAGCGGATGCCGGACCTGTCCCGGCGAAGGCGCGGCCTTTGCCAGAGCCTCCGCGAATTGACAAGCGCCGCCGTCTGGGCAAGGCGCGCGGCATGAGCGATGACCCTTCCCAGGAACCCGAGGCCGAGACCGCCCTCGAAGCCCCCGCTGCAGCCGCGCCTGCGGTCGATACTGCGCCGGACGTGCCGCCCGATCGCCTCGCGATCAGCCCGCGCAGCCCGTTTTACGGCGCCGACCTGCTGATGCGCGGCATCGGCATCCGCTTCAAGGATGTGCGCCGCCACAACGTGGAGGAGTATTGCATCTCCGAAGGCTGGGTGCGGGTCCAGGCCGGTCGCTCGATGGATCGCAAGGGCAATCCGCTGACGCTCAAGCTCAACGGCACGGTCGAGGCGTGGTTCGAGGATCTGGGCGACGATGCCCCGGTGGCCACGCTCGCCAGTTAACTGCGCGAGGCGATCAGCGCGCCGATGGGATCGCCACCCCCCGGAGCGCGCGTGGCGGCGCGATGCTGGGGCATTTGGGCAGGCTTTTGACCGGTCTTCTGGCCGGGCTTTTGGCCCGAGTTTTGAGCGGTCTTGACGGCGGGCTTCCCGGCAAGTTTTTCCGGCGCGATGCCCTTGAGGAAATCGGCCCCGATCCGCGATTGCCCGGCTTTCGGCTTGATACTCACTGCCGCCAGGATCGTGCGCGCCAGTGGCTCGTTAATGCGCGATCCATCGGGGGCCTTGCCCGAATAGATGAACCCGTTGAGCGGCCAGTGCGTGGTCCCAAGAGCCTGGATCGGGGCGAACCACACGCGCACTTCGCTCCAGTCGCCGGCCGCGGACACGTCGATGGCGCGCACGTCATCCTCGATCTGGCCGCGACGGCCCGCGATCGGCGACCAGTTCGAATGGCGCAGCAACACAGTGCGGGAATCGATCACCCGGCTGACCGCTGCGACATGGCCCAGCCGCATGTTGCCGAACGGGCGGAAGCTCATCACCGCGCCGGCCTTGGGCCGGTTGCCGCGCGCATACCTGCCCGCGGCCTGATCCCACCAGGTATGCGCGTCGCCAAATATGCGGATGCCGCTGACATCGCGGGC
>JBDNGL010000072.1:0-5736 GCA_041689285.1 Opitutaceae bacterium
CGTCTCCTACATCGTCCGCAGCGTCCACGAACTCCTGCAAACCGAGTTTGGCCTCGCCGACGGACTCGCCGACACCACCACCTGGGGCGCGATGCTGAAAAAGCATCCCGGTCTGAAACTCCCGCCGCTCACCGACGAGCCGGGCGAAAAGCGCACCATCTCCCCGGACGAACCCTTCGTCCAAATCCTCGACCCCGCCACCGGCACCGCCACCTTCCTCGTCGAAGTCATCGACGTCATCCACCGCACCCTCGCGGCCAGGTGGAAGCAGCAGCGCCTCACCGAAGCCCAGCAGCGCGCCGCGTGGAACGACTACGTGCCGCAGCACCTCCTCCCGCGCCTCCACGCCTTCGAGCTGATGATGGCCCCCTACGCCATCGCCCACATGAAAATCGGCCTCAAGCTCGCCGAGACCGGCTACCGCTTTGGCACCGAGGAACGCGCCCGCATCTACCTCACCAACGCCCTCGAACCGAAGGTCCAACAGCTCCCGCAAATCGGCTTCGACGCCCTTGCCCACGAAGCCGCCGCCGTGAACGAAATCAAATGGTATAAGCGCTTCACCGTCGTCATCGGCAACCCGCCGTATTCCAACTTCGGCCAACTCAACAAGAACCCGTTTATTCTCGGCTTGCTGGATGACTACAAACGCGGACTCAACGAGAGGAAACTCAATCTCGACGACGACTTCATTAAGTTCGTTCGGTTCTCCCAGCATCTGTTGGACAAGTCAGGCATCGGCGTCCTAGGGATGATAACGAACAATGTCTTCATCGACGGCATCACGCACCGAAAGATGCGGGAGTCGCTACTCGATAGCTTTTCAACGCTGCGAGTTTTCGACCTGCACGGCAGCGCGAAAAAGCTCGAACAGTCACCCGATGGTTCAAAGGACGAAAACGTGTTCGACATTCAGCAGGGAGTCGGAATCTCAGTCTTTCTAAAGACGCAGGTTCGCCGACAAGCAAAGGTAATCCGCGGCGACCTTTGGGGTGCCAGAGACAGGAAATATTCGACCCTATCAGGCAACGGAGACGAGACGAAGAAATGGTCCGATGTGTGCCCATCCAAGCCGAATTTTTTCTTCGCCGTAGAACAAAGTGCGAGCGAGCGACAGGAATACGAGAGTGGCTGGAGCACAAAGGCTATTTTCCCCGTGAACAACGACGGGATGCAAACCAAGCGGGACAACCTCACAATTCAATTTACCGAAGCCGAGGTGACGACTGCGGTTCGCGACTTAAAGAGCCTCTCAGACCGAGACCTCCGCGTGAAATACGACCTGCCGGAAGACGGTCGGGATTGGGCTGTTGATTGGGCGAGAGACGATGTTGCGAAGCACGAAGGGTTCAACGCACGCGTCGCATACCGGCCATTCGACATACGCCGCACCTTCTACACGGGCAGAAGCAAGGGTTTCATCGCATACCCGAGAGCCATTATCTCTGCCCATTTGGGTGCTGGGAGATGCTTGGGATTAGCGGTGAATCGCTTCATCAAGCTCGACTACATCGCGCACTTTTTCGCGGTCAGGTCGCTTGTCGATACGCACCTTCTTGAGACTGCCAACTCGTGCTTGAATGTTTGTCCGCTTTATCTGTTCAACGAGGGCAGCAACGAGTTGTTGCTGGAGCAAGATAAGCGACCAAATCTTTCCCAAGAGTTCCTGAAGTCGCTGGCGGCAACACTGGAATTGAAACCGACTGGCCCCTACGGCCTACCCGCCGGCCTGACGCCCGAAGACATCTTCCACTACGCCTACGCGGTGTTTCACAGTCCCGGCTACCGGAGCCGCTACGCGGAGTTTCTGAAGATCGATTTCCCGCGCCTGCCGTTGACCGGGAACCTGGAGCTGTTCCGCGCGCTGGCCCGGCTCGGCGGCGGACTCACCGCCCTGCACCTGCTGGAATCGCCCAAGCTCGCCCAGCCCATCACCGAGTTCATTGGCCGCTCGCAGGAAGTGACCAAGGTCGGCTACTCCGACGAAACCGTCTGGATCAACGCCAGCGGCACTCGCGGCAACACCACCGCAGGGACCAGCGGCTTTCGCGGCGTCCCCGAAGCCGTCTGGAACTTCCACATCGGCGGCTACCAGGTCTGCCAGAAATGGCTCAAAGACCGCAAAGGCCGCACGCTCACGAAGGACGACCTCGCCCACTACCAAAAAGTCGTCGTCTCCCTCGCCGAAACCATCCGCCTCATGGCCGAGATAGACGAAGTCATCGCCACCCACGGCGGCTGGCCCGGCGCCTTTACCTCCGCCGAAGCCCCGACGAGGGAGGGCTCGACTACCGCTCCCTCGCACCAAACAGCCGCTTCCGCCCCCGAGCCCCCTCCGAAGAAAAGCGCCCCCTCGGATCTCGGCCTACAAACCGAGGACGAGCTCCCTCTCGTCTAGGGGTTAAACATGGGGTCTGGCCGAGTTTCGTTAGTTTAAGCGCCCTAATTCAGAGCCATGTAAATCACGGCCGCCGATGTTTCAGCGGCCCAGACTGAAGACGCGTGCGCGGACAGCGTTCGCACGTTCAACACCCCATCACCGAGCGGCCCGAAGTGGCCGAGGCGTTGCCTGTTGATTTTCCAGCCACGCACGGTGCGGACCCGATTCCTCACGCGTGATACTCGCCTTTCGGCGAGACGAAGGGCACGCCGATAAACGGAGAAGTCGCGGTGGTCGGTCGTAAGCACCACGGCGCCCTTGTGACGACGGGCAAGGAGCACGGCGCAGGCATCGGCGTAATCCATACGCTGTTCCCACTTTCGCATCTCCGCCAGCACGGCCACCGGGGCTGGATCTTCGACGCGCATGCGAACAACTAGCTTTTCCAAGAACTCAATGGCTCGTGATCCGTTGTTTAAAATATGGGTGGCTTCCGCAATGGCCGCGCTCGGCTTTGAACGTGCCCTCGATAACGCCGAAATCGCCGCCTTCGCCAAAGACCAGGCCGCATACCGCGCCGCTCGCGAGGCCGGCCGCAGCGCTCGCTTCAAAAACGAGGTCGTGAGCGGCTACCAGTTTGCTCCCTGCGCCGCCCAACGGGCACCCGGCTTAGGTCACCCGCTCCGCTTCGCTACGGGGCGCGTCGTTGCTACGCCGCACCATCTACGCGCTGCCGCGCTGCGTCACCTGCGCCCTCACCGGCTACCGCCTCACCACCGTTGGCCAAGCGGGCATCGTCGAGGCCGCGCACATCCACCAACACGCCAAGAGCCGCAACAACGATCCCGACAACGGCCTCGCCCTTTCACCGACGGCCCATGCGTTGTTTGACACGGGACTATGGAGCGTCGCCGACGATCTCCGCGTGCTCGTGAAACCCGTCGCCGTCTTCACCGAGGAATTACCCGTTGATGGGTTCTCTCTCCGCGCACTCATCGGGCGGCCTTTGTTTTTACCCACCATCACCAAGCTCCGCCCGCACTCAGACCACCTGCACTGGCACCGGCAGGAACACGCGGATGAAAGGCTTTTTCGATCTGTGGTTTCTCAGCCGGAAATTCCCCTTTGAAGGCGAACTGCTGAAGGATGCCATAACCCGGACCTTTGCTAGGCGCGAAATGCCATGGCCGCCAACGGCTCGCCCGCGCCCGAGTTCGAGACCGACGACGAGCATTCCCACTTCATCATTCGCCTCCCGATGCACCCCCACCCTTCTTTCGCCAGAGCAGCATCAGCAGAAAGCCGATCGCGGCACCACCGATATGGGCAAAGTGGGCGATGCTGCCGCCGAAGAGGGAAAACCCGGTGACGCCGGCGAGCAGGTCGAGCAACAGCAGGCCCGGGATGAAGTATTTCGCCGCGACCGGGACCGGCACGAACAACAGGCTGAGTTTGGCGTTGGGATGCAGAAAACCGAAGGCCACCAGGAGTCCGTAGATAGCGCCGGAGGCACCGATCGTCGGGCGCGCATAGATCCCATAGAGTTCAATCAACGTGGCCCGCACCGCCGCATCCGCAGGTAGCTCGCCACTGCCGGTTGTGAACAGGGAACTGATCGCGGACGGCGTTATCCCGGCCGCAACCACGCGGCGGTGAATCTCTTGAAATTCATACCAGTTGATACCCGTCTGGATCAGCGCGGCTCCCACGCCACAGAGAAAATAGAAAAACAAAAAGCGCGCCGTGCCCCACTCCTGCTCCAGAATTTTCCCGAAGGAAACGAGCGCAAACATGTTGAAGAAAATGTGCCCCACCCCGCCGTGCAGAAACATATACGACACGATCTGCCAGGCGCCGAAGTGCGGATTGGTCGGATACCACAGCGCGCCAAGCACGAGCAACTGCTCGCCTCCCTTGGGCAGCAGGCGGTCCACGATAAACATCACGATATTGACGATTAATAGGACCGTGACGGCCCGGGACATGCGATTCATCTGGTCAGACTTGCCAACTGACCGCCGTTCGCAACTCCCGAGCACAGGCAAGGGCAGCCCGCGAAGCCTTGCAACGCCTGCCATAGCCTTGGCGAAGGCCGGGGTGGCGCCGGGGCCAGTTTATCCAAGCCTCTTCACTTGCAAGCCGCAGCTCAACTTCCCGAGTTGAAAATCGATGCTTTGCCTGCACCAAGCCCGCGAGTTATTACGACGTTGGAACTGTCGCCCAAACCGCAGCGAACTTCGTCGGTGCCCCATTGGCCCGTAACAGTGAAAATCAGCGCAGCGGCAGCTTTAGTTACGCGCACCTGAGGTTCAGGCTTGCTGCCCTCGCCCATCGGAAAGGGCAGGAGTAATGCGGCAATCTGCAGCGAAGTGCTGGGCTGCAGGGGAGTGAGCACGAGGTTGTGCGTCAAGATCACCCCTTCGGTCGCATAATTTCCCGTTGAGGCCTGCAAGGCTTGTGCGCTCGCAATGGCCAGAATCATGCTGGCCTTGGCGCCTTGCAATCGGATCAGGCCAGTGGCGAGATCGATTCCGGTGATGGGCGCACAGGAATGGTAGTTCCACTCCAGTCCGCTCTCTGCCGACTGCACTTCATCTAAAATCACAAAATAATTTGGCCGCACAAACACGATCTGCCGCCGGTATTTCGTGAACGCTTTATAGGAATTGCGCAGATCAGCGTCGATATAGTCGGCCCGTTCGCCAAACTCTACCTGCGACAAGACCACCGCGTGTTCCGCATCCCGGTAATCCTGATTCTGGCCCTTGAGTGTAACCAAATTGTGATAGGGCGTGCGCTTGTAATTATTACACGCCGGATCCTGGTATTTGATCACCCCCGGATCGGCGGCGAAGCGCTCGCCATAGGCCTCCATGATAAATTCCCCTTTGTCACTATGGGTGTGCTCAAAGGTCTGTGGGCCTCCTTCAAAATGAAACAGCAGGTCGCCGTGCTGGCAGCCCGTGCGCAGGATGATGCGGCCGCAATCTTCGAAATGTTTGGCTGGGAGAAGCTGCGGTGTGGGCGGGGTGCCCTCCACGAAAAGCACAAAATCCATCAGGCCGGACAGCGAACAGGCGCCGGCCATCCGCTTGCCGAAAAAGGTGCTGCCGGGGATATTGGGTCGGCGGGAAAAATACTCATGCCAAAGCCAGAGCGCGTTACCATTTTGGTAGTATTTCGCGAAAAACATGAACGAGCTGTTCATGAAATTGTAGCCCACGCCCTCAATGTTGTCGCTGAGCGGCAGGAACGAAAGTTTCTCCCTGGTCAGCGAGCGCAGGTGCATCAGATAATCCATCGTTCAGCCAAGGTGAGGCGGCGCGTACTCTTGCACTCGCCAGCCCTTGTGCCCA
>JBDNGL010000073.1:0-4746 GCA_041689285.1 Opitutaceae bacterium
AGCGCGGCGTGGCGATCGGCCGTGGCGCTGGCCAATAGCAGGCCGGCTAGGGTGGTAAGCGGAATCACCAGCAGATGCAGGTAGTGAGCGACTTCACGACTCGGGCTGATCACGGCGTAGTAGGCAGAGGCAAACAGCAACCATGCCGAAATTATGGCTAGCTGCAGGCGCTTTTGCCGTTGATCCCGTGTCCGGCTATAGAGGAGCACGGAGGCCAAGCTGCCGGCCATGAACCAAGCGAAAGCAAACGAAGTTGTGGAGAAGTTGAAGAACCAACTGGGCATTTCCCAAAACGGATGATGCCCCAGTCCGGTGTAGCCTAGATTGGCCAAAATATAAGCGTGCCAGAAAGCCGGCCATTCGCCGCGCAGCCATAGGAGGCTAGCAACGACGAGAAAAGGGGATAGGCCGCCTAGAATGAGCCAAGCTAACCGGACGACGCGGTTTCTGCGGGAAGGGGCCGATGTCCACCACGCCAATGCCAGTGCGATAACGGTGAGGCACAGCGCGATGGGCATGGCCTGCAATTTGGTGAAGGGGACCGATCCCAGACAGAATCCGGCAACGTATAACAGCGCCGCCCCCCTTCGGTCCCCGGCCGGCCGCTGTAGGGCGGCCACCAGCGCCCAGCCAGCCAGTGAGATTGCTAGAATGGCCGGCAGCTCGGTTGAGTAATGCACGAAGTCGTGCCACGTGACGAACGACCAGAAGGCGAGTCCGGGTAGCACGGCGAAGCGGGCAATGCGTTCAGTGGTCAGATGCCGCAGTGTGCCCCAGACGCAGATCAGGGAGAGGGCCTGCATCAAGACGGCGACCACTCTGGCGGTCACATAATTGAAGGGGGCGCCCGCCCAGGCAGCAAAGAGCAAGGGGTATTCACACAGCGGCCCGTGGGTGGTGCCGTCGACGTGTCGCCAATATACAGGAAAATAATCCAGGGTTAGGGCACCGGCGATGACCTGTGATTCATCCGGGTTGAATTCTTCCGGAATAAACCAAGAAGGCCAGCGGAAGGCCGCGAGGGTGGCGATGATTACCAGACAAAACCAAAACCTCGATAAGCGGGTCGCCATGACAGCTTGGTCCCCGGGAGCGCGCCAAGCCAGCCAACAAACCAAGGTAAACACCAACCACGCCTGCGCCCAAAAACGAAAAGGGTCTGCGTGCAGCCAGACGAAATAATGCCATAGCCAGTCCATCATATCGGCGGTAAGATCACTTACGCCGGTAATCGCCACGACTGAAGTATTTCTCCAGCCAGAGGTAGGCGCAGATGAAGAAATAGCGGCTGCCCATCTCCTTGATTTTGAGCTTGGCCTCGCCGTATTTCCGGTTGCGCCAAGAGATGGGTATCACGGTCCAAGAATAGCCGCGCACGATGGCCTTTAAAGGGATTTCAACCGTGAGATTAAAATGGGGCGAGAGGAAGGGACGGCAGCCTTCGATGACCGTGCGGCGGTAAGCCTTGAAGGCGTTGGTCGTGTCGTTGAGTGCGATGTTGAAACCGATGCGAACGAGAAAATTCGCGGTCCGGTTTACGAACAGTTTCACTCGCGGATAGTCGGTGACCTGACCGCCCTTCACGAAACGACTGCCGAAGACGCACTCCCAGCCTTCATTGAGCAGCCGCCAATATTTGACCGCGTCGTCGGGCGAATCGGACGCGTCGGCCATCATGATGGTGCAGGCATCACCCTCCATGTGGTTAAGTCCATAAATCACCGCTCGGCCAAAACCATGCGGGCCGTTGTTCTGCACCGGAGCGAGCGTGGGGATGCTGAGTTTGAGTTCTTGCAAGACCGGCCAAGTGCGATCCTTGCTGCCATCGTCCACAATCACGATCTCGTGAGGGATGTTTTCCCGGACCATCACGGCGTAAATGTCACGCACGGTGGGCGGGAGGGATTCCTCCTCGTTGTGGGCGGGAATGACGATGGAGTAGAGCTTGAGCGGGGCGATGGCAGCCTCGGGCATTTGTTCAATGAGGTGGAGATGACCGCCAGCGGCAAGCCTAGCCTTAATGGGGAGCCGACAGTTCCAGCCAACCCGGATTTTGCTCCGCGTGGGCTGCGATTTCCTCAAGGATGGCCGCAGTCGGGGTCACTGGTTGCCAACCCCAGATGCGTGTGGCCTTGGCATGATCAAGCACCATCCAGCCGATGTCGAACGGGCGCGGGGTGCCGTCCTGAATCACAGGGTGATCACCGAAACGCCGGGTGCACCACGCACTCAGCTGATTTAGCGATATCGCGGATATCCTGCCGCCGGAGAAATTAGCCAATCGGTCGGAAACCGTGAGCCGAGCGGCCGTAAACTGCTTTTCCAGCACTGGGACAAGATCACGCGGATGCAGGCAATCACGCATTTGGTGGCCGAGACCTCCGAAGCCCAGATATTTTAAGGGACGTTTCCTTAGCCAAGCGTTGATCCAATAGGCAAAGATGCCTTGGTCAGCCCGGCCGAATTGACCGGCACCCGCGAGCACGCCGCAACGGTTGATGAAAACCGGGAACCCGAAAGTCTCACCGTATTCGAGTGCCATGACCTCCGAGGCGAGTTTGGTGGCACCATAGAGCGAGATCGGGGCTTGGGTGGCAAAGGATTCGTCAATTCCATCAATGGTTAGGCCAGCTGGCAGCGGGCGCGCTGGGTCCGGCCAGAGTGCATGCTCACGGACGACGGTTGGAAGGGTCGCGAGCGGTGCGATTGAATAAACCCGGCTGGTCGATAAGAGGATGAAGCCCGCTTTGTGGGTTTTGCAGTATTCGAGGATGTTGATGGTGCCGCTGAGATTGTGGTCCACCAAGTCACGACTACTGGTTTTGCCGTCGACACCTGCAAGCACGCTGGGATTGGCGGCTGCGTCCACCACGAAGTCGGTCTTGGGGAGCGCGTCGATGGCGCGGGCATCACGCAGGTCGGCGGTGAGTACCGTTGCGCCGAGCTTTTCGAGCGGAGCGCGGTTGGTCTCGCTGCCCGGGCGGGTGAAATTATCGAAGCCGGTCACCTGATGGCCCGCCGCCAAGAGCCCGCGAGCCAAGGCGCTGCCGACGAAACCGCAGATGCCGGTGATCAGGATTCTCATGTGGAAGTCAGATTTAGGGGATAGTTGAAACTTAAGGAAGCAGGGAATCGTTTTGAATTCTGCTCGTTCGGCTTTAGTTTGAACTTAAGATTTTAACCGACTTCAAGCGCCCGAGCCCTTGGCTTAGGTGAAGGGAAAAGTCGGCGGCACACGCGGCCGCTTGCTATGTTTGCCCATGAGTATTCGGCTTACCATTCTTGTCTCTGTGCTTGCTCACTTCGTGGCCGCTCTGCCGACCATTGCTGCTGACCGGAGGTGATGACATTAAATCGCCTGCCGTGGCCAAACGTGGTGCGGACCTCAGGGTCGTAATCACCGAGTGCGTGTGGCGAATCAGGGGCGTGTAGCTTACACCGCCTACCAAGACGCATTGACCGATGTTACCGCCCGATAGAGCCGGTCGCGCAGCCGGTCGCGCTCTTAATGACTACTTATCGCATAAAGACTCACAGTAAACTAACATACAACAGTTTATATATTGATCATACTTACAGAATTAACTCCTTATTTCACTAGGGTTATTCCCCTATTGCGATTGACTACCACTTAGGAAAACTCCACATTTACTCCCGGTGAAACTCCTTGTTCAGCGTCGGCCTGTCTGGTCCATTGCAAAAACGGCCATGCACACGCTCATGGCAGCGGCTTTTTTCTTACCAATGCTGTCACGGGCTCAGGTCACGGTTACGGAGAGTTTCACGGGCACGACTGCTTCGGGCTGGGTTTTTGGGGGTTCGCCCGGCTCGACAGATCCTTACCTCACGGCTAACACGGTTGATACCCCGGGTGATGGTTGGCTGCGTCTGACCGAGAGTCTAAACAACCAAGCAACATTTGCTTTGTTCGACTCCACAGTTTTTGCAGTCAACGCCCAGATTCAGATCGAAATTGAATATGTGTTCTGGAATGGCACCGACATCGGCGGAGCGCAAAACGGACGCGCGGGCGATGGCATGACTTTTTTCTTGGTGGACGGTTCGGTTGACAGCTCAACTTTCGAGCCTGGCTCTTATGGTGGTTCCCTCGGCTACGCCCAACGCACCACACCTTCTGCCGAGGATGGCATGCAAGGTGGCTATCTCGGTTTCGGTTTTGACAACTGGGGTAACTTTGCCGGCGAGACAGAGGGCCGGGTCGGCGGCTTGGGCACAGTCCTCGCCAACGGTGCGGACCTCGGCTACCCGAATCGGATCGCGGTGCGCGGTCCTGAGAGTAGCGACTACGAGTTCATCGCCGCCAGCGATGCACTGGAAACGCTGAGCGGCGGCGGCCAGATGGACTTTCCGGCGAGCACCACTCGGCCGGATCAGACCGGCGCGGACTACCGCTCCTTCCGGCTGACCCTCGACGCAAACAACCAGCTCACCGTTGAGATGAAGTTTGGCACCAGCGGCAGCTACATCACAGCCTTCACCGCCGACCTCGCGGCTTACGACCGTCCCGACACCTTCAAAGTGGGCTTCACCGCTAGCACCGGCGGCGCCACGTCGATCCACGAGGTGCGCAACGTCAGTGTTGTCATGACGCCGTGGCAGCCGTCGGCTTTTGAGTGGGACAACGGCGCGGGCACCACGACCTGGGGGGCGACGCCCGGTGCGGCCAATACCAATTGGTATCATGTGGATAGCGGCTTGGACAACACGACGCCGACGGTCAACGCC
>JBDNGL010000074.1:0-7227 GCA_041689285.1 Opitutaceae bacterium
CCAGAAAACGCTCGCCGAAATCGAGGCCGCCGGGCTCTACAAGCGCGAGCGTGTTATCAGCACACCCCAGCGCACGCACGTCACCGTGCGCACGGCATCCGGCCAAGGCCAAGAGGTCCTGAATTTCTGCGCCAACAACTATCTTGGCCTCGCCGACCACCCCGTGATCATCGCGGCAGCGCACGCCACACTCGACCGTTGGGGCTACGGCCTCGCTTCGGTGCGCTTTATCTGTGGCACCCAGGAAATTCACAAGGAACTGGAGGCGAAGCTCAGTGCCTTTCTCGGCACCGAGGACACGATTCTCTACAGCTCGTGCTTCGATGCCAATGGCGGGGTGTTCGAAACCCTCCTATCCGCCGAGGATGCGGTCATCAGCGATGAGCTCAACCACGCCTCGATCATCGACGGCATCCGGCTATGCAAAGCACAACGCTATCGTTACAAAAACAACGATATGGGTGACCTAGAGGCCAAAATGCAGGAGGCCGACGCTAAAAAAGCCCGCTTCAAGCTCATCGCGACTGATGGCGTGTTCTCCATGGATGGTTACATCGCCAACATGAAGGCGATCTGCGATCTCGCCGACCGCTACGGGGCCCTCGTCATGATGGACGACAGCCACGCCGTGGGGTTCATGGGGAAAACCGGCCGTGGCTCGCACGAACACTGCAACGTCATGGGCAGGGTGGATGTTATAACCGGCACATTGGGCAAGGCCCTCGGCGGGGCCAGCGGAGGCTACGTCAGCGGCAAACAGGAGATTATCGACCTGCTCCGGCAGCGCTCCCGCCCCTATTTATTTTCCAACTCGCTAGCGCCGGTGATTGCCGCGGCGTCGATCACCACGTTGAAGCTCATTACACACACGACGGAACTCCGCGACAAGCTGGAGACCAACACCAAATATTTCCGGCATGGCCTGACAAAAGCCGGGCTCACCTTGCGCCCCGGGAGTCATCCTATTGTCCCGGTGATGCTCGGTGACGCGGCCCTCTCACAGAAATTCGCCGCACGGATGCTGGAAAAAGGCATCTATGTCATCGGTTTTTTCTATCCGGTCGTGCCACAAGGCATGGCCCGTATTCGCACCCAAGTAAGCGCCGCGCACAGCCGTGAAGATCTCGACCGTGCAATCCAGGCTTTCACCGAGACCAAGATCGAGCTAGGGTTATGACCATGCTGAGCCCACTCCCAGCCGTCTTGCTACGTCGGCTAGAGAATGCCGCCCGCAAGGCGGCAGAGAATTCCTACTCCTCTTACTCTAAGTTCAAGGTTGGCGCCGCCATCCTAACCGGCACCGGTAAAATTTTCACGGGCACCAACGTTGAAAACGCAAGTTACGGTCTTTGTAACTGTGCCGAGCGCACGGCGATCTTCACGGCCGTGGCGGCTGGTGAACGCGTGCTGCGCGCCGTGGCGGTTTACACACCGACGAAAACAGCCACCACTCCATGCGGCGCCTGCCGGCAGGTCATCAATGAATTTGGCCCGGAGGCTGTCATCGTGAGCGTTTGCAACGGCACAGATCGTATCGACACCACCCTAGACCAGTTGTTGCCGCAGGCCTTCGGCCCGAATAATCTCAGGAAACTGAAGGGCTAAAAAAATCACGCACCGCCTGCGCGAGTTGCGCCGCCGGCACTTCCCGTTCGGAGCGGTCGGCGAGATCGCGAATCTTCACGACGCCCTTGGCGATCTCATCGGTCCCATAGATCAGTGCCAGTTTCGCACCCGAGTCAGCGGCGGCTTTAAATTGTTTACCAAAAGCGACTTCCTTGAGCGGATAATCCACGCGGTAACCCAGCGCGCGCAGCGCTTGGATGTCGGCAAAGGCCGCGCGGCGCTCCGCCGCTTCGCCGATAACACAATACACATCCGGCGCAGAAACAAAATTCGGCATCAGCCCACGCTGCTCTAGCAGCAGGGAAAATGTCATATCGCCAATCGCGAAGCCCACTGCGGGCAACGCCGGTCCCCCGAGTTTTTGAACCAAGTCATCATAGCGCCCACCGCCGGCTAGGGCGCGCAGCTCTCCCCTGCGGTCGAAGGCTTCGAACACAAAACCCGTGTAATACGCCAACCCGCGCACCACCCCAAGATCTACTGCAATAAAACGCGCTAAACCCATCGCTTCGAGCCCGCCCAACAATTGCCGCCAGTCAGCCAAACGCCCGGTAAGGTTGTCTCCACCCAAAGTCGCAAGCGTTTCCTCCAACACGGCGAGCGTCTTGATCTGCAGAAAAGCGAGCACCTTGGCCTTGAGTGCGGCCTCGAGCGGTCCGAACTGCTCATTGTAACTCTTAAAGGCCTCGTCACCGTATTTTTCGTAGCGATCCACCGCGCCTAGCACACCGCGGATGCGCACCTCATCGAGCCCGAGCGCTTCCAAATAGTAGAACCACAGATTGCGGTCGCTCAGGCGTACGTAGAAATCCTGTTCGGTAAGCCCGAAGGCACACAGGCATTGCACCAGCAAGGCGATGAGCTCAATTTCCGCCTCTGGTCCCGGCTCGCCGAAAATGTCCGCATTGATTTGATTGAAGCAACGGCCCCGGCCTTTCTGCATCCGCTCGTAGCGATAGAATTCGGCAATGCTGAACCACTTGATCGGGCGCTTCAGCGCACTGGCTTTGGCACCGACCAACCGGCAAACGGTGGGCGTCATCTCCGGCCGCAAAGCGACCTCCCGTCCGCCTTTGTCGATAAAACTGAATAGTTGCGCCTCAATCTCATCGCCGGACTTGGCCTTGTAGAGATCAAGTGGCTCGAGGACCGGCGCATCATATTCCTCAAAACCAAAGGCAGTCGCGGTCTGCCGCCAGAGACGGAAAACATGAGTGCGCTGCGCAAGATCCTCGGGATAAAACTCGCGGAAGCCGGGCAATGTCTTGAACGAGGCCATGGGAAGGGAGAGAGTTGTAAAGCAGCTCGGCGCGGGGCGAACCTAAATTTAGGCAAGCAAAAGGCCGGGAGAGTTTCCCGGCCTGCAAGTGACGCGCATTTGCCTTGGATCAGGCGGAGGGCGCGGGTGGCGGCGGATTGGCCTGCAACTTGGCGAGGTCGATCTTCTTGAGCTGCTGCTTAAGAATCTTACCGGATTTGAATTTCACGACGGCGCGTCGCGGAATGACCACCTCGGCTTCCGGTTTATTAGGGTTGCGACCGATACGAGATTTGCGCACCTGCACTTCGAGCACGCCAAAGTTGCGAAGCTCGACATTGCGACCCTCGGCCAACGCCGCTTGGATGATGTCGAGAGTTAACTGGACAGTATCTACGACCTGCTTCTGCGGGAAGCCGGTCTTTTTGTAGATTTCCAGGACGATTTCACGTTTCGTCAGGTTGTTTGACATGGGATTTCCTTTTACTGTGTGACGGTTGGCGACTTGGTAAATTATTTCCAGTTCAATGATTGCGTCAATATCTATGAATGGTTTGCGCTTAAAAAGCCAGCAAACATGTTTGATCGCACATGCCCGATCCTGCCGCCATTAATTCAATGTTTTCCCGGATTGCCGGGCGCTATGACTTGGGCAACCGCGTGCTCAGTGCTGGGTTGGATAGCTGGTGGCGGTATAAGTTGGTTGAGGCGCTGGCCAAGACAGCACCGGCGGATGTGTTGGATCTCGCCTGCGGCAGTGGCGATGTGGCTTTTACAATAAGTCGCAAGATATTGTATCCCATAAAGATAGTAGGAATGGATTTCTGCCAACCGATGCTGGATGAAGCGATCGTGAAACAAACAAACGATCGCCACAACCGTTACGGCAATATCGTCTTTCAGCATGGCGACGGCCTGAATCTCCCTTTGCCGAACGCCAGTTTTGATGCCGTGAGTATCGCCTTTGGGCTCCGAAATATGGGAGACCGCCCTCGCTCGCTCGCGGAAATGCACCGCGTGCTGCGTCCGGGTGGGCGCATGTTTATTTTGGAATTTTCGCAGCCCGACCGTTGGTTTCGCCCAATTTACCTGTTTTACCTCCGGCACATCTTGCCTTGGGTGGCCGGGCTACTTTGCGGAGATCGGTCGGCCTATGTTTATCTCAACGAAAGTATCGAGGCCTTCCCGAACCGAGACGCACTATCGCTCGAAATACGCGCCGCGGGGTTTTCCGCCATCAAAACACGAGGGATGACTTTTGGCACCGTGGCCCTACACGAGGCCGTCAAGTGAAGGCCCCACTAGTGGGCCTCAACTGAAGGACTTGCCACAACCGCAAGTGCTTTGGGCGTTGGGATTTTGAATCTCAAAACCCTTGCCATGCAGTCCATCGTCAAAGTCCACCCGACTGCCGTTGAGATAGGCCAAACTCGCGGGATCCAAGAGAACTTTCACCCCTTCGCTTTCGCAGGCGGTATCGTCGGGCTTCGGATCATCGAAAGACATGCCGTATTGAAAGCCCGAGCAGCCACCCGATTCGACCAGCACGCGCAATGGCCGGTCAGGATTGCCGGCCTGAGTCTGCATGTGACGAATTTGTGCGGCAGCCTTCGGCGTGAGAGTAATCATCGCCGCAACTTAGAACCCGTGGACTCGGTGTCAACCGGGGTTGCTTATTGTTGTAGCAGGAATTGGGCCGGATTGGATTTCACGGCTTGCCAGTTGCTGGAGCGCCACCTTTGCTCGGCGACGTGACGTCTGAAAAGAAGCTATTCACCGATATCCAATACGAAATGGTGCGTAAGATTGCCGAGGGCGGCATGGGCCTTGTTTATGAGGCCGAGCAACTCGGTGCCGGCAACTTCCGCAAGGTCGTCGCGGTGAAAATCATCCGGGAGGAATACTCGGCCATCGACGAATTCCAAAAGAACTTCATCGGCGAGGCTCGTCTGGTCGCCGATCTCATCCACACCAACATCGTCCAGACCTACCACCTTGGCCAAGTCAGCGGGCAGTATTTCATGGTGATGGAATTTGTGCGCGGGGCCAATTTAGAACAGTTCCTTGACCGCCACCGCGCCATGCGTCGGACCGTTCCGGTGGATCTGGCCGCCTTCCTCATTTCACGCATCGCCCGCGGTCTGACCTATGCCCACGAGAAATGCGGTCGCGACGGCCGACACCTCAATATCGTCCACCGCGACATCGGTCCGAAGAACATCATGGTCGCTTACGAAGGTGACGTGAAGCTGACCGACTTCGGCATCGCGAAGGCCCTCGACCTGATGTATAATGAGGAAGGCAAGGTGATCGCAGGCAAAGACGAATACCTCTCGCCGGAGCAGGCCAGCTACGCCGTGACTGATGCCCGTGCCGACCTGTTCCCTTTGGGCATCGTGCTGACCGAGCTATTGCTGGGCAAAAACATCTTCCGCTCGACCGATCGCGTGCAGTCCCGGCGCAATATCCTCATGATGCCGATCCCGCAGTTTTCCACCCTGCGCCCCGATATTGATCCAAGGCTAGAGGCCATCATACAAAAGGCCTTACAGCGCGACCGCGACAAACGCTTCCAGACCGCTGCGGAAATGATGACTGCCTTAGAGCTTTACCTTTACAGCGATGGCTACGGCCCCACTAACGAAAAGCTCGGCGGTTATATTAAGGAGCTGTTCGATGTGCGCCCGGCAGGACCCTCCAGCATTCCCTTTCGTTCAAACACCACCCCCGGCAGCCCCAGTCCGCAAAAATGAACCGCTTTCTCCCATCTTACGTTCATGAGCGGGCCCGGATTTAGTCACGACCTTCGCCAGCGCCAGAGCCAATCCCTTGTTCTCGCGCCCCAACTGCGGCATTCGCTGAAAATCCTTCAGGTAGCCGCGCAGGATCTGCGTTCGGTAATTCAGGAGGAACTGCAAAGTAATCCCACTTTGGAGGAATTGGTGCCGGAAGCCCCCGGGCAAGAACAGCCCGAACCGGTCGAAACCGACAAAGAATCTGATGGCAATGACGCCGAGGATCGCCGCGAGGAAATGGACTTCACCAAGGAGTTCGAAATCTTGGGAAAACTGGACGATGATTGGCGCGACTACATGGTCAACGCTGGCGGCAACCAACCTTATACGTCCGAGAGCGCCGAAAAGCGGCAACACTTTTTTGATTCTTTGGTCAGTGAGCCATCGCTGCAGGAGCACCTCATGGGGCAGGCTGAATTGTTGGATCTGAATCCACAGGCCCTTGCCGCCATCCGCCATCTGATCGGCAGTCTGGATGATCGCGGTTATCTCACCCAACCACCGGCAGATGCCGCCCTGCAGAGCGGCCTCCCTTTGAAAGAGATGCAAGAGGCGTATGCGGCACTGACTGCTTTTGATCCCCCGGGTATCGGCAGCCGCACTCTAGAGGAATGCCTTCTCACGCAATTGGGCATCCAGAATCGCGGCAGCTCGCTGGCGGCCCGCATCATTCGTGATCATTTCGACCTGTTGGCGCGCCGTCGGGTCCCCGAACTCGCGCGTAAACTCGGGGCCACTCCTGACGACATCCAACTCGCCATCGAGGAAATCGGCAAACTTGATCCGGCGCCCGGTCGCCGCTTTGCGGAAGACAGCAATCGCGTGGTCGAACCCGATGTGACCTTGGTCAAGGATGGTGAAGAATGGAAAATCGTCATGAACAACGATTACATTCCCCGCCTGCGCATATCTAACACCTACCGCGATATGATCGCAAAAGGCACCCTCTCCAAAGCGGAGGGTGATTACCTCCGCGAGCGGATGCGCTCGGGCAAATTCCTCATCGATTCCATCGAACAACGCCAACGCACCATTGAGCGCATCACTCGCGAAATCCTAAAGGCTCAGTCAGATTTTTTTGAGCACGGAGTTGCCCATCTCAAGCCGCTCACGATGACCCAAATTGCCGAGGTAGTCGGCGTGCACGAGACCACCGTCAGCCGCGCCATCGCCAATAAATACCTCCGCACCCCTCACGGCATTTTCGAATTTAAGTATTTCTTCACCACTGGCTACCGATCGGATGCCGGCGCAACGGTTTCCAATACTAGCGTGAAGGAATTGATCGCCGACCTCATCACGGTGGAAGACCGCTCCAAGCCATTGAGCGATCAAGAGATTGTCACCAAACTGCAGGCAAAAGGACTGACAATTGCCCGGCGCACAGTGGCAAAATACCGTGAAGAGCTCGGCATCCTGCCGAGCAACCTACGGCGCGATTATGCCTGAACTCAGGCGCCGACTATATCCATCGGCGCAGCAGGTTTTATCGTGAGTGCTAGTCCGGGCTCGGCCTCGACACCGTGTTGGTCGGCCCAAGCTGCGAAG
>JBDNGL010000075.1:0-28938 GCA_041689285.1 Opitutaceae bacterium
CAAGAGAGCCGACAATTGATTCTTGGCCTCGCGCACTGCTACCACGTCACAGCGGATGCCATACGCGGCGGCCGCTTCGCGGATCTCGTGTGCCGTATCTGCTTTGGGTAACGGATACTCTACGGACGGCTTTTTTAATTTCATGAGGCTACTTGTGGCCTCATGAAGCCTTTTCGCAAGTCTTTTCAATCCTGCGCGCCGCTCAGCGCATGGCCCAAAGCTGCTTCGCTTTCACGATAATCTTGGCCAACACATCCGGCGTCACCGCCTGTTTCGGGTCGTCGCCAATGCCATGACTCGGACTGACGTGTGCTTCGATGCACAGCCCATCGGCCCCGTAGGCCACCGCCGCGAGCGCACAGGCCGGCACGTAAGACGCCTTGCCCACCGAGTGGGAGGGATCAACCACCACCGCGGCCCAAGTCTTCTCCTTCAGTAAAGGCGTGATGCTTTCATCCGGATGATTGCGGTAGCCGTCCAAGGTCGGGCTCGTGCCGCGTGGACAGAGGATGATGTTGGGATTGCCAAACGCGGCGATGTATTCAGCGGCGGAGATGAATTCGTTGATCGTGCCCATGTGGATACTGCGCTTGAGCAATACGGCCCGATCGGTGCGGGTGCCGATGGCCTTACCGATCGCGCGCAGCAGTGAGTAGTTCAGCGCATTGCGGGCGCCCACCTGCAACAAGCTTACCCCGGCATCCAGTGCCAGTTTGATGTGTTCTTCCTCCATGACCTCGGTATCCACCGGCAGGCCCGTGCGTCGCGAACCCTCCATCAGGATGTCGAGCGACTTGGTGTCACCTTGGAAACTGTAGGGATTGGTGCGGGGCTTCCACACGCCCCCGCGCAGCAGATGCGCGCCGGCCTCCTTGACCGCCTGCGCGGTCTCGTAGAAAAAATTCGGGTTCTTGGGATCAATCGTGCACTGCCCCGCGATCACAAAGAGCTCCTGACCCAGCGTGACCCCACCGAGCGTCAGACGCCCATTGGCGAGATCGGAGCGGCGATCCATGAGCTTGAAGGGCGACTGGATGCGGTCGATGCGATCGATGTAGTCGAGGCCCTCCAGCCGGTTGATCATCAGTTCATCGCGCTCATCACCCACGATGGCATAGATGGTGCGCATAGCACCGACGATCGGTTGAATCTTGCAGCCGAATTCGGCGACGATCGCGGTGATTTCAGCGACCTGGGCATCGGTGAGGCGGTTGGTCTTGGGCAGAATCATGACGGGTAGGGATTGAGACTAATAAAAAAGCCGCCTTGGTGAGGCGGCTTTGGCGAAATCGAAGGCAAATTAAGTTCAGTTTTCGCGGGTGCCGCCAGTTGGTTTCCGGGTAAAATAACCCCAGAAAGCAAAGTCGTAAAAGTAGACGGACCAACGGTTCACGGGCAGAGAGGTGCCGGGTTGACGGGAGGTTGTCAATCCCCTGCCTTGTCAGCGGGTGGCCTCAAATTCCTCTGGCAAAGGGGCCTCTGCCACGAAGTGAAACTTGCGACCGCCGAATTCGTAATCGAATTCCGTCCGGCGCGAATGCAGGCACAGCCGCTTCCAACCCGACGCCTTGGCAAACTCCCGGTTGCGCGAAAAATCGCCATAAGTCTGGTCGCCGATAATCGGCAGGCTACGCTTGGCGCATTGCACCCGCAGTTGATGACTGCGGCCGGTCAATGGCTCCAGTTGCAGCAAGGATTGCATCCGCGCGGGGGCACCGGCACTGCGCAGGAGAGTCATCCGGCACTCCGCCGGAATCGGCCCGGTTGGGCTGGTGCGAATTTTCCCGCCGTTTTTTTCCACCGCGAGTCGATCGCGCCACACCTGCGCCTTGCCGGTGGGTCGGCCAAACACGAGGGCAGCGTAAACTTTGTGCACACGTTTTTGACGGAAATGCAGCCGAATGGCCGCCGCCAGTTTTTCGTCCCGGCTCAAGAGAATCACCCCGGAAGTGGCGGAATCCAGCCGGTTGAGCAGCCACACGCGGATGACGCCACCGCTTGCGTCACGCCAATGGAAAAACTCCCCGGTGGGTTCATAACCAGCCATGAGCAACGCGCGCGGCGCATCCTCGGACTTGTTCGGATGCGATAACAACCCGGCCGGCTTGGCGAGCGCGACCAGTCCGTTGGCGTCATGCTTGAGCCACGCGACCCCCGGCCCCAAAGGCCAGGCCGCCGCAGGACTCTCCGCCTGCTCGCTCACAGGTAATAGAACGTGAACGTGAGTTCCTGTGATTCACCGAGCACGCTGATCATGTCCGCAGTCCAGTCACCATACGGCGCCCGATCCGTAATGGCGCTGATGCAATTGCGCTTGGCTTGCTCCGCGCCGGTCTCGCTGCGCACATCAATAATTTCGGCGATCTGACCCTTTTGGTCTAGGCGAAATTTGACCGTCACGGTGGTGCCCCGCGATGGATAGTTACGGCTTTGGATCAGGATGCGTTCCCACTGCACCTGCACGGCTTCAATGAGCTGCTGGAGATACTGACCGTAATTACTCCATTTGGCATCGAAGGCCACCGGGCCGATATTGGCGGTGCCGATCCTGTTCTCGGAAAAAATTGCTGGGCGGACTCGACGTTCTAGGCGCGGGGCCGGACGGGGATTGAGCGGATCGATCTGCGGCGTGAGCCCGGTCGCGCCCTGGATGAGTGGCACATCCCGCCTGCCGTCCACTTTTTCCGGCACGGCTGAACTGTTCTCCGCAAACTTGGCGATGTTGCTGCCATAGCTGTCGGTCGCCTCGCCTTCCATTTTCTCAAAACCGGGCAGCGGAATTTGCTCCAGCCGGGGCGCCAACAGGGCCTGCTCGCCGATCATCGCCTCCACCTGTGGGGATGGCGGCTGGAACGGCTCATCAGGCGACAATTGCCCGGTGACGATCTGATTGGACTCGAGATCAGTGCGGCCTTCCATCGCAGGTCGGTCATTGCCGGTCTCCGGGCTTGGCTCTTCCTGGGCCGCTTGCTGATTTTGGGCGCCGAAATTGATGGTCTTGTCCGGCACATTGTCGGGGGCATCGGGATTAACCTCCACGAAACGCGAGGGCGGTGGCTCTTCGGCGGTCTGCCCGAACTCATCTTGCGCCAGTTCAATGTCGAACTGTGGCGGCAACGGGGCGCTCGTCAGTCCAACGACCGGCTCCATCTTCAACAACAGCGGCACGGTCAGGAACAGCAGCAGATGCACGATGATCGTGCCCAGCACCCCGATTTGAATCGAGCGTGTGTCGTGATCCGCCGATAACCGCGGCGCGGGTAGGCGGCGCCGGGAACGAACGGGTTGGGTTTGAAGCGAGCTCATGGACTTTAAGACGATAGGAAATCAGTGCAGGAGACCCGCTTTGGTCAAAATTTGTTTCGTCGCTTCCACGGGCAGACCCATAATATTTGAAAACGAACCTTTCCACCCGGCCACAATCAGGTCGCGCTCCTCCTGAATCCCATAGCCGCCCGCCTTGTCCAGCGTATGCACCTTGGCGAGATAGGCGGTGATCATCGCCTCGGTTAGCGGCAGGAAGATCACCTCGCTGGTGTCCCCCGTTTCGTCCGCATAACCTGAGGTCCGTTGTCGCAGGGCCAGCCCTGTGAATACCGTGTGCGTGCGGCCACTGAGTCGGCGGAGCATGGCCCGGGCCTCGCTCGCATCGCGCGGCTTATTGAGCGCGGTATCATCAATATAGACCGTGGTGTCGGCACCCAGCACCCACGCATCGGGGTGGCGATCGGCCACCCACTCGGCCTTCAACGCCGCGTTATGCGCCACCAGTGCGCGCGGAGGGGTGGTCGGTTCCTCGTGCTCGGTCACGGCAGCCACCACGACCGTGAAGGGCAAACCCAGCTCGGCCAGCAATTCGCGACGACGTGGCGAGGCCGAAGCCAAAATAAGCCGAGGGATCGTGGTCATTGCACCTGCTCGCCGAGCACGGCGGTAACCCGACCTTGGGCCCGCGCCAATTCCACGCGACTGAGATTGTAGCGATATTCGGCTTCCACGAGATTATCGGAGGTCGTGGCGAGACGGCTCTGGGCTTCGATCAACTCCCGATTGTCGGCGACGCCTTGTTCAAAACGGCGACCGGCCAAGGCCAGTTCCTGTTCGGCGAGCCGGAAGCCTTTTTCGGCGACGTTGATTTGTGCGAGCCGGGAGGCCGCGTCTTGGCGGGCCAGACGCAGTTCGGCGCTCACTTGGGTTTCCACGTCCTGCACGCGCAATGCCTGGGCGCGCCGGCGGGACAAAGCCAGATTGGTCAGCGCACGACTGCGGGCGCTGTCGAATACCGGCACACTCAGCGCCAGACTGCCCGACCAGACTTCGGCTTCGTTACCGTCGAAGACATTGGCCGTGGCTTGGCCATAGCTGCCGATCATCGCGAGCGCCGGCAACCGGCTGAAACGCGCCGCGCGCACCTCATATTCGTTTTGTTCGAGTTGCTTGCGGGCACCACGCACATCGGCGCGGAGAACAAAGGCGCTCCCTTCTAGGCTCGCGGTATAGGCCGTGGGCTCAATGCGGCGGACATTGAAATCAGCTAGGTGCAGGGGGCGTTCCAGTTCGAGGGCGAGCAATTGTTTGAGCTGTAATTCACTCGATTGCACCAAAGTCTCCTGCTGCAACCGCGCCTGTTCATCGATCGCCAACTGGGCCTCGGCGCGTGTGACGTCGATCTGCGTGGCGACGCCAGCATCAAGTTGGTTCTGCGCCAGCCGCTGTAGGCTGCGCGCCCGCGCGATATTGGCATCAAGCACCTCCATGCGACGGAGGTTGCGCAGATGGGTGAAATAGGTGTTGGCCACGGCCGCGAGCACCACCTCGCGCACCTGTTCCTGTCCGAGTTCTGCCACCGCCACGGCATAGGTGGCGGCCTTGTAGGACGCGATGCGCTGCGGGTTGAGCAGATCGAGCCGCCCGTTAAGCTGGGCGTCGAAGCGATTGTTGATGCCACTGCGGACCAAAGCGCCACCAACCGAGGCGGTGCGTGCACGCCGTTGGGTGGCGTCAAAGGTGACCTGCGGCAACAGATTGCTCCGTTGTTGCAGCGCCGCCTCGACGGCTTGAGCGACGTTTTCACGGCTGATAAGCACGCTCAAACTGGTTTGTCCGGCGGTCGCCAAGGCTTCCTGCAGAGTCAAGTGAGCGGGACTGGCCGCCGGGAGACTGGCCGCTCCTGCCGCCAGCGCGAGGATGAGGAAATGGCTTAACTTTCGCATACTCAGGCAGCAACCAATCGCCTGACTTTGTCCAAGTGCAAGCCTTGCGAGTTGTCAGTTTGGGGAATTCACTCCACGTTCACCCACTTTTCACCTATGCGCCTCGGTCTCGCCCAGCTCAATACCATCGTCGGTGACCTTGCCGGTAACCGCCGTAAAATTCTCGACGCCTACACCGCGCTCGTGGCCCAAGGCGCGGAACTCGTGGTTTATCCCGAACTAGTCGTCTGCGGTTACCCGCCGCGCGACCTCTTGCTGAAGCGCCGCTTTGTGCCGGACATCGCCGAATCGATGGGCGCAATCGCCGCCGCCATCGGGGATGTCCCCGCGCTCATCGGCACCGTCGAGGGCAATCCCTCCGGTCAAGGCCGACCGTTCTATAACTCGGCCGCGTTTTGTCATCGCGGACAGATCACCCGCTACGCCCGCAAATGTCTCTTGCCCACCTACGATGTATTCGACGAAGACCGCTATTTCGAACCCGCGCCGCAGCCCGTCGTTATTACCCATGCCGGCCAGCGCATCGGCGTGACGATCTGCGAGGACATCTGGACGCATCCGATGATCAGCACGCGCCGACTCTACAGCGGGCTCGATCCGGTCGCACAACTTGCCGCCCAGCACTGCGACCTCATGGTCAACCTCTCCGCGAGCCCGTGGTTTTACGCCAAGGGCAATGTCCGCCAGCAGCTCATCACCGACGCCGCGCGCACCCTCGGCTGCCCGGTTGCCTATGTGAATGCCGTCGGCGGCAACGACGAACTCATCTTTGATGGACGTTCAGTTTTCGCTGATGCCAGCGGAAGAGTGCAGGCCGGGCTCGCGGCCTTTCAAACCGACCTGCAGGTCGTGGACACGGCTTCAACCGCGGCGCAGATCCATGCCACTTTTGCGCAACCCGAGATGCAAGACATCCACGATGCCTTGGTGCTCGGCTTGCGCGATTACGCGCACAAGAGCGGCCTTAAGCGCGCCCTCGTGGCCCTCCCAGGCGGCATCGACTCCGCCTTGGTCGCCGTGATCGCGGTCGAGGCCCTGGGCAAAGAAAACGTCATCGGCGTTGCCCTCCCTTCCGCCATTTCCTCCGATCACTCCAAGGACGACGCCCGCCAGTTGGCCGCGAACCTCGGGATCCGTTTCGAAACCATCGCCATCGCTGATGCGGTTGCCGCCTGTGAGCACGCCCTTGGCCCGATCTTCCAAGGGCTGCAACCCGATGTGACCGAGGAAAACATCCAAGCCCGCATTCGCGGCGTCCTTATGATGGCACTCTCCAACAAGTTCGGCTCCCTGCTGCTGACCACCGGCAATAAGAGCGAGGTCGCCGTTGGCTACTGCACCCTCTACGGCGACATGGCCGGTGGCCTCGCGGTCATCTCCGACGTCTTCAAAACGCAGGTCTATGCGCTCTGCCGCTGGATCAATCGCGAGCAGGCGATCATTCCGGTGAATACCATCGAGAAGCCCCCCAGTGCCGAACTGCGTCCCGGCCAGAAGGACGAGGACAGCCTGCCGCCCTACGATGTGCTGGACGCCATCCTCCACGGCTACGTCGAGGAAGGCCTCTCGCGCCGCGACCTCGTCGCCCAAGGTTTCGACGAGACCGTCGTCAACGACATCGTGCGCAAGGTCGATCTCAACGAATACAAGCGCAAGCAGGCCGCCCCCGGCCTGAAGATCACCTCCCTCGCCTTCGGAGTCGGCCGCCGCATCCCCATCGTGCAAAAATACGTGAGCTGATTTTGAACCACTGAGGCACGCTTATGAACACTGATGCCGAGCCGATCTCCGAACATGATGCCGATCGCTACGCGCTGATGGCGCTTGTTTTGAGGTTTATAACGAAATGGGGAATGGCTATCTTGAAGATGTCTATCAGGAGAGCCTTGAGTTTGAATTGGCGGATCGCGACATCCCTTACGTCGCGCGCCCCAAGTTGCTCATTTGTTACAAGGGCCGGCTTTTGCGCAAACAAGACGAAGCCGATTTGATCGTGATTGATAAAATTATCGTGGAGCTGAAAGCCGTGAAAGCGCTTTTGCCCGAACACGAAGCCCAGTTGCTCAATTACCGCAAAGCGACTGGACGCAAGGTGGGGTATTTGGTGAACTTCGGCGCATTTCCCAAACTCGATTGGCGCAGGCGGGTTCTCTGATTAAACTCCGTATCAGTGAAAATCAGTGTTCATCAATGGTTCTAACATGTCTTCCTCTGAATCTCTCTTCACCCGCGCCCAGCAGCTCATGCCGGGGGGCGTCAACTCACCCGTCCGGGCGTTTCGCTCCGTCGGCGGCGCGCCGTTCTTCACGAAATCGGCCCACGGCGCTACGCTCACCACCGCCGACGGTCGCGAGCTGATCGATTTTGTCTGCACCTGGGGACCCGCTATTCACGGGCACAACCACCCACGCATCAAGGCCGCCATCACCGCCGCGCTAGAAAACGGCACGTCCTTCGGCACGCCGAATCCCTCCGAGGTCGCGATGGCGGAGCTGATTGTGAAGTTTTTTCCATCAATCCAAAAGGTGCGCATGTGCAACAGCGGCACCGAGGCGACCATGTCGGCCATCCGGCTCGCCCGCGGCTTCACCCAACGCGACAAGATCATCAAGTTCGCCGGTTGTTACCACGGACACTCCGACTCGCTCCTGATCAAGGCCGGCTCCGGCGCGCTCACGCACGGCCACCCCGACAGTGCGGGCATCCCGGCTTCGTTTGCCCGTGAAACCGTCGTCCTCCCTTACAACGATCGCGCCGCCCTCGCCGCGGCCTTTGCCGCGAACCCCGGCCAGATCGCCGGGGTCATCATCGAACCTTACTGCGGCAATGTCGGCTTCATCATGCCCGATCCGGGGTATCTCACTTATCTCCGTGAAATCACCGCCCAACAGGGCACGGCGCTCATCTTCGACGAGGTCATGACCGGCTTCCGCATCGCCCGGGGCGGCGTGCAGGAACGCGAGGCCATCGTCCCCGACCTCACCTGCCTCGGCAAAATCATCGGCGGTGGCTTGCCTGTCGGCGCCTTTGGCGGCCGCGCTGACATCATGGACCACCTGGCCCCGCTCGGGCCGGTTTATCAGGCCGGCACCTTGAGCGGCAACCCGCTCGCGATGGCCGCCGGCATCGCGAGCCTGCAACTCCTCGACGAACTCAACCCCTACGCCCGGCTCGATGCGCTCGGCCGACAGTTGCGTGAGGCCGTCTTGGCCGCCGGCCAAACCAAGGGTCTGCCCATTCAGGTGCCTCAGTGTGGTTCCATGTTCAGCATCTTCTTCACGGCCACCCCGGTCCGCGACTACACCACGGCGCTCACGGGCGACGCGAAACTCTTCGCCCGTTTCTTCCACGCCTGCCTAGCGGCCGGCGTGTATCTCGCTCCCAGCGCCTACGAAGCCGGCTTCCTGAGCACCGCGCATGCCGGCGCCGCCATTGACCGGGCGAGTGAAATCATGGCGCGCGCGATAAAGGAACTTTGATTATCCGCCGGGGACGCATTTAGTCACCTCATGCCTTTACGCTTCGCCCTTTTTTTCTGTGCCGTGTTATTGATCGTGGCGGTGAACGCTCAACCGGGGCCGGCCCCCGTGATGACTCTGGACGAACTGCGGCCCGGTATGAAAGGCGAGGTCTGGACGGTTTTTCAGGGCACCCAGCCGGAACCATTCAATGTCGAGGTCACCGGCGTGGTCCGCAATGCCCTCGGTCCCGGCAAGTCGCTCATTCTTTGCCAACTCACCGATGAACGCGTGCAAAAGATGGGCGCGGTCGCCGGCATGAGTGGCAGTCCCCTCTACATTGATGGGCGGCTCGCCGGCGCGCTTTCCTATCAGGTGCAAAAATTTGAGACCGTGCGCTACGCCGGTTTCACGCCGGTCGCGGACTTGATCGAGGTCAGCCGCAAATCCGACCAGTCCATCGCGAACCGAGCCGCCACCACCCAAGGTGCCCTCGCCCGGCGTTCGAATGACCATGGGCTCGGTGACGCCCTGCAACCGCTCACTCCCGTCTTCACCTTCGGCGGCCTGGCCCCACAGGTGCTGGACTGGCTCTCACCCCAATTTTCTGCCTTGGGTATGCGCGTCACAGGCCTCGGTGGTCAGATGAGCGCGGCCACCGCCACGCTTGCCGATACCCGGCCGCTGCAACCGGGCGATGCCGTCGCCGTCGCCATCACCACTGGTGATATCACCCTCGCGGCCACCGGCACGGTATCGTATGTGGAAGGCGACCGGGTGGTCGCGTTTGGCCATCCGATGATGAGTCTCGGCGAAGTCGCTTTGCCGATGGCGCGTGCGGAAATCGTCGCGATTCTCCCGTCCAACCTGAATTCGCTGAAAGTCGCCAACACCGGCACGCTTATCGGCACAATCAACCAAGATCGTCTTTCTGCGGTCGCCGGCGAACTCGGCCCCGTGCCAACCATGATGCCGGTGGAAATCGAGATCGTGCGCCCCGGTGAAACCACCCAAACACTGCGCTTTGCCGCCGCCCGCCATTCGCAACTCACGCCGCTCGTCATCGGGGCCGGCGCGGCGCAGGCGGTGATGGGTTCCAACGAAGCAGGTCTCACTAACGGGGTGCGGATTCAGGCCGACTTCATTTTTGCCAACGGCGAAAGCGTTCCGACCTTCCGCCTGCTCAGCGGCCCGCAAGGGATTGCCGAGGGGCTCAATGATTTTGTCCGCGACATCACAGCGGTGCTGCAAAACCCCTACGAATCCACCTTCCCCAGCGGCATCAAGGTGCAGGTGACTCCATTGACCACCAACCCCTCGGCCACGCTCGAATCGGTGCAGCTCTCCCGCAGCGTGCTCGCCCCCGGTGAAGAGTTGGAGGTTACCGTCGGCTGGCGTGATTACCAAGACGCCCCCATCCAAGAGACGATCCGTATTCCGGTGTCAGCCGACTGGCAGGGTAAGGCGCTGGAAGTCGTCGTCACCAATGGGGTCACGCTCGACCAGCTCACCGGGCGCGCGAACAACCTCACCGCTGCGCAACTTCGCAGTTTCACCGCCTTGCTCGACGTGGTGCGGCAATATCGCGAACCAGATGGTCTCTACATCGCCGTCGTCGAGGGCACGCGGCTGTTCATTGATCAGGCCACCAGCACCCAAGAATTACCCGGTTCGTTCGAGCGCATCGCGCGCCAATCCGATGAGGCCCGCTACCTGAGCCGCGCGGCCCTCGCCCCTCTTTGGGAAACCCGCCGGCTCGACGGTCGCATCGTGACCGCCACCGTGCGGCGCCCCTTCCGCGTTGCTGACTGATTTTCTTCATGGCCAAAGTATCCTTTTTCGCACCCCTGATGCTGACGCTGGCGACCTCGGTCGCCTTCGCAGCCCCACTTTCCAAAAGACAGCCCGTCGATTTTTTCGCCGATGTCCCCAGCCGCAACCTGCAGGGCATGGCCGCCCGCTCCGATGGTCGGCTGGTGCCCGGCCCCGCCGTCGGCGCCACCCAAGCCCGCTTTGGCGCCGAATTGCTTTGGAGCGTCGTGCCGAAGGGCAAAGAACTCCTGGTCGGCACCGGGCCTGACGGACGCATCCTCCGTATCAACCCCGATGTGCGCGGCGAGTATTCGCCCACCACGTTCGCCGACCTGCCCGAAACGCATGTCTTCGCTCTCGCGCTCCTCGCGAATGGCGACCTGCTCGCCGGCACTTCGCCCCAAGGCACTTTGGTCCTGTTGCGCGACGGCCAAGTGCTGGCCCGCGTAGCCCTGCCGGTCGATTCGATCTTCGATCTGTCCGTGATCCGGGACGACGCGGCCGGTGCCGTCGTGCTGGCCGCCACCGGCAATCCGGGCCGCATCTACCGGCTGGAGGTCGCCGCGTTTTCCGCCGGGGGTGACGGGCCGGAAAAAATCGATAGCGTCGCGGCACTCGGCGCCCGCGGTATCACGCTTTTTGGTGAAATTCGCGATCGGAATATCCGCCGATTGCTGCCGTTGGCTGATGGACGCGTGATTGCCGGCTCGGCACCTCGTGGCAATGTTTACGAATTTCCCGCCGCCGGCGGCCTGCCCCGCATACTAAGCGAAAACCGCAATGCCGAGGTGACCGATCTGCTCGCCTAGGATGGCTGCTTTTTTGCCGCCCTCACGTTGACCGCCCAACCCGCCGAGGCCCGGGTTGGCCGCCAGCAGCGCCCCGCCCGGCCCGAGGAGGGTTCCGGTCAACCTAGTGAAGCCGAACCACCCCCGCCCGCGCCACCGCTACCGGTTGATACGACCCGCCTTGAACGCTTCACCGGTCGCGGTCAGTTGCTTTGGTTTGCGGATGGCGGCTTCCCCGAAGTGGCCGCCGCCCGCAATGGGGTCGCCTTCTACCGGCTCCAACGACAGCAAGATCTGGTCTTAATCGCCTGCGGCGAACAGGGCGAATTGCTCGGTTATGAGCCGACGACGCAGCGCAGCCTGACCTTTGCCGGCGCCATCCCCGCGCAACTCAATGGCTTGGTGCCGGCAGCCACCATCCCCGGTGCCTATTACGCCACCGGCAATAACCCCACCGGACTCAGCCTCATCAATTTTCCTGGAGTGAGTCTGCGTTCAGCCGAATCCCGGCGCATCGATCTCGGCGTGCCCGCCGCCGTGGGCGCCCTGCGCTTTGGCTCCGGGAACCGGCTTGACCCGGAGCGCCTCCGTGTCGAATTGCGCACCAGTTTCGGCAGCGACGAAAGCGAAGGCTGGACCGATTGGCAGCGCGCCGTGGCCTCCGATGGAGGCTGGCAGGTGCCGGATCTGCGCGGACGTTATGTGCAGGTGCGCCTAAAAGTGGACACTGCCGATTTTGAAATCGACCGGGCTGAACTCCACTACCTGCCACAAAATCGCCGGCCCACCTTGCAGGAATTCCGCGTGCTCACACCCAACTATGCCCTCATCCCCTCGCCCGAGTCGCCACCCAGCGTGAGCACCACCTTGGGGCAGTTGCTGCAAGCACCCCGGGAAGATGAGCGGCGACGCTCGCCTGCACCCTCCAGCCAAGTGGTGCCGCAGACTGGCACGCAGGTCGTGCTGTGGACCGTGAATGATGCCGAAGGTGACCACCTGCTCAGTTGATTTTCTCTCCGCCGGGTCGGCGCCGAAGCTTGGACCGACCTGATCGTCAACACGGGCGATACCTACCATCAGTTCGACGTCTCGCATCTAGCCGAGGGCGTTTACCAAACCCGGCTCGTCGTCACCGAAACCGCACCCCGTCCGATCGCCGATCGTCTCAGTGTGACCTTCAGCACCGACGATCTGCTCATTGATCGCACTCCGCCCGAGCTGCTGGCTGCAACCGCCCTGCGTCCGGCGGAGAACCTCATCATCACGGTCCACGCCCGCGACCACCTGTCCCTGCTGGCCGGGGTAGAGTTTACCCTCAACAATGGCCACAAAGGCACCATGGAGCACCCCGTGGACGGCATCCTCGATGGACGCGAGGAAACCTTCCGCATCGAAATCAACGCGACTCATGCCATCGGGGCCACATCCGTCGAAGTGGTCGTTTACGATGCCCTCGGCAACAGCGCCGCGCGCCGACTACCCTTACCTTGAAGCTCAGGCCCGTGGGTGGGCCTTGGCGTAGATTTCCTGCAAGCGGGCGACCGTCACGTGGGTGTAGATTTGCGTCGTGGCGAGCTGCACATGTCCGAGCAGTTCCTGCACGAGCCGCAGGTCGGCCCCGGCGTTGAGCAGATGGGTGGCGTAACTATGCCTGAGTTTGTGCGGCGTGAGATCAATCGGCAGTTCCGCGAGCGCGAGATAGCGTTTTAAGAGTAGCTGCACCTCCCGCACTCCCAGCCGCGTATGCTGCGTGGTGATCAGGACTGGATCCGCCGGTCCTTGGTTGCGGGCATGTTCGGTGCGGAATTTTTCCAGCACCACCATCGCCACCTTGCCCAGCGGACAGAGTCGTTCCTTGCGGCCTTTGCCCAGCACGCGGGCCACTCCTTCCGTAAAGTCAATCGCCTCGTAATTGAGCCCGACCAGCTCACTGACGCGCAGCCCGCCGCCATAGAGTAATTCCATCACCAGCCGGTCGCACCAGGCGATGAACGGTGCGATCGCGTTATTATCCAGCAAGCGCTGAGGCCCCGCGAGCAGTCGCCGCATCTGCTCCTCCGTCAAAAACTGGGGCAAGCGTTTTTCGAGTTTGGGCAGCGGCACGCCGACGAAAGGATTACGCTTCAATCGCCCCTGTCGGACCCAGTATTTGGCGAAGGCGCGCAGGCCCGACACATGATTGTGCAATGTGCGCCGGCTATAGCGGCGCTGCGCCTCAATGACAAAATCCCGCACCTCTCGCACCTCGAAGTCGTCAAACGCCCGCTCCGCCAGACCGGCCGTCAGGCACCAGCGGTGAAAATCCTCAAAGGCCTGCCGGTAGTTGCGGACGGTATAGGCCGAATAACGGCGCTCACCCGAAAGATGGGCCGCAAACGGCGCCCACCAGTCGGCGACGAACGCTTCAGGCAGTGGCGTGGGCTTGGTGGTTGGTTTCGACATCACGCATCACCCTTACCGTGTGCAAACGCAGCGCCGCTTCCGGATCGAGTGCCTGCACCCGACAGGCCGCCACGATCTCAAACAACATCTTGCCCAGCGTGGCCTCGTCCAACTGCCGCCCCAACGCCGCCACTTGCGCCCGATCCACACTGGCCGGCACCGGCAGCTGGCGCTTCTCCAGCTGCTTCCAGATGGCCTCGGCAAACATGAGCGCCGGCAATCGCGGCGGTGGGTCCTTGAACAGGGCACCCGCGGCGACCGGCCCCACTTTTTTCTCCTGCGCCTTGATCTGCTCCCATTGCACCAATACTTCCTCGGAGGTGCCGAGCTTCTTCTCCCCGAAAACATGCGGATGCCGGCGGATGAGCTTCGCGTTCACCTCCCGCGCCACGTCCTCTAGGTCGAAATGCCCCGCCTCCTCCGCCAACTGGGCATGGAAAATCACCTGAATCAGCACATCGCCGAGTTCCTCTCGCATGTGCGGCAGGTCGAGCCGGTCGATGGTGTCGATGAGTTCGCTAACCTCATCGATCAGGCACCGCACGAGTGAGGCATGCGTCTGCTCCTGATCCCAAGGACATCCCCCCGGACCACGCAGGCGGGCGATGGTTTGACGTAATTCAGCAATCGCGCTCATGGGCTATGGCCGCAAGAAGGCGCCCAAAGCGCAAAAGGAAAACTGCGCGATCCACCGATTGTTACTTGCGCCATTTGTCCCTCTTTGCGGCTATTCCCTGAATGTCTGACAAGTTAACCGAGATCATGGAGTGGAAGCGCCGGGAAATCGCCGGGCTCATTCGCCCGGTGCCACTTGCCGAGCTCGCGGCCCTCCATGCCACCCAGCCTGCACCGCCGGCCTTCGCCGCCGCTTTGCGGCGCAGCGACGGCAACCTCGCCGTGATTGCGGAGATCAAGCGCCGCTCGCCTTCCGCCGGGGCCATCGCCACTGGCATTGCCGCGCCCGACCAAGCGGTGAAATACCGCACCGCCGGGGCCCGAGCGCTCTCCGTGCTCACCGATGAAAAATACTTCGGCGGCACCTTGGATGATCTGGTGGCCGTCACGACGCTCTTTCGCCGCGAGCCCCCCGCCGTGCCGTGCCTGCGGAAGGATTTCATGGTCCATCCCATCCAGGTGCTCCAAGCCCGGGCCGCCGGCGCCAGTGCCATTCTCATCATCGTGCGGGCCCTCACGGATGACGAAATCAAAGCCCTGCATGAAGCCGCCCACGCCGCGGGTCTCGCCGCTATGTTTGAAATCCACACCGAAACCGAACTGGCCCGCGCCCTAGCGCACGACGCCAGGATCGTCGGGGTCAACAACCGCGACCTAGCGAGTTTCCAGACCGACCTCGGTCTCTCCGAGCGTCTCATCCCCCGGTTTCCGGCCAGCGTGATCGCCGTCAGTGAGAGCGGCATCCACACTGCCGCTGATGCGGCCCGGGTGCGCGCAGCCGGGGCCCACGCCGTGCTGGTCGGCGAAGCCCTCATGAAGGCGGCCGATCCCACCGCCCTGCTCACCGCCCTCGCCTCCGCGCGCTAGTCATGCCGCTCACGCCTTCTGCGACCCGTGAATTGCTCGCCCAGCTCGGCCATGCGCCGAAGCGTTTTCTTGGGCAGAATTTTCTGGTGGACGGCAACATCGTTCGAAAATCACTCGAACTCGCCGAGGTGCGTCCCGGTGACACCGTCGTGGAGATCGGCCCCGGACTCGGCACGTTGACCGCCGCGTTGTTGGCGGCTGGCGCCGATGTCTGGGCCGTCGAGAAAGACCCCACCCTTGCCGCCTATTTGCGCACAACCTTGCTGCCGCAATACCCGGACCGGCTGCACCTGCTGGAAGCCGACGCCGTGGAATATCCACTCGCCGGCCTACCTCCCGCGCAGGCCACTGATTTCAAGATCGTCGCCAATCTGCCCTACGCCATCTCCACCCCGTGGCTTGACGCGGTCCTCTCCGGTCCCCTGCCCGCCCGCCTCGTGCTGATGCTCCAGCTGGAGGCAGCCGAACGCTACGCGGCAGCGCCTGGCACCAAGACCTTTGGCGCAATTTCGGTCTTCCTGCAGGCGGCTTATGCGGTGGCCCCGGGACATCGCGTCTCCAGCGCCTGTTTCCTCCCGCGACCCGACGTGGACTCTGCCCTATTGCACTTGGTGCGCAAACCAAAGCCCTATGTTTTTGCTACGCCGACGCGCGCTTTCATCCGCGGATGTTTTCAGCAACGGCGCAAACAGATCGGCGCCTTGATCCGTGACCGGCTCCCCGACCAGGGTCAGGCTTGGCTGGCCATCTTCACCGCCGCGGGCTGTTCACCGCAAACCCGACCGGAAGCCATTCCCGTAACGCTTTGGCAACAGCTACAAGTGTCACAACCGCCTGCTTGAAAGCCGGCCAATCCCGTCTAAGCTGTCTCCAATGTCACGTCCCCTTCTCCTCTCGCTGCTATGGGTTCTTGGAGCTTCCTTCGCCGCCGCCCAGACTCCGATGTCCGGTTTGTATGGTGAGATTATCAGGGGTGCCTACTACGCACCCAACGGCACCTATTCCATCATGCTACCTGTGCTGCCCGAGCTCGGTGCCACCGTCTCGGATACCCCCAGTGTCGTCGTCTTCCGCGATCAGTTTAGCATCCACATCAGCATCGGTGCTTTTCCGCAGGATGCCTCCCAGCGCTGGGAGCTCTCCTCCCGCGGGCTGCGCGATTACCTGTCGTTCTATTTCGGCAATTTTGTCTTTCCCGATTTTCAGCAGCTTTTCCCAGGTTCTCGGATCGAAAGCTCGGTCTTCGAACCCACGGTCATGGGCGGTGCCTTGGTCGTCTATTCCATCCTGCCGGGTGGCACGATGTTTGCGCACCGGCGCATCACTATTGATCCGGAAAACAAGGAACCCGCCGCCAAGCGCGGCAACCTCATCTTCGTCCGCCACGGTCACGTCTTTGTCATCAGCGTGGAGCTCGCCGAGCGGGTCATTGAGGGCTCCGCTTACAAGCTGACCACCGAGCAGGAGAACACCTTGCTGCGACAGCGATTGGAACATGTGCTGGAAGCCCTCTCCATCAAGCGGCCCGTCGCGGGCAATTGAG
Organism: Opitutaceae bacterium; assembly: GCA_041689285.1. Classification (GTDB taxonomy): domain Bacteria; phylum Verrucomicrobiota; class Verrucomicrobiia; order Opitutales; family Opitutaceae; genus UBA2377. The sequence goes on from JBDNGL010000075.1 coordinate 16,799, forward strand.
CCCCATGTCCCCAGCGCGGTTACTCGCCCTCTCGCTTATCCTGATGGCTGCCGCCCTCGCCACGCCACCACCGGCAGCGCCGCCTTTTGCGCTCGCCCTGCACGGCGGCGCTGGGGTGATCCTACGCGCCGACATGCCCGCCGAACTTGAGGCGGAATATCGTCATGCGCTGCAGGCCGCGCTTGATGCCGGCTACGCCATCTTGGCCGCGAGCGGTTCAGCGCTTGATGCGGTCACGGCCGCCGTGCGGGTGCTCGAGGATTCACCGCTTTTCAACGCCGGCCGCGGCGCCGTGCTCAACGCCGAGGGTGCCTGCGAACTTGATGCGGCCATCATGGACGGACGCGACCGCAAGGCGGGCGCGGTCGCCGGGGTCCGGCACATCCGCAACCCCATCCGGCTCGCGCGCGACGTGATGGCGCAATCGCCTCATGTAATGCTTATAGGAGCGGGCGCCGAACAATTTGCGACCACCCTCGGCTACGAAATCGTTCCCAACGATTATTTCATCACCGACCGACGTCGAGCCCAGTGGGCACGCGCGCGGGAACTCGAGTCACGTCGGCAAGGCACCCCCTTCCCTGAAGAAAAAGTGAGTTTCGAAGGATCAGATGAACGCAAGTTCGGCACGGTCGGCTGTGTTGCTCTCGATCAGGCCGGCGACCTTGCCGCCGCCACTTCCACCGGCGGCATGACCAATAAGAAATTTGGCCGCGTAGGTGATTCGCCACTCATCGGCGCCGGCACTTATGCAGACAACCGCACCTGTGCCGTCAGCGCAACCGGGCATGGTGAATATTTCATCCGGGCGGTTGTCGCCCATGACATTGCCGCGCGCATGGCTCATCGGGGCGAGTCGCTGGCCGATGCCGCCGCCGCGGTGATTACCGGGGTCGGTGAACTCGGCGGCACCGGCGGCGTCATCACCATAGATGCGCAGGGCAACCTCGCCCTGCCTTTCAACACCCCCGGCATGTATCGGGCGTGGCGCAAATCCACCGGCGAAACCGCCGTGGAAATATTTGGCACCGACCAGCGCTGAGTGGCCGACGCCCGACGGCACTTACTTGTAGCCGGGCAGGAATTTCTTCTCCGTCTTGAACATCTCCAGCGTCATTTGCTTGATCTCGGCCGGGCTGCAGATGGCGGCGGTCAGCGGATCCAGCATCAGAGCATAGATGGCTTTTTCGATGGAGCGCTCAATGCAAGCCTGCGCGCCGAGATCGAACATGCGCATGTTCGAGTCGCACAACGCCGCCATCTGCGCGGGCAGCGCGCCGTAACGCGTCGGATTGATGCCGTTGCGGTCAATCATGCACGCGACCTCCACACAGCCGTCGGCCGGGAGATTCGTGATGAGCTGGCCCGCGCCTTTTACGTTGTTCATGACGTTCCCGTGGATGCGGAAAGGGGAGTCCTTCTCGCGCGCCTCAATGATCCAACTGGCGTATTCCCAGCTGCGCGCCCAGTCCATCGGCTCCTTGCCGGCGACCATGCGAGCGCGTTGCTTGTCAGCCATTTTGCGCCAGGTCGGCCAGTTGTTCGCATAGAAACTGGTGCCGCCGTCGTAACCTTCGCGGCTATAGCGTAGGATGAGATCTTTCCGCTTACGGTAATACGGCAGGTATTCCGAAAGGTGGCCGCTGGATTCCGTGATAAACGCGCCGAAGTGAAGCATCATGTCTTTGCGGACCATATCCTTATGCCAGTCCGCCGCTTCCCAGTGGTGATGACTTAGCCGCTTCGGATTCTTGGCCCGGCCTTCCTTGAAGGCGCGCGCGAGGTCACCCGTGGCCTTGCGCTTGAGCAGCGGGTAAAGGTCGCGACCCCGGTGCTCAAGCTTGGTGAACCAAGCGAGGTGGTTGATGCCGGCGCAGGCCCACTCCATCTCGCCGATTGGGACCCCAGCCCGGTCGGCCAGCAACTGGCTGGTGCCCTGCACCGAGTGACAGAGCCCGACGATTTGCATTGAGGAAGATCGGCCGGCCGCGAGGCACATCATCGCCATCGGGTTGGTGTAGTTGAGAACGATGGCGTCGGGGCAAAGCTCCTCGGCGTCCTTCAGCACTTGCAGGAACACCGGGATGGTCCGCATCGACTTGAACAAGCCGCCCGGCCCGATGGTGTCGCCGATGCACTGGTCGATACCGTATTTGGCGGGAATGTCGTTGTCGAAGCGCACGCAGGCCGTGCCGCTCACCTCGATGCAGTTCACGATATAATGCGAACCCGGCAGCACGCTGCGGCGATCGGCCGAGCCGATGACCTTCCAATTGGTCTTCCCAAGCTGTTCGGTGAGCCGGGTGATGAGCTTGGTCATCATGGCCAGTCGTTCGCGGTCGATATCCACCAATGCAATGGTGCCGCCCAGGTCGCCCGGGATGCGCAGCACATCGTTCATCAAGCGCGGCGTAAAGGCACTGCCGGCGCCGAGCATCGTGATTTTGATCGGCCGCTGCAATTGGCCGGGCAGACCGCGGGCGGCGGCATCCTTGGTGTGATCGGCATGACCGATCAGTTTCTTGGCGGAGTTGCTCATGGGTTTATTGTGATGGAGATTGGATTGCGGGGTTAAGAGCCACCACCATTACCCAGCTGGCCACAGCCGCACGATAGCAAAAGGTTGATTCCTCATGTGCATTATGTGACATGACTCCATGGCCCTTACCGACCCTTTTTCTCTGGTGCAGGTGGCCGCCGAGGAAGTGCAGTCGTCCGTGGACTACGCCTTCGCCAACGCCAGTCGCGAAGGCCACGCGGCCCTCGTCATCCAGCGCACGATTTCAGGGGCTGCCTATTTTCAGGATAAACAGGGTCGTCGGTTGGTGCCAGCCGGTCAGGCGATGCTCTTTACCCACGCGGAACCGACGGCCTACGGCTATCCCGCTGAGGCCACCGCGCCCTACCGGCTGGGCTTTGTGGCCTTCACCCCGACCGGCACCCGCGAACTCTTTGACCGCCTGCGCGCTGATTTTGGCGCCGTGGTGCGGATGCCCGACGCAGGCGAAGCGACCGCCCTTTTCAACCAGATCATCCGCCACTACCGCCAGCGGCAATTTCGCGACCGGTTGCACGAGTCGGAATTGCTCTACCGGCTACTGATCGCCCTTTATCGAGAGCAGGTCCAGAACACGCGCCACAGCGATCCCATCGAGTTTGGTTACCATTATGTGCAGAACCACTTCCGCTCACCCGTGAATCTTAAGGGCGTAGCGCAAAAGTGCGGAATTAGTCGCGAGCATTTCATTCGTGACTTCAGCATCCGCTACCTTGAAGCCCCGGGCGCGATGCTGCGCCGCCTCCGCTTGCAACACGCCAAGGTGACTTTGCTCGCCAGTGAGCTCAGCGTTCAGGATGTCGCCCTCGCCAGCGGTTTCACGAGCAGCAACACCTTCTGCCGCGCCTACCGCACAAAATTCGGCCACAGCCCGGGCACCCGGCGGTGAACCCTTCCGGCTCACTCCGCCAGCTTACGCTGGAGTGGAAACACGTCGCGCAGGTTCAGGCTTAGTTTGTCCTGCAAGGCCTGCAGTTCACGGTAGCGCGCGACGTTGACCTTTTCCGGGCGGCAACGCGTGGCCTCGTTCAAGGCCACCGTCCCGGTGGTGAACTCGGTAATCGCCGCTTTCGGCCGGGTCTGTCGGGCCAGCGCCCACGCGGCTTGGATCGCGCCGCCAAGCGCCGCGCCTTCGTCCTCAACCATCGCGACGACCGGCACGCCGAAGACATCGGCCATAATCTGCCGCCAGACCGCGGACTTGGCGCCGCCGCCGGTCACGCGGATTTCCTGCGCCTTCACGCCCAGCGCGGCCAGCCGGCGTAGGCCGTAGTTCATGCCCATCGTGACACCTTCCATCGCGGCGCGCGCAAAGTGCCCGGCGTTGAAAGTCGTCTGGTTCAAGCCCAGCAGCACGCCTGACCCGGCCGGCACGTTTGGCGTGCGCTCGCCAGCGAGATACGGCAGCAGCACAAGTCCGCTGGCTCCGGCCGGAGCGGCGGCGACCGCGGCATTGAGTGCCGCGTGATTATGACCGAACAGGGCACGCACCTGCTCGGTCACAGTCGTCACGTTCATCGTGCAAAGCAGCGGCAGCCATCCGCTCGTCGAAGAACAGAAGGCCGCGATCTCGCCGGTCGGGTCCACGATGGGCCGCTTCGCAAAGGCGTAGATCGTCCCGCTCGTGCCAAAGCTCGCCGTCACGACACCGGGACTTACGTTGCCCGTGCCGATGGCACCCATCATGTTGTCGCCACCGCCGGCACTCACGATGACGTCGGCCGAAAGCCCGTAGTCACTGGCGCGTGCCGCGCTCAATGTTCCCACAATGCCACCCGAGTCACCCAGCGGCGGCAGCCAGTCGGCGAGGTTTTTGTCCACCGCGGCGATCGCCGCCTTCGACCACACGCGCTTGCGCACATCGAGCAACGCCGTGCCCGAGGCATCACCCGGCTCCATGAAGTAATTTCCGGTCAGGTGGTAGTTGAGATAATCATGCGGCAGCAGAACTTGGCGGAGTTTTTTGTAGTTCGCCGGCTCGTGCCGCTTCAGCCACAGGATCTTCGGTGCGGTGAAGCCTGGCAGGAAGGCGAGCCCGGCTTGGCGGATCGCCGCCTGCTCGCCGCCGATTTTTTTGGTCAGTAGTGCGCATTCCTTCGTAGTGGAGGTATCGCACCAAAGCTTGGCCGGCCGGATCACCCGGCCCTGCGCGTCAAGCGGCACGAAGCCGTGCTGCTGTCCGCTCACACCGATGCCCCGCACGCGCTTTGCGTCCACCCTCGCCACCACGGCCTTGATCACGGTGTCCATCGCCGCGGTCCATTCCTGCGGGTGCTGCTCCATGTGCCCGACCGGCAGGCCGGCGATGAGGGTGTGCGGCGCGCGGGCCTCCGCGATAACTTTGCGCGTCTCTAGGTCGAGGACGACCGCTTTGACGCTTTGGGTGCCGGAATCGATGCCGATGAAAAGACTCATGGGTGCAAGGGGATGTCTTCATCGCCGCAATAAAGTTCGCCCGGCGCAAGCTGGAGTTGATTCCAGCCCAACATTGACCCGACTCCGACAGGCGACCGAGCACCCGCGGTCGGCACTCTCCGAACCCATCGGCACTTCCCTCCACGGCGCGGATACGTCTTTATGGTATCCGGGCCTGCCAAGTCTCGTCCGCTCTTCGCCCTATCAGGCCGATTTGGACACTAAAAGGGCCGCCCACCCCTGGGCGGCCCTTACCCTAACACCAAGCAAACCAACTGTGACTACGCCGGGAAAGACGCAGTCCAGGGCCGGGACGTTCAACTATTTCGACCCGATTTCGCAGTGTTTACAGATTTGTAACAACTGCTCGAAAATCCACCCGGTTTACCCGACGGGAAAAATCTGTCGACACTGCGGATATTTACGGCAGCCCCAAAAATACACGCCCGGCCGGCCCGCCACGACCGTCATGCGTCGCGTCATTTTTATGTGACAACTCGGGCAGGTCGGCGTCGCGTAGGCTCCATCTGTGGCGAGATCGAGTAGGTTATTTTGCACGGCCAGCGGCAGTTGCCCGATGCGTTCCAACAAATCCCCGCCATGAACGAGATCGATGTTATACCTCGCCACGGCCGCGATGGCCGCCGGAGTGAAACGTCCCGTCGTCAGGTAGGCACCCTGCTTCACCTGGGCCGCCACCATCGCTTCATGCAAGGCGAGCACGGCTTTGTCGTCCACTTGGGCGCGATCCCAGACTTTGCAGCGGACGATCATCGCGAGCTTCGCGCTGCCCGCCTCAAAACCGTGCAGTTCCAACACACCCTGCGCATCCACCGGCTTCGCTTTCACTGTAAAGCCGAGTTGCTGAATATAGGCTGCGACCACATCCTCAAAAACTCGCCAATCAAGAATCTCGAGGAGCTTCTGCGACCAGTGCTGGGCAAACGGATCCGAAGTGCCACCCGTCTGCGGCAGGGGTGCGTCGCGCACCTCGGGTCTCTGCGGCTTCTTCGCCTGCCAGTAATAAATACCTGCCCCTCCTGCCACCGCACCCAGCACCAAACCGGCAAGAAATATCAGGCTAGGGCCGAGCATGGAGTTTGGGGGTTAGCCGACATAGCAATTTGAACCAACGGTTCTAGGGGTATCACCTCAGGCGGCAGCCGCAAGCCTCAAGGTGGCGCGATACCATTTTCGCCCGCACGCTCGCCGCGACGCAAGCAGTGCGCGGACACAAATTGCCTTTGACCGCGCCCCGACCCGGCCTCTTGACTGACAGACTCACGTTTCCACCGCTTACCCTTTATTACTTGGCGCTTATCACTTAACACCCGCATTGACCATGCCCGCCAAACCGACCATCATCTACACGAAAACCGACGAGGCCCCCGGGCTCGCCACCTATTCGCTGCTGCCGATTATCCAGGCCTTCACGAAGCACGCGGGCATCAATATTGAGACACGCGACATCTCCTTGGCTGGCCGCATCTTGGCCGTCTTCGCTGACCAGCTTCCCGCCGACCAGCAGCAGCCCGACCACCTTGCCGAGCTCGGCGCCCTCACACTCCAGCCCGAGGCCAACATCATCAAGCTGCCCAACATCTCTGCCTCCGTCCCGCAGCTCAAGGAAGCCATCGCTGAGCTCCAGGCCAAGGGTTACGCCGTGCCTGATCTGCCTGACAAACCGCAGACCGAAGCCGAGAAGGACACCAAGGCCCGCTACGGCAAAGTCCTTGGCTCCGCCGTCAATCCCATCCTCCGCGAAGGCAACTCCGACCGCCGCGCGCCGAAGGCCGTGAAGGATTACGCGAAGAAGCACCCACACTCCATGGGGGCGTGGACGCCCACCTCCCAGACGAGCGTCGCCACTATGGGCAAGGACGACTTCCGCTCCAACGAGAAGTCCCTCACCGTCGCCGCCGCGACCACGGTCCGCATCGAGTTCGTCCCGGCCCCCGCTCCCGCTGGCGCTTCGCCCGAGGCTGTTGCAAAATCTCAGCAGGTAGTCGTCCTCAAGGAAAAGACCCCGCTCAAGGCCGGCGAGATCCTCGACGCCACCTTCATGAACCGGAAGGCGCTCGGCTCTTTCTTCGCGCAGCAGCTGATCAAGGCGCAGAAAGACGGCACCCTCTTCTCGCTCCACCTCAAAGCCACCATGATGAAAGTCTCCGACCCGATCATGTTCGGCCTCTGCGTCCGTGTGTTCTTCAAGGACCTCTTCACCAAGCACGCTGCCACGCTCGCCTCCCTCGGCGTCGATCTGAACAACGGCTTTGGCGATCTCCTCGGCAAAATCGAAAAACTACCCGCCGATCAGAAGGCCGCCATCGAGGCCGCCATCGCCGCCGTCTTCGCCGCCCGCCCGGCCGTGGCGATGGTCAACTCCGACAAAGGCATCACCAATCTCCACGTCCCCAGCGATGTCATCGTGGACGCCTCCATGCCCGCGATGATCCGCACCTCCGGCCAGATGTGGAACGCCGCCGGCAAAGGCCAAGACACCCTCTGCTGCATCCCCGACAGTTGCTACGCTGGTGTTTATCAGACCGTCATCGATTTCTGCAAACTGCACGGCGCCTTCGACCCCAAGACCATGGGCACCGTCCCCAACGTCGGCCTCATGGCGCAGGCCGCGGAAGAGTATGGTTCGCATAATAAAACCTTCGTTGCGCCGGGTGCCGGGGTGATTCGAATTGTGACGATTGCGGACGCAAGCGGTCAGCAGACCTTGCTAGAGCACACCGTTGACGCGGGCGATATTTGGAGAGCTTGCCAGACCAAGACAGCCGCCGTGCAGGACTGGGTGAAGCTTGCCGTCAATCGCGCCCGCCTCTCCGGCATGCCCGCCATCTTCTGGCTAGATAAGCACCGGGCGCACGACGCCCAGATCATCGCCAAGGTCGAAAAATATCTCAAGGACCACGACACCACTGGCCTCGACCTCAAGATTCTCCCCCCCGCCGCCGCCTGCCTCGCCACGCTCGAGCGCCTCAAGGTCGGGCAGGATACGATTTCCGTCACCGGTAACGTCCTCCGCGACTACCTCACCGACCTCTTCCCCATCCTCGAAGTCGGCACCAGCGCGAAGATGCTCTCCATCGTCCCGCTCATGAACGGCGGCGGCCTCTTCGAAACCGGCGCCGGCGGCTCAGCGCCGAAACACGTGCAGCAGTTCCTTGATGAAAACTTCCTCCGCTGGGATAGCCTCGGCGAATTCTTCGCCCTCGCCGCGTCGCTCGAGCACCTCGGCATCACGCAAAAACACGCCAAGGCCAAAGTCCTCGCCGAGACGCTCGATACCGCCACCGGCAAATTTCTTGAACGCAATCGTTCGCCTGCGCGCCAAGTCGGCGCCGGTTTCGGTAACCGCGGCAGCCATTTCTACCTCGCGTTCTACTGGGCCGAGACCCTTGCCGCGCAGACAAAAGATCTCGAATTGCAGGCTATATTCGCGACCCTCGCTGCCCAGTTAACCGAGTCTGAGCACCGCATCGTCGCGGAGTTCATCGCGGTGCAGGGTAAACCATCCGAAATCGGCGGCTACTACCGGCCAGACGAAGCCAAGGCCAAAGCCGCGCTGCGTCCCAGCGCGACACTCAACCGCATCATCGATTCGCTTTGATGATGTAAACAGCGCCGTGGCGAGACGTGTGATCGTTTCGCCACGACGCTGCTTTCAGCGTAGTCGCCACGGCGACGCTTGTGTTCTCATTGCCCCTGCCCGCGGGAGAAGCCGGCCTGGCCCTCGAAGTTGTAGAGGCCCTCGAGCTTCACGAATTCGAGACCCGCCTTCGTGATACGGTCGAGCAGACTGATGATCTGCGCGTGCTGCACCGCTCCGGTGCTGCCGTCGGGCAATTTGAACCGGCAGCGGAAAACATCGACGCAGAACGTCTCGGCCAGCCCTTTGGGCCAGACGGCCATGCCGCGGTTGGAGAGCATCTCAAGCTTCAGCCCATCGGCTTCCAAGGGTTGGAGTCGCGCCGCGAGATCGTTCGGCCCGCCCTTGATATACTCGATAAAGACATCCGCCCCGACCAGCTCGCGTTTCTCGGTCGTGCGCACAAACGCTGGGCGCTCGGTCATCGGCTTCTTTGGGGCGTTGGCGTAAGATACGGCCTTGAGCACATTCGGCTTCTGACCGATGCGCGCCACCACCGCCTGCGCAAACTCCTTGGTGCCGACCTTCTGCTTACTCACACCCTCGTCGAAAATATCATAGGTGTGGACACCGTCTTCGATTGTCTTGAGCCACGCGTTGTGAGCTCGCTCAGCGGCATCGACCTGGCCGATATGCACCAGCATCTGCACGGCGCCAAGAAAGAGGCCGGACGGGTTGGCGAGATTCTGACCCGCGCGGCGCGGAGCCGAGCCGTGGATCGCCTCAAACATCGCGCAAGAGTCACCGATGTTGGCCGAGCCGGCGAGCCCCACGGAACCGGCAATCTGCGCGGCCACATCGGAGAGGATGTCGCCATAAAGATTCGGCATCACGATCACGTCGAACATCTCTGGCGTGTCGGCGAGTTTCGCCGCGCCGATGTCCACGATCCAGTGCTCCTTCTCGATGTGGGGATACTCCGCACCAATCTCATCGAAGATCTTGTGAAACAGACCATCGGTCAGCTTCATAATGTTATCCTTCGTGAAGCACGTGACTTTTTTCCGCCCGTAGGCCTCGGCGTATTTAAACGCATAGCGCACAATCTTTTCGCAACCGGGACGACTGATGAGTTTCAGGCACTGGTAAACGTCCTGCGTTTGCCGGTGCTCGATACCCGCGTAAAGGTCCTCCTCGTTTTCGCGGACAATCACGACATCCATCTTCGGGTGTTTCGTCTCGACGAACGGGTGGTAGGATAGACACGGGCGGATGTTGGCATAGAGGCCAAAGGCCTTGCGCGTGGTTACGTTAAGGCTTTTGAACCCGCCACCCTGCGGGGTCGTAATCGGCGCCTTGAGGAAAACCTTGGTGCGACGCAGTGATTCCCACGAGGAAGGGTCGATGCCGGCCATGTTGCCGCGCAGATATACCTGCTCACCGATCTCGATTGTCTCGATATCGAGCTCGGCACCCGCTGCTTGGATAATCTGCAGCGTTGCATCCATGATTTCAGGGCCGATGCCGTCGCCATGGGCCACGGTGATGGGTGTTTTGGGCATAGAGCCGAATTTGTTGGGGAATTGAATCGTAGAACACAATAGCGAAAAACACCGAAGCTCGGGTGGTGCCCACAGTGCGCCGTTTCACCGCCACGCGACCGGCCACGCGCAGTCATCCGTCGCTGCATCCTGCGCGCCCCGCCGAGCTCCTCGCCGTGCAGGGGCAACTCGGCCGACATCGGCGACTATTATCAGCCGAACGATGCCAAAGCCTCCGCCGGGCTGCGACCGAGCGCTATCTTGAATCAAATCCTGAGCACAATCTGAGTTTCGATCCGTTGCGACCCTGACAACACAGGGGGCAATTCAATGGTTCTGGCCGTTGTTTGTTGATTCTCAGCCATCTGCAGAAGACGCCGGCGCAGGCAGATAAACTTGGTGGAAATCCAGCCCCACCTATTTTTCTGCTCTTTCGTTTTGATCGGCTCGGTTAGCCAAGAAGAAACCTTATTCCCACAGAAAAGTCTGCGTATCTTGAGCGTCGGTGCCCAAAAAACAGCGAGTCGTGCGTTGCGCTCGTCGAGGCACAGAAAAGAGGTCTGGTTTTAAGTATTTCAGTCACGAGCATCGACGAAGCGTGATGGGGAGCGAATCACATAGGGTTGGTTTGATTGGCAGAAACGCGCTTTCGCGCTTGGCAGACTCGAATGACGACCGAAGAGTCGGGCCATGAATTATCGCACTAAAGCGGAGTTTTTTATCCAAGGCATCACTCAGGGCTTCGTCGAAGCCGCCGAGGTCATTGCTTGGTCGGACGAGGTCGTCGCCGTCGCCGACAAGACCGAGGAGTGGATGATCGAGATCTCCAGTTGTGGCCCCGCTGACCGCATGGCCGTCCTCAGCCACCTGAACACCGTCAAGGGCACCGCCGATCCGGTTGAACTCGCCGCCCTTCTGAAAGCCCGGGGCATTAGCTGAGCCAGAAGCAGGAACCTGCCAACCCAGCAGGTGAGACCGCTAATGGGCGCTAATCCACGCTAATCAGGAAATCGGATTGGGCTTTCCCCTCCGTGCAGAGCCGTGAAATCCGCGGTAAAATCTGGGCCCCTCCTCCCCCATGAGCGTCAATTAGCGTGGATTAGCGGTAAATTTCTGGCCGGTTTGTACCGCCAGAATCTCCCAGCGTTGCACTCGAAAGCCTGTGCTCAGTTCGCGCCGATGGCTGGGATCATGACGCTCACATCCTCGCCCGGCGGTCGCGGGTTGTGCACCCAATTCCCCGCGGCATCCTTGCCGCGACAGCGGACCGCGCCGCGAGCCCAGCACGGATCAAGCGCGCGCACGGTGGGCGGGCAATAACGCAGCGTCAGCCCGCAGCGGCGGCGGTCGGAGGTGTTCGGATTCGAGCCGTGCGCGAGCATGTCGGCATGGAGCGAGAATTCGCCGGCCTTGAGTTCATCGAAGACCGGTTCGCCGAACTGCGCGGTGTTTTCGATCTCTTGGTTCAGCACCGCCTGTTCCCCGCTGATGTGCCGCCACTTCAGATGGCCGCGGGTGTGCGTGCCAGGGAGGAACATCATCGCAGCGTTCTCCACCTCGGCAGCATCAATCGCCAGCCACACGGTGACCGTGCGCGCCGGGGTGAGCGGCCAGTAGGAAGCATCCTGGTGCCAGGCGACCTTTCGGGGATCGTGGGCGACCTTGCAGAAAAAATGTGTGCCCCAGCAGACGATGTCCGGACCGAGAATGTCCTGCACGTGGTCGAGGATCACCGGATGCGTGACGATGTCGTGCAATCCTGCACAGCAGATCTGAAAGCCATTGATGGAATACGCGTCGAGATCCTGGCGGGCGGTTTGCACCTTGTGTAGCAGGTCGTCGAAGTAGGCGCGGTTGCGGTCGGCCTCCACCGGGGTGTAAGCCCGCAGTGGCCGGACGTAACCATGCTCGTTGTAGAACGCGATCTGCGACGGCGTCAGTATACGCGGGGTCGCATTCACGACCAGCTGGAAACTCAAATCACGTTCTTCGGCAAACGCCCTCGGGGGCATGCCGGAATCTGTCG
>JBDNGL010000076.1:0-7089 GCA_041689285.1 Opitutaceae bacterium
ATCACCGATTGAGCGCGAACCCCCGCTTGGTGGGGCAATCTCGTGCCCGGAAACCGTCCGAAAAGAGGCTGAAAACCACAGAAAGACTGCCTGAGTCCCCCAAAGTTCCCTCCGTCGGCCTTGCGACCCGTGCTCCAAGCCGTTGACACCGCCAAGAACAGGGGGGAGGATCCCTTAATGTCACCGCTTTCATCAAACCAAATCTCCCTCACCGCGGAGCGTCAAAAGCAAATTCCTATCAGTACTTAGAAGAGATTTCTAGAGTGCTGACTCAAGCGTTCAATGATCGCTATTCAGGTGACTCTATTCGTTTGGTTGGATTGCTTTTTGCCCCTCCCGACTCAAATCTCGGAGGGTCAGAGATCACAAAAAGCCTCAACTACTTTCATCATCGTTCAGGAGACAAAATAGACTTTTTCTGTGCCGGTTACAGAAGATACGGCAACGGCAAACAACCTGTAGTGGAAATGGAGGTGACTAGCGACAGTGCCCCTTGGTATTTCAATGTAATCGACTTCGAAACTTTGCGGAAGGAAGCCCAAAAGAGTTCATCTTGGAAATACAGCGGTGAGGCTGATCTGATTCTCCTAAACGCGATGAAGGCTGAATCAGGTCAAGATGTAGTCCTTGATTGGTCATCTGCAATATGTTGCGACCTTGAAAGAATGAAGAAGGACAAGGCCATCGAAAGCGCACGAAGGTTCTTTGAGGACATTTTCAGCTTTGTTGATGAATACGACGGGACTGACCCCGTATGGGATCTTAGTGATCAGCACGGAGTAATAAAGGCAAAGTCTGGACTGAAGCGTTTGATTCTGTCAGTCCTCCCGAAACCTCTACGAGAGTTGTATTCAGAAGCAAAACATCTCGCCGTTCGGGATATCTCACGTGGGCAACCACAGCCGTATCTTCTGACTGAGCTTCGCCGGGATGGGGATTTTATCGTCGTTGTTGAGCATCTACTGCGAAGTGCTGACGAGCAGTTACTTGAGGATCTCAGTGCGGCCAACTTGTCGGATCAGCTCGAGAACCTGCTCTCAATCGCTGAAATCCGCGCGGGCGTGCCTCTCAAGGAAAATGTTGACGCCATAACCGCACAACCAATCGCTGCACTGCGTACCGCTGTCGTGGCCGTGCGTTTGGCACGAAGAATCCAGGACGATTCCCCACAGCAAGCGCTGTCTCTTAATCTTCTCCGACGGGATATCCTGTTCGGTGTGACTGGCATTGATCAGATACTAGACAAGGGTGCGATCAAGAGATGCGCTAGCGACTACGAAAAAATTGCTATGTGTCTGGTTGGGGCACTAAGCGATGTGGCATCCAGTTCCCCAGAGACTACAAGAAAGGAAGCTATGGAGAGCTACAGCCGATTGTGCAGCGTTCTTTTCTGACAATCAACAATCGAAGCATAACAAGTCGCGGATGCTCAATTGCCTGCCCGCGCCGAGTCGGAAGCCTAATGAACATTCAAACATCAACCCAGAAGTCGGAGCGCCCTGTCGGCAGGCAGTGACATCGCTTTGACGTTAGGTCATGAAAAAGACTCGAAAGTCCGACCTCTATGAACGCTGCATTTCAGCGTGGGCGATCGAGGAATTCGACTTCGTTGATGTGACTGTGACTGCAAACGCCAAGATTCGTGGAACAATAAGCGGCAGATCTCGGCAGATTGATGTCTTACTGGAAAACCGCGCTGAGACTACTCCCGGAGCTCGGGTTATCGTGGAAGCAAAATTACATGTACGTCCAGTTGATATTGAAACCATTGAAGCAACGGAAGCTAAGCTGCGAGATGTCAGCGCATCTGCTGCCGTAATCGTATCGTCAGGCGGTTTCACCAAGTCTGCAATCCGCCGAGCCGAGGAATTGGGTGGGTTGAGGCTCTTGGAATATGATTGGTTGGTTTCCAAGTATGAAAACGCGTTTGACTGCTGCCTATCAGGAGCGGATTGCGGCGATCAATCGCTACTTTGGTCTGTAGATAAGGTCGATGGAGCAGGGGCGGGATGGCTGATGTACAAATATGGAAAGTGCGTTCGATGCCATACGTTCCACGTCCTCTGTCGAGATTGCGGCGGCAAGTTTCCGGTTCCAGACGGTGAGACAGTGTCTTGTGGATGCGACGAGCGCGAATGGGGCGCTATCCCCGAATCCGGGGCGTCAGGACACGAAGGCGCGCCAGAGTCGACTTGGCTTATGCTAAAAATTGATGGAGAATTTGTTGGCTTACAGCGAAAGCCTATTGGCAACGTCAAATCACAGGTAACGCGGTGACCTAACAAGTCGTGGCACGCCAATCTCATCCTGGCTGCGAGAAGGAAACTTCTTTCGTAATCCGGGAGTTGATCCTACAATTGGAATCGCCCTCTCGGGATGAGATGGGTGCACTCAAACGTTCGATCAAAGAATAATGAAGCTCCAAGCACTCACTCTTGTTCTCGCGGTTGCGCTTCTCACATCGTGCGACAGTCGCTTAGAAGAGATGGATTTCCCGTCCGGGTCGATGGAGCCTACAATTGAGAGTGAGCTAGTAAATCGAGTGGTCATTTCCAAGGGGTCATTTCTTACCTTTTACCTTTATCGACTTGAGAGCCATTGAGGGTAAAAGGTAAGTAATGACCCCTTGGAATTCTCACCCCCGGCACGATCAGCCGTGAACTCGCACTGCACGGTGGCCGCGCGGTTTATCGAGCCGCCGTGGCCCATCAGGCCGCGCTTGCCCGACGTGGAAGCGCCCGACGGGGCGACTGCGCGATCAACGCGCACTCGCCGCTGCGCGAAGAAGTGCACGCGCGGTTTCGTCGGGGCTGGTCGCCGGAGGATCACCGCGGAGCGTCAAAAGCAAATTCCTATCAGTAGTTAGTGGAGCCTCCAACAACATCTTCGGCAACGCGCTGTACGAGAATCTCGGGGGCGGAAAATTCAGCGAAGTCTCCGACCGTCTGCGACTGGAGACTTACTGGCCCTGGGGCGTCAGCATTGGCGACGCCAACGCCGACGGATACGAAGATATCTTCGTCGGTTCGGGCATGGGGTATCCCTTTGTTTATGCGGTTAATTCACTTCTGCTCAACGAGCAGGGGAAGGTCTTCAGGGATGCCGAGTTCCTGGTGGGCATCGAACCCCGGCGTGACGGGCGGGTCTCCAAGGAGTCCTTCGTCCTGGATTTTGACGGCGCTGATCGCACGCATCCGATGAGCCGGGGCCGCAAGGGGCAACTCACGGTGCGCTCCTCGCTCAGCACCCGCTCGGCCGCTTTTGTGGACCTGGACGGTGACGGCGATCTGGACCTGGTGACCAATGAGTTTGACGACGTGCCCCAGGTGCTGGTCAGCGATCTGTCCGCACGGCAGTCGGTTCATTACCTGAAGGTGAAGCTGGTGGGCACCCGTTCCAATCGTGAGGGACTGGGCGCGGTGGTCCGGGTCCGGGCGGGCGCCCGTGAGATGAGCCGGCTCCACCATGGCAAGTCCGGCTACCTGGCCCAGAGCAGCCTGCCCCTGTACTTCGGATTGGGAGAGGCCGCCCAGGTGGAACGGGTCGAAGTCACCTGGCCCTCGGGACAAAGGCAAACCGTCACCTCCGGGATCCCGCAGAACGGCATGCTGGTGGTGACGGAGGCGGAGTGATCGGGCACCTCCCGATCACGGTGGGGGTGAACCACAGAGACACAGGGACACAGAGGGGGGAAGGGACCTGGTGCAATGCTTTTCCGGGGACCCGGAAGGGGTTGGGCCAATTCGAAACCGACTCCGCCCCGTTGTTGAGCCAAGTGATATCTCAACCAGGATTGAGTCGAACTTCAGTGATGACTCCGGCGTGGGAAGGTTGCTCGGAGTCGAGAAAGTGGCAGGGGCGTTTCAGTCAACATTGACGTTGCCGGCGGACTTGACCGGACCGAAGCCAGTGGTCCAGCCGTAATGAGGTAAGGTTTTGAAATTCAGGAGCGAAGCGTGTCCGCTAACATAGTTCTGCTCGCGAGATATCTCCCCTCCGCGGATCGGCACTGGATTTAAACCTGCCACTCTGTCCGGAACCGGCAGTGATGAAAATAGTCTGGCCGTTTCGCCGCCCCAATTCGACCAATGGTTGAAAGGTTCTCCGAATGGATTCCGAAGAAAACAACCGCAGGTGGTGTCGTGAAGCTCTCCAGGGCAATCGCGAGGCCGCGTCCCAGCTCCTTCACGAGCACTACTCGAGGATTTATGCCTATCTTCGCCGACTGGCAGGAAATGACGCGGACGCGGCCGATCTTACCCAGGAGACGTTTCGGAAGGTATGGACATCCCTCAAGCGGTATCGGGAAGGCTCGTCCATAAGTACGTGGATGCATCGGATCGCCTTCTGCACCTGGGTGGATTGGCGGCGCCGACATCGTCCCGGCTCACCGCAGTCCGAACATTGGTGGCGGGAACTGCCAGGCGATTTTCCATCACCGTTCCAGGCTGCCGCCACGGACGAGCGGTTGCGTGCGCTCTGGGAGCAGGTGGATCAACTTCCGGATGAGGAACGGCAGGTCATTCAACTTCACTTCGGACAACGCCTGACCTTGGTGGAAGCAGGTGAGGTCATCGACATGCCGTTAAGCACATTGAAACTGCGGCTTCGCTCCGCCCTCAACCGCCTTCGCCTTCGCCTCAAGGAATTCGCCGGAGACATCGCAAACACAAACCACTGAATCGAGGACAACATGAACACTGACAGTGAAATTGAGAACTGGCTGCGGAAAACTCCGCCGCCCACGCCCCCGGCGGATTTGTTGACGACCTTGGAGCGGCAGATCGAAGTGCCGGTGGCGACGTTCAGGGCCACAGGTTCCCAGCAGGTGGGTACAGCGCTTCGAACATGGTGGCGCCACCTCTGGATGCCGGTCACAGGACTTGGAACCGCCACCGTCGCCCTAATCCTGGGGTTGATTGTATTCTCAGGAGGCAGCGGGCGGTCAATTGCTGCGGTCGGCGAAAACCTAAAACGCGTGCAGTCTGTTCGCGTGCTGCACTACGAACGCATCGGTCCAGCCCAGCACGTGGTTCGGGATCGCTCAAAACAGGTAAACGGTTGGCCAAATTTCAGTACATCACAACATCCCGACAATCCACTACTGGCGACGGAAATCTGGTTTCGCACTGGAGCCAGCCCTGGGGGCAATGGAGAAATGGTCACGGCACGCGAAACCGAAACCATCTGGAATCGCGACAACCGGGAGTTGCGCGTCGATCACCGAACAGAGAATCGGCGCTTCCGGTTGAATTCGCAGCCGCTAGACATCAGCCAGTTGGCATCGCCCGTTCTCGCGTTAAGCGGATATTCGTTCCAGCCGGCGGCTAAGGTGGATGCCACGCATGCCGGTCCACAACTCGTCTTGTCCAATTGCTGGGTGGGCGAATATCGCTATGCCGGGCCCGCCATGGGTGAGAAAAATCCCAACATGCTGACACGGGTGTGGCTGGACGAGACGGCGTTGCTGGCGCGCAGGATTGAGTGGATCAGCGACGACTACACCGCAGGCGCGGAACCGTGGGTCACTCAGGCCTACGAGTTCTATGACTTTGATCAACCGCTTCCAGACGAGTTGTTTACGTTCGAAATCACCCAGACCGATGCGGCGGGCTTGGGGTTGTCACTGGAGGAACTGCAAGCGCTTTCGGTCAAGGCATTCTCTGTGGAATTAACCGGTGAAACTGGCGTTGAGTTTGAGGGCTCGATCCAGGATTCGCAGGGATCACGCGAGATCGCCGGCCGGCTGCCGTTCATCTTTGTGCATGATCCAGTGGGGCCGGCCTCGATCAAGATGCGCTTCAAGGACGCCCAACGGCACAACGTCGGGATCAACGTCAACTCCCTCAGGATGGCGACGCGGGCATCAGGCCTTGTGGCCGAGGTTAGCGCCGAGGGCTTGGTTGGGGCGCAATCAGTGAACTAAAAGTCCAAACTGGTAACGCATGGCCGCTTCAAGTTGCGCTTGAAGCGGCCTTTTCATCCCGTTCGGTGACAGGAGTAAGGCAATGGGGTCCAACCTGTCTTATTGACTGTTTCCGCATCCGGGCATCGTCAGAAGCCATCTGTTCAGCGTGTCTGGCATTTCTCGGCCGGGATCCTCCGATAGCGCGAGCGGCGGGCGTGCTGCTGAATCCGGAGAAGACGTGCTGGGGCAAGTGGACTCCATTCGTGGTGCCGGCTTCAGTCTATCCGGTTCGCTCCAGGGCCGCGGCGGCGCGGAAGGACGGCCTGAAGGCCGGACGACGAACGCCGGCCCTCACGTGTCCCTACTGAGCGGTCCGGGCGGTGTAGCGGTTACCACACCAAAGCAGTGCCCGTGATGTGTTGACGGAGCACTCCAGGGACCGGCGATTCACTTGTCCGCCAGCGTCCATCGCCAACTTCTCATGGCACCGGGCGATGGACTTACGGATAAGAATTTGCTTTTAGGCTTTGCGGAAGAGGCGCCCGATTCCGAGCGCTGGGGTGTATATGCAATCTGGTTTCCTAGCGCGACTCGCACTGTCGAAGACTTGGTAAACAATTTTCGCTTCGTGCTTCCTCAACTCAAAGAAGCGTATGCGCGTGTCCGAAAGTAGTTGTCGTCTAACAAATCGCTGGAGCGCACGCGTGGTGGATAAAGTGCCAAGCCCAAACACCTGCGCGCCCGTCGCTGAGCTTGGGCGTTAGGCCGCATAAGCCATCGGCGCGCCAATCTCGCGGCTTTGCACATGCCACGCATCATCTGAAACCTTCAACCTTATGATCGACGTAATCTCCTCTGCAGACTTCTGGAAGTTTGCCGCACCGCTTCTTGGGGCAGTATTTGCATGGTTCATTAACGAATGGAGAAAGCGGCTGGCCGACCAGTATCAACGCAAGGAGGCGAACTACAAGGAATTGTTAAAATCCTTGAGAGGCTTTTACGTTGGAGCACATCACCGCGGAGCGTCAAAAGCAAATTCCTGAAGTGGTCCCCAAGCGTAGGACCAATTTCCGGCCAAATTAAGTTATGCTTTAAGGTCTGGAAAAGTTTCTCAAACGCAGCCGTCCCGCCTGTCTTTTGACGGTCCCACACGCCCGCAGGCGCGTCCAGCCCGTAGGGAG
>JBDNGL010000077.1:0-8572 GCA_041689285.1 Opitutaceae bacterium
CACTGGTTCCAGGCATTGAAGCCGTAAACGATGCCTTCATCGCGCCAGTTAAGCAGGTCAGTGGACGAAGCCCGGGCCACGCAGCCGTTGCCGTCTTTTTTCACTGCGGTGTAATACAGCTGGAACCGGCCTTGGTGTTCGATCACGTGCGCATCGCGGCAGGCCGCGCCACCACGGGTCGGGCAGAAGGCCCAGCCGTATTCCTCCGGACGGATGACCGGATGGTCGGAAGCACGCTCCCAGTGGAACAGGTCGGGCGATACCGCCACGCCGATGCGCTGCGTATTGTCGGTCGCCACGCCAGTGTAGAACATCCAGTGCTGGCCGCCTTGGGTAATCACATAGGGCGCAAACACATGGCCGTGATCCCAGCCGCGCAGGTCGATGAACAAACACGGCTCGTGCGTCTCCCATGTCACGAAATCGCGCGTAGTCGCATGACCGAAAAACACCTCGTTGCCCGGCAGGCAGCAGCTCACACCCGGCGTCCCGGCGATGTGGTAGAGATGCCACGTGCCTTGCACCTCGTGCAGACAAAAGTCCTTCAGGTAAAATCCCAGCGGCGCATAGCCAACCTTGAGCCAGTCCTCTTGGTGTCGGCGCTGGCGCGCCGTCGCGTCCAGGTAGCACTTATAATCCATGTTTTCGAAGCTCATGACCCGTTAGACTGTTGGTTCGCTTTTTTCAGGTGGATGCGCAGGTCCCTCCGCGCGTTATGCCCACTCAACCGACACAGGGACGTGCCGGGCCAGCACAAACCTAGCTTCGTTTTATCCCGGTTCATCTGTGAAATCCGCCGCAAATTCACCGCTGCCAGCGGTCGTTGAGGGTCGGAAATTCCGGGAAAGGCGCATGCGGTTCGCGTTGATACCAGAAAGCAGTCGAAGCCACATCATCCGTGAGCGGCTGGTAGATGTGTCCCGGCCACCAGCCTAAAGTCTGGACGGTGACCCGGACGTCTTTTTCAAAGCCAATGCTGTCAAGGATGTGCCAGCGGTAGAGCCCGAAGTAGCGCGGTCCGTCAGCACTGCCGGTGTGGGCCAACGGCATTCCGACAAATGGCGTATTGAAGGCCTCCTCGACCGGATTTTTTTTAGGGTCCTTGAAAAAGCCCCACGCACCACTGAAGTAATCCTCGGTGCCGTTGTCGCAGATGGTTGGAAATTCTCCGTCACCATCGAGGTAGAACTTAACCTCGCCCTCGCCCCACCAGCCACGGGAGAGCGCGGTCCAAGCAAGGTAGGTGCCCACGTAGAGCCCGCGCCCCTGCACCCCGTCGAGGATTGTGTGCTCGGGTTGCTCGCGGCGCGTCAGGCTCCGTCGCCACTGGACGTGGAAGTAGGCGGCGTCGGCCGGCACATCGTGGAGCTTGTAGAGCACCTTGTAGGCGATGATTTTGACGTCGGCCTTGTGCTCATTACTGAGCGTGAGGCGCGCGTGCCGCCGGAACGGCATCTGCCAGTAGCAGCTGCAACCGCGATGTGGGGCCACCACTACCGGCAGCGAGTTGACGAGGTGCGGCTGGGTGTCAAAGCCCATGGCAAAAAAATCGCCTAGGGGCGCCTCCACCGAAGGCGTCTCCTCCCCGTCCCAATACATCCGCAGCACCAGCGTGCGGAATTCATCGGCGCTCGCGGTGATCCAGAATTGGTTGATGCAACCCGGGCCGCCAATATCGGCGAGCGTAGCCGTCTCGCCCGCCTTGAGACTGATGAAGGGCCGCACCTTCCAGCCGCGGCCCAGATGCATGGCCTGCGCGCTGTGCGGCACCATGGGATCGTCAGGATTCGGCTCCCATTTCGCGCCGCCGCCCTTTTCGCCAGTCGGGTTCTCGGCGTTGATCATGCGGGTGACTGCACCGGCTTGGAACGGCAACTGCCCGAGGAGGTTTTGCATGGCGGCGGGTGTCATAGGGAATCAATTGGTGAACACTATCTGGGTGCGCCCAGCCTTTGCCTCGGTTTCGCTGAGGTCAATCAGCGTGGGTAAAGGTGCCAGTTCGCGGCCGGTCGCGATGCAGCGGTAACGCGCCCCGCCCAAGGGAGCAAAGGAACTCCCAGCCGGCATGCTGACGGCCTCGCCGCCTTGATGACCGAGTAACAACGGACCATGAGCAAAGCGATGGTGACCGGGCAGGCGAAGCGGATTTTGCAGCGACAGGGCTCCGAAGCGGACCGTGAACTCCGCCATGATCTCATCACCTACGTTCAAATCAACAGTCACGACGGCAAAACGATCCTCAAATGTCACTGGCAAGACCTCCGCGTTGCGCGTGAGGCGAAACTCGGCCGCCGGGCTCCAAATCGGTGCGAAAAAACGCAGGGTTTTAGACCGGGTCACTGTGCTCGCCGTCACCCGCAGTTGCACGCGGCCCTCCAGTGGGTAGCTGCTGGTCTGCATGAACTCCACCTCGCCGTCGGCAAAGCGCAGCCGCGCTTTACCGCCAAAATAGAATCCGAGAGTAATCGTTTCTCCGTCGGTGAACCAACCTGCCTGCGCGGCCCGGGCGAGTCCCTCAGTGCCGCGCATCGAGCAACACCACGGCGCTTCAAAATACTCATGCGTCGCCGTGAAGAGCAGGCCGCGCGCGCCAGTGCAAAGGTCGCAGCCATAGCCACCATTGGGACGCTGGGCATGGGCGAGACCGTTGAAATAAATCCGGTGCGCTTCCTCAAGGAGTTCGCCTTCACCGGTCGCGGACCATAATTGCACTGCGAGCATGAACGCGTCCACGATGGCGCAGGGCTCCGTCCATTCCGGCCGACCGAACCAATTGTAGTTACCGTGATGCTCGGTCACAGCCGCAGCGCGATAGCTCTGGAAGCGGCCGCGCACGAGGTCCAACAGTTCCGGCCGTGGTGCCACATCCCGCCACCAGCGCAAAATCCCCCGGAGCGTGGTCAGGGTCGAATGAGTCTGGGCGCTGATCCCCACGGGATCAAGTTCAGCATAGCGCGCCATCATCTTCTCGATCAGCTCGCGAAGCTCCGGCGTCGGATCGACCGCGTAAGCCTGCGTCAATCCATCCAAGGCGAAAAAGCCGACTCCGATATCGGTGGACAACCCAAGCCAGTCGCCCTGCGTCCGGTGCACGGTCAGTCCAACGACTTGCTGGTCGATGAGTTCGGGCTGGAGCTGGTCAGGATATTCCGTCCAGAGCGGCGTGGACGGCACCATCAGATTAGCTACGATGGATCGAATGAGCGCCAAAGCGCGCGAATCGCGCCGCCAGCGGTAATACTCACAGAGTCCGCGCAATAGGGCATTGTGTCCACCGATCTGATTTTCGTCGGCTTTACCCACTGGATAGATTTCACCGAGATACCCTTGGGCGTTCATGGCACCCGGCAATCGGGCCATAATCTCCGCCAAATGCGGGGCCACCTCGCCGGACACCCGCGCATGCAGGGTGAGCGACAGCAGGCAACGCCCCACCCAATCGCCCGGCGCCTCTTTCGCCGTGAAGGCCGTCATCATAGCATCGTAGTGAAACTCAGGCGCGTGCAGGCGGTGGAAATTGGCCTGCAGACGGCGCTGCAGGTCACCCGCCGCGCGGATATCTTCAAGCGTGGTTGGGTTAGGCACGCTACGGCACTAACCGAACCAGCGCTGCCGCCAAGCCGAAGCTTTCTGAACATTCGGCCCCGCCCTCTAGTTCGTAAAGTGGAGTTGCGCCCACCCCGCCAGTCGCAAACCTTGCACCCATGTCCGCCTCCCTCAATCCGTCTCTCGTCGTGACCACCCAAGATTGGGGTCGCACGCACTATGCGGAGGCCAAGCGCCGCCAGGAAGAGCATGTCGCCAAACGTATCGCGGATGAAATCGGCGACATACTTATCTTCACCGAACATGAACCGGTATTCACAGTTGGTCTGCGTGGCGGAGCGGAAAAGAACCTGGTTTGGAGCGAGGAGCAACTGGCCCGCGAAGGCGTGGCCGTTGCCAAGACCAACCGCGGCGGCGACATCACCTACCACGGCCCCGGCCAAGTCGTCGGCTACCCCATCGTGTCACTCGCCGCCCGCAAGGATCTGCACGCCTACCTGCGCTTCCTCGAACAAGTGTTGATCAACAGCGTCGGTGCGCTCGGGCTCGCCGCCAGTCGCCGCGATGGACTCACCGGCATTTGGCTTGGTCAACGCAAGGTCGCCGCCATTGGCGTGGCAGTGAAGCGCTGGGTGACTTATCATGGCTTCGCGTTGAATGTGAATGCCAACCTCACCCACTTCCAAGGCATCGTCCCCTGCGGCATCAGTGCGCAAGACGGCACGGTGACTTCGCTGAAGGCCGAGCTCGGCCGCGAGCTCGATCTCGCCGAGGTGAAGTCGGTGCTCGCCCAAGAATTCCGAACCCTCTGGCCGGAGTTTCAGCGCGAGAGGTAAAATCCACCAAATCCGGCCATCACCGGAAACTCATTTCTCTGCCACCGGGCGGAGCCAAAACATCTGGCCAGCCCGTTTCCAGCCGTTTTGGTCGGCCCAATATTGATCGTGATGGTCCATCACCCAAATAAAACGTCCGCCTTTGCTGAAGCCGTGGACCGGCAACAAATCTGGGGCCGCCTGAAGCTGGACATAGCCCATGGCACCTTCGGAGACAAACCCAGCCGCTGTATGGGTCGCCAGTTCTTCCGGACTCATCGCCAGCTGCCGTTCCACGTCCGGATTGGTGCGGAGCAGCCGATGCAACAGGCCTCGGCCCGCACCGCCTTCGGTGGACACAAGCCCGGTCCCGCTCAAACGCCAGCCAGCTTTGATCAACCCTTCCTTCTCGGTTGGATTGCTGGAGACAATGGTTTGGGCCGCGGCGGGATTTTGCATCAGCAATACCCAGACTTTGGTATCACTGGCCACCGCCATCGTGGGCAGCATCAGAAACCCAATCAGGAAGAGAGCCAGTTTCGGTCCAAAGGTAAGTTTTGTGGCGGACATGAGGGAGAGCACTAGACTTTTGATTTTGAGAATAGACACGTCCAAACTGCCTTGGTCTCCAATTTTCCCGCTTACACGTTCCGCGCGCCTGCTTGCAGGGTGATTACCCGGTCTCCCCTCCCTATCGACTGGCTAGATTTGCAAAATTTTCCGTGTTCTGCCGTGTAATGCATGTTTAACTCTGCTTTTAAGAATCCGATGGATACCACGCGCAAACCCACCTGGCTCCGCGCCAAGCTGCCCTCCGGCCCCGGCTACCAAGCCGTGCGTTCGCTCGTGGACGAGCACAAGCTCCACACGGTTTGCCAGAGCGCGCAGTGCCCCAACCTCGGCGAATGCTGGTCGCGCGGCACCGCGACGCTGATGATTCTTGGCAACATCTGCACGCGGTCCTGCAATTTCTGCGCCATCCAGACCGGCCGACCCACCGAACTTGACCTCGGCGAACCCGCCCGCGTGGCCGACGCCGTCGCCAAGATGGGCCTCAAACACTGCGTCATCACGTCCGTCGCCCGCGACGAGTTGCGGGACGGCGGCGCCGCCGTCTGGGCCGCCACCATCCGCGCCATCCGCCACCGCATGCCGCAGACCGCCATCGAGGTTCTCACCCCCGACTGGAAGGGCCGCCTGCACGACCTCGACACCGTGCTCGACGCCAAGCCTGATATTTTTAACCACAACCTTGAGACCGTGGAGCGCCTGCAAAAACCCGTCCGCGTGCAAGCCCGCTACGAGCGCAGCCGCTCCGTCCTGCAGCACGCCAAGCACCGCGGCTTCACCACCAAGACCGGCATCATGCTCGGACTCGGTGAAACCAAGGCGGAGATCGAACAGACCCTCCGCGACATCGCATCAGACAAAACCGACATCCTCACCGTCGGCCAGTATCTCCAGCCCACCCCGCAACACCTGAAGGTCGAACGCTGGGTGCATCCCGACGAGTTCGCACACTGGAAACAGTTTGGACTCTCCATCGGTCTCGGCGTCGTCGAGAGTGGCGCCATGGTCCGCTCCAGCTACCACGCCGACGAACAGTCGCAGAAATACACCGGCGTCGAACACCTCAACACCGCCAACGCCCTGGCGGAGGTGTAAGAGATAGGCGGCACGGGCGACGGCTTCGATTTGAGTTGAGCACGACGGACAGGATTCGCTTTCCTTTTCAGGAAAGAAGCGACGCCTCTTCGCAAGACGCACCTCCAGCCAACACCCCATGCGCCTGCCATTCCTCCTGCTCCTCCTGACCACCGGCCTTCTCGCCTCCCTCCACGCCGAATCCCTGTCTCTCCAGCTGCTCAGAGACCCGCCGGCGCTCACCGGCGTCAAACTTTCTCCCGATGGCACCCGGCTGTCCTTGGTCACCGCCAAGGACGGCGAGCAGCACATCACTGTCCTGACATTGGCCGACCTTAAACCCCAACCGGCCGCCCGCCTTGGATTCTCCGAATTTGTCGAACTCTGGTGGGCTGGTGACAACCGGTTGTTCGTCAACCTACAGAATCCCGATTACAGTCGCGAATTCAAATCCGTCGACCTCAAGACTGGCAAAGTCACCACGCATCTCGTGGGGCAGTATCGTGAGAGCAATCTGGTTCATATCTTGCCCGAAAAACCCGATCATGTGTTGCTCGCCATGAGAAACGCCAGTGGCACAGGCTACGACCTGCGGGAGCTCGATTTTCGCACTAACCGCTTGCGCACTGTGGAGAGAAACCCCGGCCAAGTGAGCGATTGGCTTCTAAATGCCCGGGGCGAGGCATTGGCAGCGGTTGAGATGACATCCGATACATTCTCCCTGCTGTGGCGTCCTACCAAAGAAGCCCGCTGGCAACGTCGCAGCTTTGGCACACCAGAGGAGCCCAAGTTTGACTTTCTGGCCGTGCACCCCGACCAACAGCGGCTCTTGGCCTTGGACCAGAGCAGCGATCCTTCGAGGCTAGTGGCCCTAGAGCCTGAAACATTCGCAACTGAAACCATATTTGCTCCCGCGCGATTTGATCCAGGTAGCTTAGACCACTGGGCAGAGATCGGCGGAGTGCCGCGCGCCCTGTTGCACCCTGGAGACACGCTACAGCAAAAGCATTTCACGGACCAAGCCGCCCGCTTGCAGTCGGAAATTGATCGAGCCTTGCCCGGCAAAATTAACCTGATCAAAAGCACCTCGCGCGACCACCAGCGACTCATCGTTCTGTCTTTCAACGAATACATGCCAGGACAGTACTATCTATTGGATCGACATACCGGTCGCATGATGGCCTTGGGGTCGCGATTGAGTGGATACAGCACCGCGGGCTTGGGCCGGGCGCAAGCCTTCAGCTTTAGCAGCAGTGACGGTCTGAAGCTCTATGGCCGGCTGGTTCTGCCTCCGTCCAGCAGCCAACCACCTCCGGTTGTCTTTATGGTTGGAAACAGGATGTTCAGGACCCGTGACTACCCGATGTTTGACCTCGTGGAGCATCTCTATGCATCGCGAGGCTACGCGGTGGCGCAAATCGATTATAGGGGCAGCAAAGGCTACGGCAGGGAATTCGCCCAGCGAGGCCGGGGTCAGATTCAACGACGGATACCGCTGGATTTGTCAGAGGCGGTTGCGTGGCTGGGAGGACAAGGTTGGATAGACCCGCGGCAAGCCATCATCATGGGCGAGTTTAAAGGTGGCTGGGTTGCCATGCACACGCTTACCCAGACATCAGTTTTTGCCGGCTGGATCAATTACTCCACAGGCATGTCCCACGATGTCAGGACTGACCTTGTCAAACCCGATCCCACATCAGGAGACTGGAACGCTTGGCGAGAGGAGATCGAAATAAAAATGAGCGGGATAGAGTCTGCCCCCAGTCCGATGTCACTGTTACCGAAAATTACAGTGCCAAGTTTTCATTATTACCTCGAATGGCGGGCAGGCACCCTATTCTCGGGGGGCACAAGGGTTAAAAACTTCCTGCGCCGCAATGAACGTGACGCCGTCATGTTCACATCCAAACTCAGTGACAGCGCTACGCAAAATCGGGGGCTATTCAGCAATGTCAACGAGCAGATCTTCGCCTTCCTCGCAGAGCATTTCCCCACTGAGCAGAACCCGCGGCCGCAGGCTGCGGCCGCGGTCAGGTAGTTCACCCCCGACTTGCGGAAATCGAAGGTCCAGCGTTCGACATAGACCGCCGGGCGCCCATGGCGGCGGGATGCCTCAAACTGCCATTCACGCAGTATGTCCAGCGTGGCAGCGGCAAACTCATCCGCCGTCGCACTCTGGACCGTCGGTACCCGCACCCGGCCAGATTCATCGACTAAGAAATCCACGGTCACCCGCCCCTCGGCCCAACGTTCTTGGGCGGCCATCGGAAATTCCGGCATCGGGCTGCCGCAACCTTGTGGCGGCGTGTCCAGTTCGTCCCGCGTGAGCACCCGCGGCCGGCGCATCGTCTTGCCCTCCGCCACCGGTGCGGCGGCGTTTTTCCCGGTATTGCTGACAACGATTACACTAAGGGAAACTTCGAGTTCAGGGAGGTCCTAAAATCGTTTTCCCGGTTTGATTCCGGCCGGTCGAGGATTGCCGAACGGGATGCGAGTTAGTTTGCAGCGCGAGCGTCCGCTCTAAGGTTATGTTTTCAAGGTGTTTGAAGGGGTCAGGGAGTCGTCAG
>JBDNGL010000078.1:0-11507 GCA_041689285.1 Opitutaceae bacterium
CGGGTGACTATGGACCAGACGGTCGTCGATGTCACCGATGTGTCTGCAGTCCGTTGCGGTGATGAAGCGGTGCTTGTGGGCCGTCAGCAGCACGCCGAGATTTCCATCACGGAATTCAGCCGCTGGGCCGATACGATTCCTTGGGAAACGCTCTGTTCTGTGACCAAACGAGTCCCACGCATCTACCGCACGTCTTTGGGCATCTAAATGATGACCCCCCCCCGGTTTCAATCCAGTCCCACCTCACGCCGGGCGTTTCTACAATCCACCGGCGCGGCGATAGGCTATCTGTCCCTCACCCGCGGTTTGTCTGCTTTTTCGCCGATTCAATTGACCGCTCCGTCCAAGCCTGACCACGTTTTAGTTCTCATACACCTCGTCGGGGGTAACGACGGGCTCAATACAGTCATCCCGTTTAACGACTCTGACTACTACCGCCTCCGGCCCACTTTGGCAGTTCCCGCTCGGCGTGTTCTACCCATCACCTCGAACTTGGGTCTACATCCGGCGTGTGCAGGCCTGCACTCGCTGTTTGAAGCTGGCCGACTCGCGCTTGTTCAGAATGTCGGCACTCCGGTGAGTCACCGTAGTCATTTTCGCGCGCTGGAAGTATGGGATACCGCCATGATTACGCCGTCCCAAGCGGGCTCAGGTTGGCTCGGCCGATATCTCGACTGGATTGATCCCACGACTCCTAGAAACCGGACCCTCGCGATTCACCACACCCCGGATCGCCCAGCCGTGCTCAGGCAGTTCGGGGTCAACCGCCGCAGTGCGGCCGAACCCTATCTAGGAAATTTTCGGGAGACGCTGCAGCAAATATCCCGACAGATCTCGAGCGGTGCCACGCCGAGGATCTATTGCCTGAGCCTAGGCGGATTCGATACTCACGCTCATCAAGCCAATCCTCACATTGAATTACTACGGATTTTTTCCTCTGGGTTGCATGACTTTCAGCAGGAACTTGAGGCTCGCGGGGTCGCCCAGCATGTCATGACCATGGCCTATTCTGAATTTGGGCGCAGTGCGGCCGAAAATGAAAACCGAGGCACGGATCACGGCACACACGGCCCGGTTTTCCTGCTGGGAACAGCAGTCCACGGCGGCGTCTCTGGTGAGACGCCGCCGTTGGGTGACCCTACCGCAGAGCAGGCGACCCCAGCCATCGATTTTCGACAAATTTATGCCAGTGTCTTGGAAGACTGGCTAGGCTGCCCTGCTGAACAGGTGCTGGGGGCGCACCCGACTAAACTCGCGCTGATGTAGTCCACCAACCCGAATGGGTTCATTTGCCGATACCAAACGCACGGAAGCCCAGCTTCTGCAAGCCGGCGAGATCCACAATATTTCGGCCGTCAAATAGGCACGCCGGTTTGGGCATGCCCGCGAGGATCTTTGCGTAATCCAACGTCTTGAATTCGTCCCATTCGGTCACGATAGCGATCGCATGCGCGCCGACACAGGCCACATAGGCGTCCTTCGCCACGGTGAGACGCGGATTGGACTGACCCTTGCCAAGCACATCACTGATGATTTCTTCAGCCGGGACCTTGGGATCATAAACGCACACATTCGCCTGCTCGATTAGCAAGTTTCGGCAGATGTTGATGGCAGCGGATTCACGAGTGTCGTTCGTGTCCTTTTTGAACGCGAAACCCAGCACGGCGATTTTTTTATCAGCCACGGTATTGAAAAGCTCCTTTACGATTCGGGAGGCAAACCGGTGTTTCTGCCAGTCGTTTATGCCAACCACACTCGTCCAGTAAGCCGCCACTTCCGGCAGGCCGAAACTCTCGCAGAGATAGGTCAGGTTCAGGATGTCCTTTTGAAAGCAAGATCCCCCAAAACCGACTGAAGCCTTAAGAAATTTGGGGCCGATCCGGCTATCCTTACCGATGGCATTTGCCACTTCGTCGACATCCGCGCCGGTAGCCTCGCACAGGGCGGAGATCGAATTGATGGAAGAAATGCGCTGGGCCAGAAATGCGTTAGCGACGAGCTTGGAGAGCTCCGAGGACCAGAGGTTGGTCGTAATGATACGCTCGCGTGGCACCCAATGGGCATAGACATCCACCAAGGTCTGCATCGCCTTTTCACCGTCGGGTGTGCGCTCACCCCCGATTAGCACGCGATCAGGATTTTCCAAATCCTTCACCGCTGTGCCTTCGGCCAGAAACTCCGGATTTGAGAGCACTTGGAATTTAAGCCCTTTGGAGTTCGAGGTGACGATACTCTTGATCGACTCGGCCGTCTTTACCGGGATCGTGGACATCTCGACGATGATTTTATCACTCTCCGCATGCTCGGCGATCGTCCTGGCGACCGATTCGATGAAACGCAGGTCCGCCGCCCGGCCAGCCCCGACTCCGTAGGTCTTGGTCGGTGTATTGACGGCCACAAAAATGATGTCAGCGGACTTGATGTGACTCGCCACGTCGGTGGAAAAAAATAAATTTCGGCCAAGTGACTCTTTCACGACAGCCTCCAGTCCGGGTTCGTAGATCGGCAGGTCACCAGACTTCCAAGCGGCAATACGCGCGGCGTTCATATCCACAACCGTGACCTGAATATCAGGCGCCTTTCGCGCGATCATGGCCATGGTAGGTCCACCTACGTAACCAGCTCCGATGCAGCATATTTTCATGTTTAAGCTTCTAGCCTGATATCCTCGTCGAATAAATCCAAGTAAGTATTTAGCCGCAAAAAAGCGCCACCCGGGAAAGGTGACGCTCTGGGCTGAAGTATTGCTGAAATCAAGCCGGCGTAGGCTGGGCGGCGGCCGTCTCTGGTGTATCATCGTCTTCCGTCGCCGCAGGCTTGTTGGCACTTTTCTTATCCGCCGGATCGTCTTCCGGTGGCAGTGGCGGTGGCTGCTTGATTACGGGTGAACGGATCTCTCCAAATTCTAAGATTTCAGCGACATGCTTGCCTTCGATGGTCTCATATTCAAGCAAGGCCGACGCGATTTGGTCGAGGGCAAGGCGTTTCTCAGTGATGATCACCGTCGCCCGCTTGTATTGCTCATCAATGATACGGTGAATCTCCGCATCTATCCGCCGGGCGGTTTCCTCGGATACGTTTTCATTCCGAGTGATCTCGCGGCCCAGAAATATCGTATCCTGATTATCTCCGAAGGCGATGGGGCCGAGCGGGCTCATACCCCAATCGCAAACCATGTGGCGGGCGATCTTAGTTACTTGTTTGATATCGCCAGCCGCGCCACTGGAAATATCGTCCAAGACAATTTCCTCGGCGATCCGACCGCCCAGTCCCATGGCGATCTGATTCAGCATCCGTTTCATCGCGTGGGTCAGGATATCCTTCTTGGGAATGAACATCGTGCTGCCGAGGCTACGACCGCGGGGAATGATGGTAACCTTGTGCACCGGCATATGACCGTCATCGAGCACGGCCTGCACCAGCGCATGGCCCGCCTCGTGATAGGCCGTAAGCTTCTTCTCCTCATCATCCATCAGGCGACGACGTTCGCGTCCAAACTGCACTTTCTCGCGCGCGTCATCTACGTCGATCATCTCGACCTTCTTTTTATTACGGCGGCTGGCCAAGAGCGCCGCCTCGTTCAAAAGGTTGGCAAGTTCGGCGCCAGAAAGACCCGGGGTGCCGCGCGCGATGACACTGAGGTCAACCGCATCGGCGAGACTGATTTTGCGGGCATGGACGCGAAGGATCTGCTCGCGCCCAGTGAGGTCCGGCAAATCAACGTAGACTTGGCGGTCAAAGCGGCCCGGACGCAACAGTGCGCTGTCGAGCACATCGGGGCGATTAGTCGCGGCGATAATGATCACGCCTTCGTTGGCATCAAAGCCATCCATCTCCACGAGCAGCGAATTCAAAGTCTGTTCACGTTCATCATTACCGCCCCCAAGCCCGGCGCCACGCTGGCGGCCCACGGCATCGATTTCGTCGATGAAAATCAGACAGGGAGCATTTTTGCGGCCTTGTTCAAACATATCACGCACGCGGCTCGCCCCGACGCCGACAAACATTTCCACAAAGTCGGAACCCGATATAGAGAAAAAGGGCACCTCAGCCTCACCTGCCACAGCCTTGGCGAGGAGGGTCTTGCCGGTGCCCGGAGGTCCAACCATCAGGATACCCTTTGGAATGCGGCCACCCATCTTGGTGAACTTTTTCGGGTCCTTAAGGAACTCAACGACTTCGCTGACTTCCTCCTTCGCCTCATCACAGCCGGCAACATCGGCAAACGTGACCTTATCCCGGTCGCGGGTAAGCAATTTTGCTCGGCTCTTGCCGAAGCTCATGGCTCCACGACCAGCCTGACGCAACTGGCGCACGAAAAGAAAATACAGCAGGCCGATGATCAGAACAAAAGGAATGACTTGCGCAGCGATTTGCGTCCACAGGGTGGCGGCGGGCTGCTCAGAGAAAATCTGGGCCTTTTGCAGGCGCTCCATGTTGGCATCAGTCAGCCGCCCTGCCGCGCGAAATTTCACCGACTTTTCGACACTGGCCGGTGACACCGACATTGCCTCGGCCAGTTCACCGGAGATCACTGCCCAATCCCGACCACCGGACGCATCAGGGCGGATGACTCCTTCGCGAATTTTGCCCTCCTCGGCGAACTCGACCACCTGCTGGATCTTGAGATTAACCGGCGCACTCAGTCGCCCGGGAGTCCAGTAAAGCAGCGAAAATACTGCGATGGCGATAGCCGCCCAGATGAGCAGCACTTTGGGTTGAAAACGGTCTGGGGGCAGGTTCTTGAGCGGACCGCGTTTCTTTTTGTTTTCGGGTTCGGGCATTATTCGGATTTTTGACTAGGCTTGAAGGTGTAGGTTCCCGTCTGACAAGTCAATTGAACGGGTGCTATAATCTGGGACGCGCAATCGGTGTTTTTTGGCGGTTCTTGTCGAAGTGCAACGTGCCATCGCGGATGACAGCAAATCCCTTCACGCCAAGACTAAACCGCGTAGGCTTACCTGCCATAACCATGGCGAGCAGCGTCTCAAAACCAGCGCGGGAAAGACCTCCTGTATCGGGATGCCGCAATAACCAGCGGTGCAGTGCCCGGCGCACCAACGCGCGCGGCACGCCCTGCAACTTACCCAAGTTGAGAACCCCGCCCCGGCCCATGGGGGCCAGCTGTTCCAACCACTGCTCCAAGGCTAAGTCATCCTCCTCCAGCATGCTACGGGCGAGCGCCGCTCCGGCCAATGCGTCTCTGCCAGCAGCCTCGGACCAGCTAGGGAGAACTGACTGGCGGACCCGATTACGGAAATGGTCTGCCGCATGATTCGAAGCGTCCTCCCGCCAAGCTAGGCCTGCTTTGGTCAATGCGTTGGTCAGGTCTTCGTGCTTCAGACCAAGCAGCGGACGCAAATGTAATCGCCCATTCGACATGCTCTGCACCGGCCGAGGTGCTGCCAGACCGCTGGTTCCACTGCCACGCGCGAGCCGCATGAACATACTTTCAGCAATATCGTTTTGTTGATGCCCTAGCCAAAGAACCTTGGCTTTGTGCGCTTGCATCTTGCTAGCGATGAAATCGAACCGGGCAGCGCGTGCCTCCGCCTCGTTGGTGAATTTTTTCTTAACGCGACGTCGCCCGACGGAAATTCCGATACCCAATGCCCGGCACACCATGCGGCAATACGCCTCGTCCCGATCAGCAGCCGCTCCGCGTAAACGGTGGTTGTAATGCAGGGCATGCAAACCGTGGCGACTCGCCGGCCAATGCGCCCAAAGTAAAAGCAGCAGGGCCAGCGAATCAGCACCACCTGAAAACGCCACCATCCCAGTTGCACGGCGAGTCGCACGTAGTCCGCGCCGCAGCGCTTCAGAATGCAAGCGCCCGACTGGCAGCAGTTCAGCCAAATGACCGGCGCGTCGTTCCCATAGATTTGGCGAAAACTTCATGCGACCAAGCTCTGCGCATTTGCCCGGCTCAGGTAAAACTGAGGTATTCCTTGCCGAAATACGTTTGAAGTGCCAACGGGATGCGCACCCGACCATCGGGTTGGAGATTGTTTTCTAAAAGTGCGGCCAGCACCCGAGGCACGGCGAGACCCGATCCGTTTAACGTATGCACTAACTCGGGTTTGCTTGCGGTCTTGCCCCGGAAACGAATCTGCGCGCGGCGGGCTTGAAAAGCCTCGAAATTGCTACAACTCGAAACCTCCAGCCAGCGTTGCTGACCGGCGGCCCAAACTTCGAGGTCATATTTTTTTGCCTGAGCAAAACCAAGGTCGCCACCGCACATCAATAACACGCGATAGGGCAGATCCAGTTTTTGCAGGAGTCGCTCGGCGTCGGCCCGCAGTTTTTCCAATTCATCATAACTCGTTGAGGGATGGACCCACTTCAACAGCTCAACCTTGTCGAACTGATGGACACGATTCAGCCCGCGGACATCCTTGCCGTAGCTACCGGCCTCGCGGCGAAAACACGGGGTGTAAGCACAGCGTTGAATAGGTAAGGCGGCTTCCTCAACGATCTCATCCCGGAAAAAGTTCGTCAGTGGCACCTCGGCTGTGGGCACAGCATAAAGCTTGTCCAGAGTCTCATACATTTGCCCCTCCTTGTCCGGCAGCTGCCCAGTGGCGGTGGCACTGGCCGCATTTACAAAGATGGGCGGACTCACCTCCGTGTAGCCGGCTCGGGTGCCTTCATCCAAGAAAAACTGCAGCAGCGCTCGGGATAGCTTCGCGCCATCACCAACGAAAAATGGAAAACCTGCACCCGTGACCTTGGCGCCGCGGCCGAAATCAAACAGGTTTTCGAAGCCTGTAATTTCCCAGTGTGGCTGGGCATTGGCCCCGACCTGCGCCGGATCACCCTGCGTCGAAAAAACCACATTATCCTCCGGCGTCCGTCCTTCAGGGACTGAGGTATGAGGGATATTAGGCAGTTCCAACATTGAGGCCCGCCATTTATCCTCTAGGTGTTTGAGGCTATCTTCCTTTGCCTTAAGCTCGGCCGAGAGCGCCTTCATCCCCTGCACTTTGGTGAGAAACTCGGGCGACCCTTTTGTTAAGCCCGCCATTTCGGTGTTGGTTGCCTTCTGGCTGGCGCGACAATGCTCCACGTCAGCAAGGACATGGCGCCACGCGAGATCATTGGCCTGCGCGCGCTCCAAGGCACCCAAATCAAGGTGCTTCTTGGCAATGGCGGCCCGGACAATTTCGGGCGATTCACGTAAAAGTTTTGGATCGAGCATAGAAAAATCAGTGCTTTTTGCTGGAACGGCTCTCGGCCCGCAGGAAGCGGGCATAGACTTCCTTGGCCGGCAATAGTTTCAATTCACCAGC
Organism: Opitutaceae bacterium; assembly: GCA_041689285.1. Classification (GTDB taxonomy): domain Bacteria; phylum Verrucomicrobiota; class Verrucomicrobiia; order Opitutales; family Opitutaceae; genus UBA2377. The sequence continues at coordinate 7,290 of JBDNGL010000078.1, forward strand.
CGGTGCCTGCATCACGAGATTCGTCGGGGCATTGAGTGGATAAGGACCAAAATTACATGGATCGGTGGGTCCGAAAATCGCCAACGTCTTCACTTCCAGCGCCGCGGCCAGATGCATCGGACCACTGTCGTTGGAGATCACCCATTCCGAACGTTGAATCAGTGCAGGGAGCGAAACCAGACTGGTGTTACCGGTGAGATTCAGAAACTGCGCCGTCGGCAAGGCGCTCTTGTTCGGCAGGTAGTTGTTGCCTGCCCAGATGACTTTGCGATTTCGGTTCTCGCGAATCAGCATCTCGGTCAGCTGCCTGAAGCCGCCCCATTTTTTTTCCGCACGCCGGCTATCGGGAAACATCAGTACCGGCTTGGTGCCTCCGCGCCCTTCGGCAAAACTTAGATTTAAGCTGTCGACTTCGCGAAATTTCAATCGACCCCGGATTTCAGCCTTGGCATTTAAAATCGGGCAAAATTGCAAGAGAATGTCCAGCGCATGACTGCGCCGGCCCTCCGGCGGCAACGGCACTTTTTCATCATAAAACATACCAGCCATTTCCCGTGCATCACTGCGGCCTACTTTCCTTTTCGCACGTGTCCGCGAGGTCATTAGACCGGAACGTAGCAGGCCCTGCATATCGAAAACATAGTCAAACTTGGTTTTTCGCACCGCTTGCATCAGCCGTAGAAAACCCTTGGCCCCGCCCGCACGCTCAAAAACGTAAACCTGATCAATGGCTTCACAGGCCCGCACCAAAGGGGCGAAAATATCCCGCACAATCCACGAAATGCGCACAGCCTCTACTTGGGCCTTGAGCGAGGTCGCCACCTGCAGGCCGTGCACGATGTCCCCGAGGGACGAAGGTTTAATGATGAGCAACTCGGTCATGGAAACCGGCGGTAAAATCTGCTTTTGACCGCACGGAAATGACAACTCATGGCTTTTCTTTGCTGAAATCAAACGCTTAATCCGTCTGCCACGTGTTAAAACCACTTTTGCAAACTCTGGCTTGGCTTTTGGCTCGCTGTCCTGAGCGGCTGCTGCGTGCCCTGACTATCCTCCTAGGCGAAGTGATGTGGTGGACGCAGCCGCGACGGCGGCGTCTCATGCTTTCCAATCTGGATCATGCCTTCCCGAAGCGCGGGCTAGTATGGTGTCGGCAGATGGCCCGCCGCAGTTGTCGCCGCCTCATGGAGACCGGACTTTTTACTCTGGCCATGCCCGCCTTGGACGCTGATCGCCTGCGGCGCATGGTCACATCATCAGAAACAATGCACGCCGTGTTTGTTGCCCACCAACGCGCACCGTTCCCCGTAGTGTTCGCCGCTCCTCACATGGCGTATTGGGAAGTGCAGACTGCCATTGCCCTCACCGTGCCTGGCCCCTTCCCGAAATTTGGTGCCATCTATCGTCCGCTGCGCAATCCGACTTTAGACACTTGGGTGCGCCAAACGCGTGAACTCTACGGCATGAAGCTGCTCTCACGCAAAGAGGGCTTCCTTGGCATAATGCGGCTGTTGCGCCAACAAGGTATGGCCGCCGTCCTATTTGATCAAAATTCACGCCGCACCGGCGCACTTACTCTTTTGTTTGATCGCGTCTGCTCAACCACTGAACTGCCGGGCCTGTTGGCGGAAAGATCCGGCGCACAAGTGCATGCTTTCTACGCCCGGCGACTCGGCTTCTGGCGCGTGGAAATTCACAGCCACCGCATCGATACTGCGGGCGAAAGTGGCGCGACCACGATTGCCATCAACCGCTGGCTCGAGGGCCTACTGGCGAATGACGAGGAGGCCTGCGCCTGCTGGCTCTGGGCGCATAATCGCTGGGGTGAGCAAACTGAACCCCAGATTCGCTACCGGCTCAGCGCCAAACGAAACCTGTTGCCACTGGAATTGACCACCCGCGGTCTGTCCGCATTGCCGCGTCAGACGCGGTTTTTCGTTCGTTTGCCCAATTGGCTCGGCGATGTGGTCATGGCGTTGCCTCTGCTCCGAGCGCTGCGCACGGCCCGTCCGGATGTTGAACTCACGGTCATTGCGAAGGCACAATTTCGCCCGTTACTGGATCGTGCTCAAGTGAGCGACCGCTTCCTCGCCCTGCCCCCGCATGGCGCCAGTTATTTTCATTTTTTCCGCAATTTGCGCACTCAGCATCCCGACAATTGGCTGCTTTTCACCAATTCATTCCGGGGTGATCTGGAGGCATATTTGACCGGTTGTCGGCAACGTTTTGGCCTTGTGCGACCCGGTCGGCGGCGACCATTGCTCTCCCATGTCTATCGGTTGCCCGAGGGCTACGACGAAAAGCACCATCATCAAGTGGTGGTTTGGACCGACCTACTCCGCCACTTTGGCTTGGAGAGTCCACCCGATTTTAGCCCACTATCGCCTGATCGGCCTGGACCACCGCCGTGCCTAGGGCTGATTGCCGGCTCGGAGAACAATCCGGAAAAAAGATGGCCCGTGGCGCATTGGCGCACCCTAATCGAAAAACTTCCACCTACGCTGCCGATCGTATTGTTTGGCACTGCCAGCGATGTGGCCCTTACCGCCGCGATTGCTGCAGGCTTTGGCACTCGGATCGAAGATCTCGCCGGCAAGACCGACCTTGATGCCTACTGCGCTCGTCTCACCTCTTGCAGTTTTCTGGTGACCAACGATACCGGCGGCATGCACCTAGCCAATGCCCTCGGCGTGCCGCTCCTCGCTTTATTTGGACCGACCAACCCCGTGCGCACTCGCCCCGTTTTTAATGCCCCGGTTCACCTAATTCAACCGCCCGCCTGTGCGCCTACCGGAGGTGGGCGCTTGGCCGACCTTTCGCCGCATCAAGTGCTCAGCACTCTGCGGCAAATTGCGCCTTGGTTGACCTCAACCGATTAGCATTGCCGGGCCTTGCTCACCCCACGCACCCTCTTGCCGACACTATCGCATGCCACTGCTTTCCGTCACTGACCTTCGCACTTATTTCCACACCCGCAGCGGAGTGTATCGTGCGGTGGACGGGGTAAGCTTCGACCTCGAGCGCGGTGAAACCCTCGGCATCGTAGGTGAGTCCGGCTCCGGTAAATCCGTCACTTGTTATTCATTGATGGGGCTCATCCCGCAGCCTCCTGGCCGCATTGAGTGCGGTTCAGCGGTGTTCGATGGAGTGGATCTGCTCAAGTGCTCTCCCGCTCAAACCCGCGCCATCCGCGGAAAGCGGATCGCGATGATCTTCCAGGACCCGATGACCTCGCTGAATCCCTACCTGCGAATCTCGGACCAGCTCATCGAGCCTTTGCTCATCCATGAAAAAATCTCCCGCCAGGAAGCGCTCAAACGCGGACTAGCCGCCCTCGAAGCGGTCGGGATCAATGACGCGACTAAGCGCATTCATTACTATCCCCACGAGTTTTCCGGCGGTATGCGTCAGCGCGTCATGATCGCCATGGCTTTGATAACGAAGCCCGAGCTGCTCATCGCGGATGAGCCCACGACCGCGCTCGACGTCACCGTGCAGGCGCAAATTCTTGAACTCATTAAGAAAATGCAGAACGAACTCGGGATGGCGGTGATTTTCATCACGCACGATCTCGGGGTCGTTTCCGGTCTCTGTGATCGCGTGCAGGTGATGTATGCCGGTCGCATTGTTGAGAGCACCAGCACGCGGGAGCTTTTCCGCGAACCCAAGCATCCTTACACCCGCGCCCTGCAAAAATCGATCCCCTCCTTACAAGCCAAGGGCACTGAGCTTTTCACGATCGCGGGCATGCCACCCGATCTTTCCAAACCACTGCCCGGCTGTGCGTTTGCCGCCCGTTGCACCCATGCCGTCGATCGTTGCCGGCTGGATACACCCCAACTCACTCCTTGGCGACCAGGTCATGATCAAGCCTGTCTGCGCGTGCAGGCCGGTGAACTTTAATTACCACCATGGCCGATCCGATTCTCGAACTCCACGATGTGCGGACGCACTTTCCGATTCACGAAGGCTTCGTGTTCAAACGGCACGTCGGCACCGTCAAAGCCGTCGATGGGGTCACGCTCACGGTGCAGCGCGGGGAGGTTCTCGGCCTCGTGGGTGAATCGGGCTGTGGCAAATCCACGCTCGCGCGCACCATCATGCAACTCGTCCCCACGACTGGTGGCACCGTGGTGCTGGAGGGCAAGAATCTCACGACCGGTTCCACGGCTGATGTGCTCACCGCGCGCCGCAACTTGCAAATGGTCTTCCAAGATC
>JBDNGL010000079.1:0-41643 GCA_041689285.1 Opitutaceae bacterium
AAACGCCCGAAGAAAAATGGCAGCGACTGGTCTCCGCCACGCGGCAAGCACCTGACGCGCGCGCTACGAGCGTGCCCTATGGATTCACGACCCGGGTGGTGGCTCAGGTCCGGATTGCTGGCGCGCGTCAATCGGTCGGCGCGGTTTTGGAACGCATGGCGCTCCGGGCCTTGGGGGTGGCTTGCTTATTTGCCTTGCTCGGAGCGGTTATTCATTATGTCCAGCCGCAGCCGTCGATGCTGGCGGAGGACATTTTCTTCATGACCGAGGATCCTGCGGCGATCCTGTTGGAGCTTTCCTGAAATGGGTCAGACTTGGAAAGCCATCCTCGCCTTCACGGGCATATTTATTGCCGGGGCGGTGTTCGGGGGATTTATGACCTTACGTTTTTATCCGCAGCCCAAACCTGCCGCTCTCGCTGTCCAGAAATTTCCGATGCCTTTGGAGCGGGTTACGCCTCAGATCCTTGGGCGGTTGGCGCATCGGCTGGAACTGACCGATGCGCAAAAGGAAAAGATCCGTCCCATCATAGCCCAGGCTGACCGCGAGATGCGCCGACTCCGTCAAGAGAGTTTCAAGGCCACCTTGACGGTGTCGAAAGAGATGTATGCGCAGGTCGCACGGGAGCTTACGCCGGAACAGGCGGAAAAACTGGAACAAATGCAGCAGGAAATGCGGGAGCGCATCATGCAGGACCGGCAGCGGCGCTGGGGTGAGCGGCCACCCCTGCCGGGCGAACGTCCGTCGCCACGTTAAAAGCTGCACTTTGCAGTTGCGGGCGCGAGCGACCGGCCTACGGTCCGCTTCGGCCAGGTGCCATGCATGGGCAGGCGCGTGAACTCCGCCAGGACCGGAAGGTAGCAACGGCAACGACGTTCTCCCAGTGCCGTGGAGTGCCTGGCCACTTTTATTTTCTCTTCGGCTAATCCGCACGGGCACAGGTCGGTAAAGAAAATGGAAACACGGGCTGGATTTTTCATTCCGCCCACCTTTCAGTCCTCCTGCCTTTAATGTCCTCCGCCTACCAAGTCATCGCTCGCAAGTGGCGACCACAAACTTTTGACGACGTTGTCGGGCAGGATCATGTGGTGCGGACACTGAAGAACGCCATTGCCCGCAATCGCATCGCTCACGCTTATTTGTTCGTAGGACCGCGCGGGACGGGCAAAACCTCGACGGCGCGCATATTTGCCAAAGCACTCAATTGCACGGACGGCCCAAAGGCGGATTTTGACGTGAATGATCCGGTGGTTAAATCCATCGGCGACGGTTCTTCGCTCGACGTGATTGAGATCGACGGTGCCTCGAACAATTCGGTGGACCAGATCCGTGAACTCCGCGATGACGTGCGTTACGCCCCGACCCAAGGGAAATTCAAAATCTACATCATTGATGAAGTGCACATGCTCTCGAATCAGGCCTTCAATGCGTTGTTGAAAACGCTGGAGGAGCCACCGGAGCATGTGAAATTTGTTTTTGCGACGACGGATGTGCAGAAGGTGCTGCCGACCATTCTCTCGCGCTGCCAACGTTTTGATCTGAAGCCCATCGCCGCCGAGCTGATTGTCCAGCGGTTGCAGAAAATCGCGAAGGAAGAGCAGGTGAAAATTTCTCCGGCGGCGCTGCGCTGTATCGCCCGGATGGCGGATGGCGGCATGCGCGACGCCCAGTCGGTTTTCGACCAGATGATTTCGTTTTGCGGCGCAGAGATCACCGAGCCCGATGTGCTCGATGTCTTCGGGCTCGTTGCTGAGGAAAAAATCACCGCCTTGGCGGCGGCCGTGGCGGCTGGGGATCATCAAAAAATTGTGGCGATTGCCGACGAATGTGACGCCGCCGGGCGCGATCTGGTTCGCTTGCTGACTGACTTGCAGGCCTTGGTGCGGCAGGCGCTGCTGGATGCGATAGCCAAAGGCGGACGCAGTGAGGCCTTGGGTGGAGTCCCACTGACCACGGAACAACTAACTCGCCTACTGGATGGCCTGAGGGAAGGTGAGGGGAGCGTGAAGCTGGGCCTCGCGGAGAAAATCAATTTTGAGGTGACTTTGCTCAAAGCAGTTGAGGCGAGCCGCTCGCGGGCGATTGACAGCCTGATCAAAGAACTGGCGGCGCTGGCTGATGAAGAACCAGCGGCGACTGGTGGCAGTGAAAAAAAAAAGGACTGATTGATCGGTTGGAGAGCCGGTTGGGGATAGGAGGAGCGGAAACACCGCCGGTGGCACCGACCGCCACCAGGACAGCTGAGGCCGTGGATGCAGGCGCGGTCGAAGCGGTGCCCCTTGAGGACGACATGCCGCCGCTCTGGCCTGATGAAGCGGCGGAAGTTGCCTACCTGACCGAAGAGAAGACCAAGGGCGCGCGCATGCCGAGTCCGGTCATCGTGGCGACAGAGGAGATACCCGATACCAGTGAACCGCTGCCTGATTTGGATGACTTGGTGCAGCGAATTCCACCGGTGGTTCGTGTAGCACTGGAAGAGAATTTTCGCGCAAAATTCAGCAAAGTGGTTCGGGTGCCTAAAGCCGCCTTGACGGGAAAACGTTGAATTACACGGACCAGTGCGCGCCGATTGGTCGATAGCCCTCGAGGTTCCGCGCGTAAAAATAAGTTTCGACTGGAGCGGCGAGTATCAGCTCCGCCAAGGTGATCACCGACCGCACATACAAACCTTCTGCCAGTCCCTCCAATTCGTCGAGCAGGGCGAGGCACTCGGGTTGCACACACCAAAGTTCGCCTTCGACCCCGGATTGATCACCGGGTAGAGTGCTCAAACCCGGATAATCGCCAAGTGAGTAGAGGGTGTAACCTGGCGCGGTGCGCGCGGCACCCAGAAATTGTTGCGCCGCCAACAAGGCGTGATTTTCACCGCCGCGCTTCAAAGTGCCGTAGACGAATAGCAACATGGCATGAATATATGCAGGCCCGATGCCAGCCAGCCTTAGCTGCCGGAGTCGGCCTCGGTCTCAATGACAATGGCCGTGATATTATCGCGTCCAGATGCCTCCAGTGAGGCTTCGACCAAGCGATAGGCGGGTGCCTTGGCCATGTCGGTAGGACTTGGTTCGCGGATGAGTTCCTGCACGGCGCGATCCCACAACCCGTCCGTCAGACCATCAGAGCAGAGCAGAAAACGATCCCCGGGCTGGTAACCCACGGCACCAACTTGGGGGTCGATAATCTGGTGCCCGGCGCCGAGGGCTTGATTGAGGGCATTGCGCTGTGGATGGGTGCGCGCCTCACGTTCGTTGATTCGTCCTTGGCGGCGCAACCAGCCGACGTGCGAGTGATCGTGTGTGAGTTGCTTGAGGCCGCCATCGCGGGGCAGGTAATAGATGCGGCTGTCGCCAATATGGCCGAAATACATCCATTCCGGCGTGAACCAACAAAGGCTCAGCGTGGCACCCATGCCCGCGCATTCCTCATAGCTGCGCCCATGCCTGAGCATGACTTCATGTATGTCGGCAAACAGCTCCTGCAGGACGTCGGTAAATCCGCTCGCCAGCCCCATGGCGGCCATCCGAAAACTTTTCGGCATGAGTTTGGTGATGTGATCCACGGCGATCCGGCTGGCAAATTCTCCGGAGTTTGCGCCGCCCATGCCGTCGCTGATGGCGAACACATAGTCGGATTTGCGGGCGGAGGCTTCGCCGGTTTTACCGAGGAAGCGCAGTTCGTGGCCGTCGAAATTCAGGGCGAGGAAGGCGTCCTCGTTGTTGGGTCGCACGCGCCCGCGGTGGGTGAGGGCCGACCAGCGCAGTTTGCAGGGCGGGGGGGAGGACGGCTCAGGAGACATCGGTGGGTATCGGCGGGGATGGGCCGGCCAACAAGGTGGCCAGTTCAAAGTCGATGATGCAAAAGCGGCCGTCGGAGATCCGATAGGTGACGTTGCGTAAAAAAGGATCGTCGTGACGCACGCCGTATTGTTCGAGTTCTGCGAACAACTGCTTGAGGCGCTCTTCATTCATGTGGTCAACGCGCGAGCCGCAGTTGGTTGTCACCATGAGCAACTTGGCCGGATTGGTATCGAGCAAACGCGGCACGAAGTCACAGCCCTGCTCGGCGAGGTGTTTCAATACGCGCACTTCGTTCTCGAACCGCTCCCGGGCCAGATGACCACGGAAGGTCTTGTGCACCCGGCCGTCATAGCCGATGTGGACGTGGGCGCGGGCGGTATCTTTGACTTCAGGCATGCGCGGGCTGGTTTTGAAAAAACAGACGGACTTTATTGTTTTGTAAAATATAAACTATCAGCGCTTTTCGTCAAATCCTGACATTAACGAAGTTCCTGCTTTCGCTGGCATGTAAGGTGCTATTTGTTGCGTAGTCTCGGAGTCTGTCCGCCATCTTATTGGGCGGTCGCTACCTTCGCTAAAACCCTACAATCCACACCACATCGCATATGGCCAAATACAAATTGGAATACATCTGGCTCGACGGTTACACACCGCTCGCCAGCCTCCGCAGCAAAACGCAGATCAAGGAATACGCCAGCTTCCCCAAGCTCGAAGAACTTCCCAATTGGGGCTTCGACGGCAGCTCGACGCAGCAGGCGGAAGGCAAAAGCTCGGACTGCGTTTTGAAGCCCGTCGCCGTGTTCGCCGATGTCACCCGGCGCAATGGCGTGCTCGTCATGTGCGAAGTGATGATGCCGGACGCTAAGACGCCGCATCCCTCCAATTCGCGCGGCACGATTCCGGATGATCCGGATACTTGGTTTGGTTTTGAGCAGGAGTATTTCTTCTACAAGGACGGTGCGCCTCTAGGCTTTCCCCAAGGCGGCTTCCCCGGTCCACAAGGTCCCTATTATACTGGCGTTGGTTACAAAAACGTCGGTTCCGTCGCCCGCGAGATTGTGGAGAAGCACATCGATATCTGCCTTGATGCCGGCATTAATCTCGAAGGCATCAACGCCGAGGTCGCCAAAGGCCAATGGGAATTTCAGATCTTCGGCAAAGGTTCGAAGAATGCGGCCGACCAGATGTGGGTCGCCCGCTATATTCTGACCCGCTTGGGCGAAAGTTACGGTGTCGATATCGAGTGGCGCTGCAAACCCATCCTCGGGCCCTTTAATGCGCCTCTCGATTGGAACGGCTCCGGGATGCACTCGAACTTCTCGACGAAGATCCTGCGTGAAACCGGGGGCAAGGAATACTTCGAGAAACTCATGGCCGCCTTCGCCAAAAATATGGACGAGCATATCGCGGTTTACGGTCCGGAGAACCATCTGCGCCTCACCGGATTGCACGAGACCCAGTCAATTGATAAGTTCACCTACGGTCTCGCTGATCGGGGTGCTTCGATCCGCATCCCGCACAGCTTCATCAACAGTGGCTACAAGGGTTACTTGGAAGATCGGCGGCCGAATTCGGCGGCCGATCCATATCTGGTTGCCGGGCGGATCGTGAAGACGATCCAATCGGTAGCTTGATCCGCATTCGCAGCTTACCGGGCGCCGCCCTAGGGGGCGGCGCCTTTTTTGTCTGCGGCTTTAGTATCGCCGCAGCGGAGGGAATGAGTTTTGCCTGAGCCGCGAACATGGTGGACCACGCAGCAAAATCCCGGTGGGCGGCAATTTCGGAGTGGGTCCTGACCGGCTTGCTCACGATAAATTTGTGTTGGACCACGCTCTGCCTCGGTGGTTACCGGCCGGAGACCATGGTGGTCACCAGTGCACTGACCGGGGCCTTGTTGTTTGTTCATTTGTTGCGACGGTCGCTTGGTGTCAGTGGCACCGCGGGCTTACATCCAGCGGGTTGGTGGTTGCTGCCGTTTTTGATTTATGCGGCCGCGAATGTCCTGGGGGTGACGCCGGTGCGCTGGCTGGGCTGGCACGACTGGCTCTGGTGGGCGCAATTGATTGCTGTATTCTGGGTGGTGTTGAATGACATGGCCCGGGTGGCCACCCGCCAAGTGCTGCTCCTGACGCTGGCGGTGCTCGGGTTTGTCGCCGTGTTGATGGCGGCTTATCAGGCGTTTGTGCGCCCCGATTGGTTGATGTTGGGCCGGATGCAGGCCGAGCAATTCAGTGGTCGCTCCAGCGGGCCATTCGGGATACCAAACAGTCTGGCTGCATTGTTGTTACTCTTGTTGCCGCCGGCGGTGAAGCTGATGTTACGACGCGGGGCGAGCTTCACCCAACGGTTGTTGGCCGGCTATCTCGCCGCCGTTTTTTTATTGGGATTGATCCTGACGGTCAGCCGTGGCGCTTGGCTTGGCTTGGCGTTGGCCTTGATGGTTTGGCCCTTGTTCGCTGGAGGCCGGACATGGGGTCGCCGGCTGCTGCTAACCGGTGCGGCCATGGTCGCGGTGACAGTGGCTGGCTGGGTGATCTACTCCACCGTGCCGACGATGCGGATGCGCTTCGATGCCTTATTGCAGGAATCCGGGGAGCGCACGCGCCCCATCATGTGGCAGGGCGCATGGAAACTGTTTCAGGATAATCCGGTGTGGGGCAGTGGTGCGGGCAGTTATAATATCGCCTTCGAAAAATACCGGCCCGAGTCCTATCAATTGGATTCACGATGGGCGCATAACGACTACCTCAACACCTTGAGTGATTACGGTGTGGTGGGCTTCATCTTGTTCTTTGGCACCTGCGCCTTCCTCGTGTTTAGGCGTGTTCGCCGGTCCAAATTGAGCCGTAACTTGCCGGTCGTTGCTTGGAGCGAAGATCCAAGCTTGCACCAAGCGATGGCACTCGGGCTCCTGGCCTTTGGGTTGCAGCTATTGGTAGATTTTCATCTGAAGATTCCGGCCTTGGCCATGGCCTTGGCGACAGTGGCGGGGTTGTTGCTGCAACCTGATCGATCAGCTTTGGCGAACAGCGTCCGCCGTCCGGGCCGCGTAAATCAGCTGGGTTTTGCGCTCGCGGCGATAGGCTTGCTCGTGGGACTGGTCGGATTTGTGCAGCCACACTATCTAGCCGAAGCGCTGCGCTACTCCAGCAGGCAGGCGATTAATCGTTTGGCCGATGATGAGTTGCATGCCTACCGTGAAGTGCTCGCGCCGGCCCTCCAGGCGATGCACTGCGCGGTCGAGATCGATGATCGCAATGCGCAGGCGTGGGCTGATTTAGCTTACGCCACCGCTTTATGGGCTCATGTCGAGCCGGCCAAAACCAGACAACTGGGATTGGATGCCTCGCGCCATGCCGAACGGGCCTTGTCGCTTTCGGCAGAAGTGCCAGAGTTTTGGCTAAGGCACGGTGTGGCCTTGGACATGCAAGGCAAATGGCACGAGGCCGGCAGATCGTTTACCAAGGCCATGGCGCTAGCCCCGGCCAATGCCCGAACCTGGTATTATCAGGCCTACCATTTGAGCCTCAATTCAGTCGCCCATGGCCAAGCACGATCGGCGATAGGCATTAGCTTGCGTCTTGACCCCTCTTACAAGCCGGCCCAGCTTTTACGCCAGCAATTGGCAACTAGGCACTAACGTCAAAACGTCTTCCCCATGCAAAAAAAATCCTGACTTGGCTGTGGTTATTTGGCTTCGCCTCTCTCCTGTGCCTAGATGCCCACGCGCAACAAGCGTCAGCGCCGGGACAAATCAAAGCCGCCCGGGTCACCGGCTCGGTGACTGCCACCAAGGATGGCAGCACCATCACCGTGGTGAACGGCACGGAACTGTCCCAAGGTTACGTCGTAAATACGGACAGGAATTCCAGCGTGGTGCTTATTTTCTCCAATGGCGCGACTTTGAATCTGGCACAGGATACATCGCTCATGATTGACGAATTTACCCAAGATCCTTTCGCGGAGGAAATTTCGATTTCACAACTTACGGCGGAGCCCTCGGCTTCCCAAACCCGCCTGAATCTTAGCCGTGGCGAGTTGGTGGGTAATGTGAAAAAACTCAATTACGACGCCGGTTCGCGCTTTGACGTGCAGACGCCGGTGGGCGCGGCCGGTATCCGCGGCACGATTTTCCGGATTGTTTACCGGCCGGACGGCAGCGGCAAAGCGTTCTTCTCGCTCACCACCGTCGAGGGTAACGTCGTGCTGGCGGCCGGCACCGTAAATTTGCCCAGCGATACCTCGGTCTCGGATAATCAGGAAGTGGAAGTGCTCATCGATGTGACAGTGGATCCCATCACCGGCGCCCTTACCCTCTCGGTTGATGGTGCCGCGCCGGTCGTCATCGTGCGCGATGCCTCGACGATAAATCTCACCAATATCAGCCAAGTCGTGCAGCAAATAGCCGAAGTCTCGGCCCAAACCGCCTTTACTGCGCCGACCAGAACGGGTCCGCCGCCTCCTGCCGCACCACCACCGGCTGAGCCCGCTGTGCCCCGCACCACCCCTGGTGACGGACGTGGCTGAGCCACGTTTTGCTTATAAAACCGGACCCAGTGGGGTCCGGTTTTTTGTGGGTCGGACACACAACTTTTAATCTGCTTCCGTTCGCTCACGACGGCACCTAGTTTCCGCGCCTGATGGCCCCGAAAAAAACGAAGCTCACCTCCCAGCTACGCTGGCTGCTGCTTCTGCCCATCCCGGTGATTTGGAGTCTGTTTGCCAGTGCCGGTTGGCTTGATTTTTATGAGCACCGCACGACGGATTGGCGCTTCCAATTCCGGGGTAAAATTCCATCAGCGGTTAAAGTTGTCTATGTGGATATCGATTCGCAGGCGTTGAGCGAAATCGGCGGCTTTCCTTGGAGTCGGGTTTATTTTGCGCTGGTGCTGCAAGCCTTGGTCGAAAAAGGCGGGGTCAAAGGTGTCGGCGTGGACATTGTGTTTTCAGAAAATGGCGTGGCTGAAGCTATTGATTGGAAGAAACGTGTCGAAGGTAACCGCGAGTTGGCACGCTACCTCTCGAAAAATCCTCCAGTCGTTACCGCGGCCTCCTATGCGGCACCGGTAGATCGCGACATCAACGGACGGTTGATTTTCCGGTCACTCCCTCGCGTCCTAAATCTTGCCAAGCCGGACGAAGCCGAGCCGCCCGAGACCCCGGTCTTTCGCCTCAGTGAAACCGATTCGCGTCGCACTTGGTCACCGGGATTGGTGGGGCTGATTGATTCGCTTGATGGTCAGACTCGCGTGGTGCCGGCCTACGCACCGAGCGCCATCCGGACATACTTGCACATGTCGGTGGAGCTGGCCCGGCTCCACTTAGGAGTGAAACCAGAGGGCGTGAAGATTGCGGCAGATCACATTGATCTGGTGCGTGACGACGGCGCATTGGTAACGCGCATTCCGTTAATTGAGCAGCAGATGATTGAGATCAATTGGCTTTCGCCCTGGATGGATCCGGTGAACAATCCTCGGATCAGTTTTTCCACGGTCTTTCACTATGCCGAGATGATCAACTCGGAGACTGAAGCTGAGCGTGATGCGGCGGAACAGTTCTTCGCGCAGTCGGATTTTAAGGATGCCATCGTGCTGATCGGCCCCGTGGACCCATTGCTGCAAGATCTGGCGGCTACGCCGTTCGATGACAGTCCCGTGCCGAAAGTCGGCGTCCATGGCAATATGGTGAAGACCATCGTTTCGGGCCTATATTTGCAGCGTCTGTCACCTTTCGCTAATCATGGTATCGTGCTCGGTTTGACTGTGCTGGTCAGTCTGTTTGCGGCCGCCGGTGGTGCGCGTGGCGCCCGGACCAAGCTGACGGCGGCCTTGCTCATGACCGCTTATGTATGGCTGGCATTCAAATTATTCGCAGATCACCACCTCCTGTTGCCCATGACCGCACCCTTAGGTGCGGCCTTTACCACGAGTTTTGCCGCCATCATCTGGCAGCTCATCATCGAGGAAAAACAAAAGGGGCGCATTAAGGGCATGTTTGGCGCCTACGTCTCACCGCAATTGGTTGAGCGGATGGTCGATTCGGGCGAAAATCCCCAACTTGGTGGTCACGACGATGAGATCACGGCGTATTTCAGTGATATCCAGTCCTTCTCAGCTTTTTCCGAAAAACTCGGTTCCGGTCCGCTCGTGGATTTGATGAACGAATACCTGACTGCCTGCACAGATATCGTGCAGACGCAGGGCGGCACGCTCGACAAATACATTGGTGATGCCGTGGTGGCCATGTTTGGCGCACCGCTGCCCTTGCCGGACCACGCCTTCCGCGCCTGCGTGGCCACTCAATTGGTGCACCGCAAAATCGCCGAGCTACGCGACAAATGGCGGAGCGAAACCGGCAAGTGGCCGGAGATCGTTTACAACATGCAGACTCGCATCGGACTAAACACCGGCGTCTGTATGATTGGTAACATGTGCAGCCGCACGCGTTTTAACTACACGATGATGGGTGACAATGTGAACCTTGCGGCGCGCATGGAGAGCGGCGCAAAGAGCTGGGGAGCCTATACTATGTGCACCGCGGCCACTAAGCTCGCGTGCGAGCAACATGGCGGTGACCGGGTTGTATTTCGACCCTTGGGCCGGATCGTGGTCAAGGGCCGCACCCAAGCGGTTCCGATTTATGAGATTGCGGCCTTGAAGGAATACGTTACCGCGCTGCAGCGTGAGTGCTACGCAATTTTTGAGCAGGGGCTGGTGAAGCACTATGCCCGTGATTGGGATGGCGCGATCACCCTCTTTAAAAAGAGCGCGATGCTGGAGCCCAATCAACCCGGCGTGACTCCAGGGTTGAGCAGCAACCCGTCGTTGGTTTACATCAAGATCACCGAGCACTACAAAGTAGAACCTCCGTCTTCGGACTGGGACGGCGTTTATGTCATGACAGAAAAATAAGGCGGCGCCTTGGCTGAAAAGGCAAATGCCCGCAGCGCAGGCCGGCGGGCGTTTGCAGAATGACAGGCTTAAAGCGGGCTTATTTGAGCAGCATGTCCTTCACGGTCTTGCCGGCGGGAATCATGGGGAGCACGTGCTCGGTGTAGGGCACAATGACGTCGAGCACATAGGGACCATCGTGATCAAGCATCTCCTGGATGGCCTCGCGAAGTTCACGCTTGTTGATCACGCGACGACCCTTCACGCCAAAGCCCTCGGCGACTTTCACGAAGTCCGGGTAGAGTCCGGCCGGATTGTCAGGACTGCCGATATTCTTCTCATCGCCGAGCACGGTGTTGCCGCGGATGCTGCCGTAGAAGCGATCCTCCCACTGCACAACCATGCCCAGATGCTGATTACTAAGGATCATCGCCTTGGCGGCGATCTTCTCAATATGGCAGGTGGCCAGTTCCTGCACGTTCATCATGAACGAGCCGTCGCCATCAATGTCGATGACCTGCTTGTCGGGATAGGCTACCTTGGCACCCATGGCGGCTGGATAACCGAAGCCCATGGCGCCGAGACCGAGTGAGCTGATGAAGCGCCGCGGTTCGTTGAAACGGTAAAACTGGGCGGCCCACATCTGGTGCTGGCCAACCCCGGTGGTGATGATGGCGTCGCCCTTGGTAAGTTCGTAGAGGGTAGCGACGGCTTCCTGCGGCAGAATGTGCGGACTTTCGCCAAAGCCGGCTTTGCCGTCGAAAGGATGATCTTTCTTCCACTGCGCGACTCGGGCATGCCACGCCTTGGTATCTGGCGGGACGAATTTGGCGGATTGGGCTAACTCGTTCAGGCGGGTGAGCGCGTATTTCACATCGCTGACGATCGCGTGGTGGACGCGCTTGTTTTTGTGATGCTCGGAGGCGTCGATGTCGATGTGGACGATCTGGGCATTCGAGGCGAAGTGCTTGGTGTCACCCGTAATCCGGTCGTCGAAGCGGGCACCGGCGCAGATCAACAGGTCGCATTGGTCCACCGCCCAGTTGCCGTAGGCGGAACCGTGCATGCCGAACCACTGCATGGAAAGTGGGTGGGTCTCGGGGAAGGCGCCCACGCCCATCAGGGTGGTGGCGACTTGGATATTGGTCTTTTCCGCAAAGGTTTTCAGGTCGCGGTGCGCGTCGGCTGAGATGATGCCACCACCCACATAAAGCACGGGCTGCTTGGCCGTAGCGATCAGGCTGAGCACTTGGTTGAGATCATCATCCGACGCCTTGTGCTCGCGGTTGATGTAGGGATTGCTGAATTCCACCGTGGCAGGAAACACCGGCTGAAATTTGGTCTGCTGCACATCCTTCGGGATATCAATGACCACCGGGCCGGGCCGGCCACTGCGGGCAATATGGAAGGCCTCCTTGAAAATACGGGGCAACTCGTGGACGTCGGTGATGAGGTAGGAGTGCTTCACCACCGGCAGTGTCATGCCGTAGAAGTCGGTTTCCTGAAACGCCATCTTGCCGATGTATTTGGTAAAAACCTGTCCCGTAATCGCTATGAGCGGGACGGAATCCATGAACGCATCGGCAATGGCCGAGACGAGGTTGGTGGCGCCCGGACCGCTGGTTGCCATGCATACGCCGACTTTGCCGGTGGCGCGGGCGTAGCCCTCGGCGGCAAATGAGCCGCCCTGCTCGTGACGGGGCAGGATGACGCGGATTTTATCAGTCCGCGCCAAGGCTTGGTGCAGCTCCTGCGAGGCACCACCCGGATAGGCGAAAATTACATCAACCTGCTCGCGGATAAGGCTCTGGACGACAGCGTCAGCGCCCTTCATTTCGGGGCCGATTTCAGGCTTGGGAAACGCAGTGGGAGAAGTTGAGGATTTCATGGTCGGGAGAAGGATATATGAATAAATCGAAACCACACCGGTTGGGCAAGCCTCGGCATGGGGTGATTTGTCATAACATTTTCCGTTGGCGTAGGGCGAGACAACACCCACGGTGCATCATCATGCTTAAACTGTTATTTATCGGCGACATTGTGGGGCGCCCGGGCAGAGATATCGTGTTGGCCAAGCTACCCCGCCTGCGCACGGAACACGCTCTGGACTACGTGGTCGCCAACGCCGAGAACGCGGCGGCCGGCGCGGGCATCACCGGATCAATCGCCCGTTCACTTCTGGCTGGTGGAGTTGATGCCATCCCGTTGGGCGATCATGTGTGGGATCAGCGTGGCTGGGAAAACGAGATCGGCCAGATGGAACGGGTCTGTCGTCCGGCCAATCTGCCCAGGGCCTGTCCGGGTTGGGATCACCTCATCATTGAGGCGCGTGGCTTTCGGGTCGCGGTGTTCACCGTGCTGGGGCGGATTTATCTGGGGATGAAGGCGGAATGTCCCTTTTCGTGCGCGGATCGCATGATCGAGCGACTCAAGTCGCAGGCGGATGCGATCATTGTTGAGGTCCATGCGGAGGCGACTTCCGAGAAAATCGCCTTGGGCTGGTATCTGGATGGCCGGGTGACCGCTGTGATCGGCACTCACACTCATGTGCCGACGGCGGATGCGCGCGTGTTGCCCAAAGGCACAGGCTTCATTTGCGATGTGGGGATGACCGGTCCTTACGCCTCAGTGTTGGGTCGCGAAGTGGAGCCCGTCGTGGCTAAATTTTTGGATGGGATGCCAAGGCGGTTCGAAGTGGCGAGCGGAGATCTGCGCATTTCGGGCGCGGTGGTTGAAATCAATCCCCGGTCGGCACAAGCCGAGAAAATCGAATTGCTAACCGTTCGTTAGCCAGCGTGGGCGGGTGGTTACCGCACCGCACCGACCTCTTCAAAGACACCCAGTTTACGGTAGCGTTCGTAGCGTGTCTCGAGGAGGCGGGTCGTATCCAAACCGCGCAGGTCATTAAGGTGTTTCTGAATCGAGTAGCGCAGGGCGGCGGCAGCCTGCGCCGGGTTGTAGTGGGCGCCACCCATGGGCTCGGCGATCACTTCGTCCACCACGCCCAGACCTTCGAGGGTGGCGGCGTTCAGCTTGAGGGCTTCAGCGGCTTTCGGCGCGGCCGTGCCGTCCTTCCAAAGAATCGCGGCGCAGCCTTCCGGGGAAATGACCGAGTAATAGCTGTTTTCGAAAATCAACACCCGGTCCGTCACCCCAATGCCCAAGGCGCCACCGGAACCGCCTTCGCCTACCACCACGGCGATGGACGGTGTCTGGAGCATGGCCATTTCGCGCAGGTTCACAGCTATTGCTTCCGATACATGCCGTGCTTCGGACTCAATGCCGGGGAAGGCGCCAGGCGTATCGATAAAGCAGAGCAAGGGCAGCCTGAATTTCTCGGCGAGTTTCATCAAGCGGAGGGCTTTGCGATAGCCTTCAGGTTGAGGCATACCGAAGTTACGCGCAATTTTTTCCTTGGTATCGCGGCCTTTTTGCTGGGCGATGATCATGATCGCTTGGTCGCCGAAAAATGCGGTGCCACCGATCAACGCCCGGTCGTCATTATATTGCCGGTCGCCGTGTAACTCTTGAAAATGTTCACACAACATGCCGATGTAATCCAAGGCATAGGGCCGCTTGGGATGACGCGCGATTTGCACGCGCTGCCACGGCGTCAGGCTACTATAAATCGTGCGCTGCGTGGTTTCGATCTTCTTATCGATGGACTGGATCTCGGCGTTCAGGTCGAGACTGCTCTCCAATGACTGCTGCTCGAGCGCCTCCAGTTGTTTCGAGAGCTCACGGAGGGGCTTTTCAAATTCCAGCGCGTAGGTGGGTTTGTCCATGGAGCCAAGCTTAGGAAGACCCACGGAAGCCTGTCAACGGGCGGGCGGTTAGTTAATGCCATCCGCTTGTTCTATCGGATTTTTGAGTTGGTCCTTCCAACTTAGGATCTTGGCTTGGGCGCCAAATTTTTCCGCCGTGGCCTTGTCGCCGCGTTCCATCCAGATGCGGGACAAGGTGGTGTTGATGAACAGGTCGTCGGCCCGCAGGGCATGCCCCTGTTCGGCGGCGTGCAGGGCATCGTCGAGCCGACGCAGGCTGAAATTGATTTCGGCCAGTGCGTGCCACGCCTCAAACGAGGCTGGTGCCGCGAGCGTGGCGCGAGCGAGTTTGGCGAGGGCATTTTCCGTTTCGCCCATCGAAAAATCGAAGGTGGCGTCGTCGATCAGGGTTTGAATTTCTTCGGTGGTCACGCCGACAGGCTACCAACGTATCGTCAAAAAGAAAGGACGGCCTTTACGGGCCGTCCTTGGTGAGGTGAATACGGTTGGCTCAGGCCTGCGGCGCGCCGCCGACGATAGCGAGCATGAGTTTGATCTCAGGGTCAACCTTGTCCTCGTTCTTACCGGGTTGGATGCCGTAGTCGGCGCGGTTGATGGTGAACTCGCCTCGGATCACGAGTAGATCGCCGCCGACTTCGGGTTTGTTGATCCGCTTGCCGTAGGCGCCGGCCAGATGCGTGAGCCTCACGGGCACCGAGATGGCCTTCGTCACGCCCTTGAGGGTGAATTTGCCCGAGGCGACGGCGGTGGTGGTGTTACCCGAGGTTTGCACTTCGGAGAGCTGGTCCAGCTCAAACATGATCTCTGGATTGTTGGCGACATCGAGCCAGTTGTTGCCTTGGAGATGTTCCGTCATCTTCGAGTTCGAGACGGTGAGGGACGAGGCCGCGACGACGATCTTGCCGGCAGTGGCACCCGGGTTGGCCGGATCGAAGTTCACGGCGCCGGTCACACCGCTGGCGGTGCCCGCGATGGGCTCAAGCAAGGAGTCGAGGTGGAACTGGATCGCGTTGACGCCCTTGGGGTCCTTGAAATCAAACGACAGGGGAGCGGCCAATGCGGAGCCGACAATAGTGAGGGAGACCAGACTGGCGAGGATGGTTTTGTTCATGCGGTGGGAGGTTGTGGTTTGGGACGGAATAAAAATGAAACGGCGAACAGCGCAAACGCCGTGCCGATGCCGCCCGCCAGAAAGTCAACGCCCGGCACGAACCGCTCCTCGTAGGTCACATATTCAATGCCGGTGATCTCATCTAATTGGGGAATGGGCACGAGGTTTTGGCTCCAGCCACGATGCGCGCCCTTCACCCCCCAGAAGATCGCTGTGCCTGTCAGTACTACGAGCGCCAACCAACGGATGGCAAGACGCAGTCCAGAGCGGGCAGGAGTCGATTGGGTCATGCGGACTAGTTATGAAAGTCAGGTTTTGTTACGATGCAACTTTGGCTTGGTCTTTCCGCGCTCAAAGAATCAGCATCGCATCCCCATAGCTTAAAAACCGATATTCCCGGGCGATGGCCTCCGCGTAGATTTCCTTCAACCAGCCAATCCCCTCGTTGGTGCCGGGCGACAAGAAAGCCGCGACCAGACAAAGCAGGGTGGAGCGGGGCTGGTGAAAGTTGGTGATGAGCGCATCCACCCCCCGGAACTGATATGGCGGGAAAATATAGATATCGGCCTCACCTAAGAAGTCAGCCGACGCCGCGACTGGCGGCGCAGCGAGAAAATGCTCGATGGTGCGCACAGTGGTTGTGCCGACCGCGACGCGACGCCCGCGGCTCTGGCCAAGTGCCTGTTGGGTGGCCGACGGCATTTCGTAGAACTCACGATGAATCGCATGGGCCTCGATGGTCTCCGTGACGATGGGTTTGAAGGTGCCGAGGCCGACATGGAGCGTGACCTCAGCCGTGGCGACGCCCGCCGCCGTTATTCGGTCCAGCAGCTCCGGGGTAAAATGTAATCCGGCCGTAGGTGCGGCCACCGCGACCTGCCGGGCGCGATTGGCATAGACGGTCTGGTAACGTTCCAAATCCTCCCGGCGCTGGGTATCGTCTTCGCGGGTGATGTAGGGCGGCAACGGGACGAGCCCCAGCCGGTTGGCCACGGCGATGATCGATTCGCCATTGATTGTGGTGAAGCGCACCTGCGCGGAACCGTCCGGCTCTTTGGCGATGATCTCGCCACGAAAGGCGCCATCGGCCTCCGCGAAAGTCGCGCCAACCGGCAGGCGCTTGCCGGGTTTGATGAGGCAACGCCAAGTATAGTCGCCATCACTGGGTCGCAGCAGAAAGCATTCGACCTGTCCGCCGGTCGGGCGTCGCGCGAGCAGGCGCGCCGGCAGCACGGCGGCATTATTGCGGAAGAGCACGTCACTGGCGCAGAGGAATTGTGGCAGCTCGCTGAAGGTGTGGTGGGTAATGCGGCGGTTGGCGCGATCTACGACGAGCAGCCGGGAAGCATCACGGCGGGTGCAGGGCGTCTGCGCGACGAGGTGGGTCGGCAGATTATAGTCGAAAAGATCAGTGGCAAGTGGTGGCATGGGGGGAAATGAAGGCTTGCGCTTGCCTTGGCGGCGAGTTTGTTCCGCAATTCCTTCAGCGCCGAGCTAGCTCAGTTGGTAGAGCAACGCTTTCGTAAAGCGTGGGTCGTCGGTTCGAGTCCGATGCTCGGCTCCACTTTAACCCCGCCCGGTTTGTCGGGGCGGGGTTTTTGCTTTTCATCACACGGCCGATCGCCCGTATCAGTGCGTTCAATCCATGGGGCAAGGATTGGCTGGATGCACAGGTCCCTCTGCGCGTCGTGAATGCTCCGACCGGCAGAGGGACCTGCCGGCCCAGCTCAATCCGTCGGCGCAGCGACGGGGTTTTAATTATCCGCGATCCGTTCGTCTGGCAGCCGGCCTTGGAGTTGCTGGTGCAGACGGAGTTCCGCCACTTCGCGCCGCAGGTGTGCGGTGAACATTTGCAACCTGCGTTGCACGTCGAGGGTCTCTAGCAGTTGCTGTTTCATGGCACTGTCTTCACAAAGGCTGAAGGCCGCGAGATCAACCAAGGTCTCGGGGTCTTTGACGGAGCGGAGAAAGTCAGCCATTTCCTTGGGAAGGGCAGAGCCCAACTTGCGGCGCAAGGCGATGAGCTTGGCCAGTTCAGTGCGGAGTCGTTCGTTCTCCTCGGGCGCACCCCCGGGCTGACTGGTGAGCGCCCTGATGCGGACCCGGCGATAGGGGGTTTCCGTCAGGACTTCCAGAATCTCCACGCGGCAGAGTCCTTGGATTAGGAGATTGGACGTGCCGTTTTCGCTTTTCTGACAGGCGCGGACGATACCCATGGTGGCGATACGGTGGGCGGGTTCAAAGGCGTCGGGGTTCCCCAACTGGAGTTCATCCAACCCCGCGACGGCAAAGAGCCGATTTGAAACCAGCACTTCACGCAACATTTGCCGATAACGGGGCTCGAATATATGCAGCGGAAGCAGGGCTTGGGGGAAAAACGCCAGATTGGGCAGCGTCATCACCGGAACTTCCTCGGGCACCATGATTTCCATTTCCATGGTGCGAGCATAGACTCATCTCTGGGAAATTCAACCGCGACAGTGAAATGGGACAGAGGTCAGCAATTTCATCGGCTGGCGTGACACAGGGTGTGACAGGTTGGCCCTTAATCTTCGACTTCAGTGCAGCGATATGGAGTGTATTTAATTTTAACCTAATGCCTGTAAGTATCTAATGTAATTATAAAATGACCGGCATGCGCGGTGCTATTCATATTGGACCATGAGTAAAATTTTAGGTATCGATCTAGGCACCACGAACTCCTGTATGGCTGTGATGGAAGGCGGCGAGCCGGTCGTAATTCCCAATGCTGAAGGCGCTCGCACTACACCGTCCGTAGTCGCTTTCACCAAAAACGGTGAGCGCCTCGTTGGCCAGGCGGCCAAGCGTCAGGCCGTGACGAATCCTCGCAACACCATTTTCTCGGCCAAGCGGCTCATCGGTCGTAAATTCTCCGAGGTGAGGGCCGAGGTGGCCAACATGCCCTTCAGCGTGGTCGAAGGCAAAAGTGGCGACGCCTACATCGAGGTGAAAGTTGGCGACAAGGCCGAGCAATTCGCCCCGCAGCAGATTGCCGCCTTTGTGCTGGGCAAGCTCAAGGCCGATGCCGAGGCCTACTTGGGTGAAAAGATACTCCAAGCCGTGATCACGGTTCCGGCTTACTTCAACGATTCCCAACGTCAGGCCACCAAAGATGCCGGCAAAATCGCCGGTCTTGAGGTGCTCCGCATCATCAATGAGCCGACGGCCGCGTCGCTGGCCTATGGTCTCGACAAGAAGAAGGACGAGAAGATTGCGGTGTTCGATTTGGGTGGCGGCACGTTCGACGTGTC
The DNA here is from genome assembly GCA_041689285.1 of Opitutaceae bacterium. GTDB lineage: Bacteria > Verrucomicrobiota > Verrucomicrobiia > Opitutales > Opitutaceae > UBA2377. The sequence goes on from JBDNGL010000079.1 coordinate 18,853, forward strand.
CGTGCTCGAAATCGGCGACGGCGTCTTCGAGGTCAAGGCCACCAACGGCGATACCCACCTCGGCGGCGACAACTGGGACGATGCCCTCATCGGCTGGCTCGTGGATACTTTCAAAAAGGAAAACGGCATCGACCTCCGCAAGGATCCGATGGCGCTCCAACGCCTCAAGGAGGAGGCCGAAAAGGCCAAGATCGCCCTTTCCTCCTCGCTGACCGTGGACATCAACCTGCCGTTCATCACGGCCGATGCCTCGGGTCCGAAGCACCTCAACGTCCAGCTGAGCCGCGCGAAGATGGAGCAGATCTGTGATTCGCTTTTTGAGCGCACGGTCGCGCCGTTCAAGAGCTGTCTCAAGGACGCCGATCTGTCCTCCGCGCAGATCGACGAGCTCGTGCTCGTTGGTGGCATGACGCGCATGCCTAAAGTCGTGGAACTGGCGAAGACTCTCGGTGGCAAGCCGCCGCACCAAGGCGTGAATCCTGATGAAGTCGTTGCCATCGGCGCGGCGGTGCAGGGTGGCGTGCTCAAGGGCGACGTCCGCGACGTGCTTCTGCTCGACGTGACCCCGCTCACCCTCGGCATCATGACGGCGGGCGATGTGTCCACGCCGATGATCGCGCGCAACACCACCATTCCCTCGAAGAAGACCCAAGTTTTCTCAACCTACAGCGACAGCCAGCCGTCGGTCGAGATCGTCGTGCTGCAGGGCGAGCGCTCCATGGCCCGCGACAACAAGACCCTTGGCACCTTTAAGCTCGACGGCATCCCGCCGGCACCGCGCGGCACCCCGCAGATCGAGGTCACCTTCGACATTGATGCCAACGGCATTCTGCACGTCTCCGCCAAGGATCTCGGCACCGGCAAGGACCAGAAGATCACCATCCAAGGCTCGTCCGGTCTCTCGAAGGAAGAGGTCGAGAAGATGACCAAGGAGGCCGAGCTTCACGCCGAGGAGGATAAAAAGCGCAAGGAGCAGGTTGAAACCAAGAACCAGCTCGATTCCTCCATCTATCAGCTCGAAAAAACTCTCAAGGACGCGGGCGACAAGCTCCCGGCCGAAAAGAAGTCCAAGGCCGAATCCGCCATCGCCGACGCGAAGAAAGATTTGGAGAGCGCCGACGAAGCGCGCATGAAAGCCGCTTTGGAGAATCTCGCCAAGGTGGGCGCCGAGTTCTACGCCGAAGCCCAGGCTGCCGCGCAAGCCGCCGGTGCCGCCAGCGCACCAGAAGGCGCGACGGCTGATGAACCCGCGCCCAAGAAAAAAACCGAGAAGCAGGCCGACGTCGTGGACGCCGACTTCGAAGTCGTGGACGACAACAACAAGAAATAACTTTCGACCCTCGGCTGGTCGGGCGTGCAGTGCGCGCCCGACCGGCTTGGTCAAAAACAAAAACCTACCTCTCAACCCAAAACCCAACGAAATATGGCTAATGTAAAAATCAAACCCATCGGTGATCGCGTGCTTGTGCAGCACATCGAGGAAAAAGAACAAGTCCGCGGCGGGATTATTATTCCCGACAGCGCCAAAGAAAAACCGCAGGAGGCCAAGGTCATCGCCCTCGGCACCGGCAAGAAGGATGAGAACGGCAAGATCACGCCCTTCGAAGTGAAGGTCGGCGACAAGGTCCTCATCAGCAAATACGGCGGCACCGAAGTAAAGATCGCCGAAGTCAAATACACACTCGTGCGTGAGGACGATATCCTCGGCGTCATTGCCTGAGGCCACCCGTCTTTTAACCTAAACTCCCAACTTAAACTCAGTATATTATATGGCCGCTAAACAACTCCTCTTCGACGAAGCCGCCCGCCACAAGATTCTGCGCGGCGTCGAGCTTCTCTCCAAAGCCGTCAAGGTCACGCTCGGGCCCAAGGGCCGTAATGTCGTGATCGACAAGAAATTCGGCTCCCCGACCGTCACCAAGGACGGCGTCACGGTTGCCAAGGAAATCGAACTCGCCGACCCCTACGAAAACATCGGCGCGCAGCTGGTCAAGGAAGTCGCTTCCAAGACCAACGATGCTGCTGGCGATGGCACCACCACCGCCACCGTGCTCGCCGAGGCCGTCTATAAGGAAGGTCTCAAGCACGTCACCGCAGGCGCCAACCCAATCTACCTCAAGCGCGGTATCGACAAGGCCGTGGAGGCCGCCGTCGCCGAACTCGCCAAGAGCTCTAAGAAGGTCAACGACCGCGAGGAAATCCGCCAGGTCGCGACTGTCTCCGCCAATTGGGACGCCACCATCGGCGAGATCATCGCCGATGCCATGGACAAGGTCGGCAAGGACGGCACCATCACCGTCGAAGAGGCCAAGTCCATCGAGACCACCCTCGACGTCGTTGAGGGCATGCAGTTCGACAAAGGTTACCTGTCGCCCTACTTCGCCACCAACATGGAGGCTCAGGAGGCCATCCTCGAGGACGCCTATGTGCTCATCCACGAGAAGAAGATATCCAACCTTCAGGAGTTCCTCCCGCTGCTCCAGACCGTCGCCAAGAGCGGCAAGCCCCTCCTCGTCATCGCCGAGGAAGTCGAGGGTGAAGCCCTCGCCGCGCTCGTCGTGAACAAGATCCGTGGCACGCTCAATGTGTGCGCCGTCAAGGCCCCCGGCTTTGGCGACCGCCGCAAGGCCATGCTTGAGGATCTCGCGGTTCTCACCGGCGGCAAGTGCATCACCGAGGACCTCGGCCTCAAGCTCGAGAATCTTACCATCGCCGACCTCGGCCGCGCCAAGCGCATCGTCGTGGACAAGGAAAACACCACCATCGTCGAGGGTTCGGGGAAATCGTCCGACATCCAAGGCCGCGTGAAGCAAATCCGCCGCCAGATCGACGAGACCACCTCCGACTACGACCGCGAGAAGCTCCAAGAGCGTCTCGCCAAGCTCGCCGGTGGCGTGGCCGTCATCAACGTTGGTGCCGCGACCGAGTCCGAGATGAAGGAAAAGAAGCAGCGCGTCGAAGACGCCCTTCATGCGACCCGTGCGGCCGTTGAGGAAGGTATCGTCTCCGGCGGTGGTGTGGCGCTCCTGCGCACCGCCAAGTCTGTCGACACCGTCATCGCTGCCCTCGATGGCGACGAAAAGCTCGGTGCCCAGATCATCCGTCGCGCTGTGGAAGCCCCGCTGAAGCAACTCGTGTTCAACGCCGGCCTCGAAGGCGCTGTCGTCGTCCAGCAGGTGCTGTCCAGCAAGGGTAACAACGGCTACAACGTCGCCACCGGCCAATACGAAGACCTCGTGAAGGCTGGCGTCGTCGATCCGACCAAGGTCACCCGCATCGCACTGCAAAACGCGGCTTCGATTGCCGGCCTCCTCCTCACCACCGAGTGCATCATCACCGATGCCCCGGAGAAGGATAAAGCTCCCGCCGGCGGCGCCGGTGGCGGTATGGGTGGCATGGGCGGCATGGATTACTAAGGCCCAGTCGCGAGTCACTCGTTCGAAACTCAAGGCGCGCTCTCCGGAGCGCGCCTTTTTGCTGATGGATTTGGCGGAGTCTGTGCTTGGGTCGGGTGACTTGACCAGAGCGGTGCGGATGGGCACATTGCCCGCATGATTCGCCCCCTTGAATCACCGCAGGCCTTGGCGAAACGCGTGGCGCTTCGCAGCCGGAGAATTTGGCAATGTTTGGTTTGGGCCTGCTTGCTGTTTTGCGGGCCAGTGCTGCCGGTGGGCGCGGCCGGGCTGGAGGCGCTGAGCGCAGCTGAGTCGGCCACGACCACCCAGGAACGCATCCTGCGGGTGCGTGCGGAAATTGCCCGCCATGCTGAGCTGTATTTCAAGCACGCGGCACCCGAGATCAGCGATGCGGCTTACGATGACCTGAAGCGTGCCTTACGGGCACTGGAAACGGAGCATCCGGATCTGCTGGCTGACCCGGGCGCAGTCGGGCTGGGCGATGATCGCAGCGGGCGATTTCCGGTTTACCGCCACCGCGTGCCGATGTCGGGTCTGGAAAAAAGCTACTCCGAGGTGGAGTTGCGGGCATTTCACGCGCGCGTGGTGCATCAAACGGGCGACGCCGAACCGGGGTATGTGGTGGAACCGAAATACGACGGACTGGCTCTCAGTGTGACCTACGAAAAAGGGCGCCTGGTGCGGGCCGTGACCCGGGGCAACGGTGAGGAAGGAGATGACGTCACGGCCAACGCGTTGGCGATCGCCGCGCTGCCGCATCACCTCAATGAGCCCGGCGTCGATGACGGGGAGCATGCAGTGCCAGACGTGGTCGAAGTGCGCGGAGAGGTTTACCTGACCTACGGGGAGCTGGCTCGGATCAATGCGGAACGTGAACTGGCTGGCGAGGCGCCTCTGGCTCATCCCCGCAATGTCGCAGCCGGCACGCTGAAAATGGTGGATCCGGCGGCGGTGATGGCGCGGCGGCTGTCTTTGGTGTTTTACGGACTCGGCGCCTTCGAGCCGGCGGATTCTAGGCCGGAATCGCAGACGGATTTGCTAGCCGAGCTTGAGGCTTGGGGCTTGCCGGTGCCTTCCGAGCGCCGGCGGGTGCGAACCTTGGGCGACCTGTGGGCGGCGGTGCAGGACTTTGGGCAGGAGCGTGGTTGGCACGACTTTCCCACAGACGGAGTGGTGGTGAAAGTGGATGAACGGCGGTTGCAGCAAGAATTGGGCGAAAGCGCGCAGGCCCCGCGCTGGGCCATCGCGCACAAATTTGCGCCCGAGCGCGCAGAGACGCGGCTGCGCGGCATCACGATTCAGGTCGGCCGCACCGGATTGCTCACCCCGGTGGCGGAGTTGGAACCGGTGAAAATCGCGGGGACGACCCTGACGCGGGCTTCGTTGCACAACCGCACGGAGATTGCGCGGAAGGATATCCGGGTGGGGGATGTGGTGTCGGTTGAAAAGGCCGGCGAAATCATTCCGGTGGTCGTCAGCGTGAATCTCGCGCGGCGACCGGCGGAGTCGGCGCCGTATCAGTTTCCTGCCGTCTGTCCGGAATGCGGGACGGAGACAAGGGGGTTGGCGGGGGAGGCCGCAGTGCGCTGCCCCAATGCGGAATGCCCCGCGCAGGTGCGGCGGCGTTTGGAGCATTTTGTCTCAAAAGCCGGGGTTGATATTCACGGGTTGGGGCCGGCGTGGGTGGAGGCACTGATCTCCCGTGGACTGGTGAAGACCCCGGCCGATTTTTACCGGCTGCAACGCGCCGACCTGCTGACGCTCGGTCGAAACACGGAGCAATCGAACGACCGTTTGCTGGCCGCCATAGAACAAAGCAAGCGGGCAGAATTGTGGCGGTTTATTCAAGGGCTGGGTATTCCCCGGATCGGGGAGGCGGGCGCGCGGAGACTGGCCAAGCGCTTCGGCAGCCTAGAGGCGTTGGCTGCGGCGACGCCGGTCGATTGGGCGGAGGCGGGCGTCGGCCCCGCGACGATGGCAGCGCTAGCCCACCATTTCGGACAGCCGGCAAATCGTGCGCTGGTGGCCGACCTGCAGTCGCTGGGGATTCGGCCGCGGGCCGAAGTCGTGGTGCCGATCAACAGACCGCTGGCTGGAAAAAACTTTGTGCTCACGGGCAGGCTGCCGGGTTGGACCCGGGCAGAGGCGGCGGACAGAATCCGCACCGCGGGCGGCGTGGTGCGCGACGCCGTGGATCGGAGCACCGCTTACGTTGTGGCCGGAGAGGACGCGGGTGAAAAACTGGCTGCGGCGCGGCGGTTGGGCCTCGTCGTGCTGGACGAGGCAGGATTGCGGGCCCTGTTGGCGGATGAACAGCCCGAGTGATGGGAAGGTAAATAGGGTGCGGCCTTGTAAGCGGTTGGGCCGACTGATTGCTTGGGGCCATGGAAGTGATTTTTCTCGGATCAGGCACTTCGCAGGGTGTGCCCATGATTGGCTGCGACTGCGCGGTGTGCACCTCGACCGATCCGCGTAACCAGCGCACCCGGGCCTCAATCCATGTGGTGATGGACGGGCTGCGGGTGCAGGTGGATGCGGCGCCGGAGTTTCGCCTCCAATGTCTGACCCAGAAAATCGACCGCATAGATTTCTTTATCCTGACACACGGGCATGCGGACCACATTACGGGCATGGATGATCTCCGCCGTTTCTGTGATCAGAAAGGCGGGGAGGCGCTGAAGGTTTACTCGACCGACGAGGGTATCGGCCGCGTGCTGGCGATCTTTCCCTATGCGATCGCGGAGCGGCCGATCGCCAAAGGCTACGCAGCTTTCAATCTGGAACTGATGCCGACGGTGATAGAGCTGCCGCAAGGAACGATTCAATCCACGCTGTTGCCGCATGGCGGATTAAACACGCTTGGGTTGATTTTCACTGAACGGAGCAGCGGGAAGAAATTTGTCTATTACACCGATAACAAGCGGCTCACGCAGGAAGCGGTGGCGCTAGCGCGCCGCGCGGATGCGGTGGTCTTGGACGGGTTACGGGGGCAGCCACATCCCACCCACATGAGTATTCCCGAGGCCTTGGTGGTGGCCGACGAGATTGGTGCGAAGACCACCTGGCTGACGCATCTTACGCATCTCAACGATCACGCCATGACCGAGGCGGAACTGCCGGAAGGAATCAAAGTAGCTTACGATGGGTTGCGACTGAAGCTGTGACAGGTTTCAGCCGTGGCGGGGTGGGCATGGAACCACTAATTCCAAGCCAAGGTTCACCACGGATTGACACGGATAAACACGGATTCGAACCAACTTCGTGGTCTGTCCGCTGCCTCGGCAAGTCTGTTAGGGTATGTCTTCAAACCAAACATCCATCTGTCCCTGTCATCCTGAGCGGAGCGAAGGATTCAGAATATGCCCCGTTGCGACTGATGCACTGGATTCTTCGGCTACGCCTCAGAATGACAGGTGAAATGCCTGGCGACACTCAGTAGACGCTTCAAATCACGCCAATTTCTATTCCTCCCTGCCTCAGAACGACCAGACGCGCGGGATGATTAGCATCGCGGCGATGAAGCAAATTATATTCAGCGGCACGCCGATCCGGAGGAAGTCGCTGAAACGGTAGCCACCGACGCCATATACATAGGTGTTGGTCTGGTAGCCGATGGGTGTCGCAAAGGCCGCAGAGGCGGCGAAGGCCACGGCCACGATGAAGGGCTTGGGGTCCATCCCGAGATTGGCCGCCACGCCAATGGCAATCGGCGCCATGAGTGCGGCGATGGCGTTGTTGGAGAGAATTTCCGTGAGGACCGTTGTGACCAGATAGAGGCACGCGAGCATCACGATGCCCTTGTGGGCGGTCGGGATGAAATGCTCGACGCCCTGCACGATGTGCCCAGCGAGCCATGCCGCGGCCCCGGTCTGTTCCATGGCCAGTCCCATCGCGAGCATGCCGTAGATAAGGAAGAGGATATTCCACTCAATGGCGGCATAGGCGTCGGCGGTCTTGAGGCACTTGGTCAGACAGATGAGGACGCAGCCAGCGAGTGCGCCGACTTCAATGGGTGCCCATTCCATCGCGGCAGCGGTGATGACGGCGACGATCACGCCCACGACGAAGGCGGTTTTCCTAGGCTGCGGTTTGACCGGCACGCGGGCGCGGTCGAAGAACATGAAGTCCTCGCCGTTGGCCGCCGCATCAATGGCTTGGTCCGTGCCCATCAGCAGGAGCACGTCGCCGGGCATGATCGGCAGCGTCTCCAATTGCTCCCGCACGTTTTTGCCCTGCCGGTGCAGGGCGAGCACTACCATGCGGTAGCGTTGGCGGAAATTCATGCCACTGACCGTGTGTCCCACCAAGCTGGAGTGGGGCGTGACCACGGCCTCGACGAGGGAGCCCTCGTGGGCGGCGATCTGCTCCAAGCCGAGGTTGAGTTCGGAGACTAGGTCGATACCCGACATCTGTCGTGTATGGACGATGCCCTTCATGCGGCAGGCCATGATGATGCGGTCACCGGCCTTGAGCTTGACGGCCTGGGGATCGAGATAGAGGGCGACGCCATCCCGCACGATTTCCAGCACACGGATTCCGCGGGTGCGGGTCAGACCGGCCCCGTTGATGGTTTTGCCCAGCACCGGGGAGTCCGGCTGCACAAAGGCCTCGGTGATGTATTCGCGCCGCTCTTCGTCGGAAAGGATCGACGTCAGCATTTCCCGATGGGGCAGCAGGCGCTTCCCGAGCAGGGAAAGATACACCGCGCCGATGATGGTCACGGGCACGCCGAGCCAGCCCAGCTCGAACATGGAGAAGCCTTCGTAACCGCGGGCCGTCACGATGCCGTTGACCACGAGGTTGGTGCTCGTGCCGACCAAGGTGCAGGTGCCGCCGAGGACGGCCGCATAGGAAAGGGGGATGAGCAGCTTGGACGGGGCGAGCTGCATTTTTCGGGCGAGCTTTAATACGACCGGGAGGAAAACGACCACGACTGGGGTGTTGTTGATGAAGGCTGAGATGCCGGCCACCATGACCACCAGCACCAGCATGACGGCGGCGTAAGGCCAGCGGGCCGACCCCTCTACCAGCACCGAGATGCGATCGATGGCACCGCATTTCACCAAGGCTGCACTTAACACAAACATCGCGCCGACGGTCAGGGGTGCCGGGTTGGAAAAGACCGAAAAGGCGCTCGCGGGCGAAAGCACCCCCAAGGCGATCAAGGCCACAAAAAGCGTCAACGCCGTGACATCGGGTGGGAATTTCTCCCACACGAAACACGCGAGCGTGCCCACCAACATCAGAAAAACTAGGGCGATATCCCAAGTCATGTCCCGGCATTAAGCCGATAATCCCGATCACCTCCCAGCAAAAACTACACCTTGGGCTTCATACCGCAGGTGCCTAACGGAAAGCGGAACGGGGCCGCTCCGAAGTCTGATACCAGCGGAAAAAGCTGATGCCGATTGCGATGGCACCAACCAGCACACCGCCAAGTTTCATCATCGAGCCGGCGAGCAATTGATCCTGACCTGGGCTGAAATCAGCGATGATCCGCGGGGCGAATTCGTAGGTGGGGTAGAGAATATCAGGGGAAAACGTGATGAAGGCGAATAAGGGAGTCATGCCGATGATGATGGCGAGCTGGTAGAGCATCTGACTGCCATAGCTGATGGGCGGGGCAAATTTCGACGGGCTGAGATGCGGCCACCAATAGAACAGCGCTGCGCCGAAAAACATGACATGTTCTATGATGTGAACAAATTTGTCGCGCAGTGCCCAGTCGTAGAGAACGGGCATATGCCAAACTCCTATTACGATGGTGTAGATCAAACCACAGATAATCGGGTGAGCGGCTAGTCGGACCAACGACCGCAGGCCCGGACGGCCGAGGACCGGGTCCACCAACCAGGCGGGCAGTCCATACAGAAACAGGATAGCCGCCGGGTAGGTGAGCAAATGGTGCTGCAGCATGTGGGCGCTAAATAAAAACCGTTCCCCGATCTGATCCAACGGCGAGCCTACGGCCAGATAGAATATGACGAGTGACGCATAGAAACTAAGGGCCTGACGCCGTGGATAAGGTGCGCCTTTGACAAGACGCCCGCGCAGCGGCCCGGTCAGCAGGGCGTAGAGCCAAGCGAGGAAAATCAGTCCACCGACGAGGTAGGGTTCGTTGTGCCAGTGACGCCAGTCAATCATTGGGAAAACAAAAAGGCGGCCCGCAGGCCGCCGCAAACTTATCAGGTGGATTCCCGGGAGATTATTCCAATAGCGACGTCAGCGGGAAGCTATCCTTGGCCCCGAAGAGCAGCATCAGAATCCAGAGAGTGCCCCCGGCGAGCACCATCCCAATGGAGAACAGGATCGTGCAAAATGGTTTGTCCCACCGGAGATGCATGAAATAGAAGATTACATAGAGGAATTTCACGACCGAGAGCACCACGAGGGTGGTCACGATGATCCACCTTTCGAAGGGGAAGAAGATGACGATGATCTCGATGCCGGTGATGACGGCGAGGAGCATCGCGATCTGCACATAAAGCTGGTATTTGTTGTCCTCGGTTCCGTGATCGGCGACGGCGGTGTGTGGGGAAGCGCTCATGGTGAAATCAGATGTATTCCAAGAGATAGACGACCGTGAAGATGACGATCCATACGATATCAACGAAGTGCCAGTAGAGGCCCATTGATTCGACATCAATGGCGTTGGCCTCGCCGAAGGCGACCGGGCCGCGCGGCCGGGCGAAATACAGGCATGCGGCCGTGGTCACGGCCAAGCCGATCAAGTGACCGAAACTGTGGCTGAAGAACCCGCCGAGGCCGGTGCCGATCTGGATGGCGTGCACCAGACCGAGCACGGCGAATAGAGCGAAGAGCGCCACGCCAGCGAGGGCCATGACGTGCAGCACATTCCGGAAGAACCAAGTGCGATCCTTGGCCGTATCCACCGGCTGGAAAGAGCGCACATACATCATGATGAGCCAGAGCACGCCGATGGTGACGTGGAGGCCGTGGGTGCCGGTAAGCGTGTAGAAGGTGGAGCCGAAGAGACTGTTTGTGAGGGTGAAGTCACGGTCCTTCACAAAGTGATCGAACTCATACACCTGGCAGCCAAGGAAGATGGCACCTAAAAAGATGGTCGAGAGGAGCGACCAACGCATGCTCTTGATGTTGCCCTTCTGGATGGCGTTGACCGCCAGCGCCATCATGAGCGACGACATGAGCAGGATGAAGGTGGAGAACGAAGTGAGCTCGATCGAGAATATTTTCGCCGCCTCAGGTGAACCGGGAGGCGGATGCAGCCGGTAAACCAGATGCACGGCGATCAGCATTCCGAAGAACATGCAATCCGAGGCAAGAAACGTCCACATGACGAGTTTCTTGTTCGGGATGCCGGTCGACGTCGTGTGGTCGTGATGATGATCGATGGGGGCTTGGGCCGCGTGACTGCTCATGACTTTATATCCTCCTCGTTCGGTTGAACGTGGTAGCCCTCGTTGCCTTCCATGGCCCAGAGGTAAATGCCGACCAGCATGATGACGCCGCCGGTGATGACGACGGGCAGCTTATGGCCATAATCCACGGCGCAGACGCCGATGGCGCCGATTAGGATGCCGAGACTGGTGACGAATGGGTAGATGGACTGGAACGGCATGTGAATGCCGCCGTGGGCCGCGTCTGCCTTGGCGTGCAGGGCCTTTTCCGTGGCGATTTCCTCCGGATGCTGCTTCTCATACCACCAAGCATCGCGGGCGTGGACCGTCGGGGTGACGGCGAAGTTGTATTCAGGAGGCTGATTCGGCAACGACCATTCGAGGGTGCGGCCGTCCCAGCAGTCACGCTTTACCTTTTCGCCGCGGAAGTAGGTGTAAACCATCACGAAGAAATAAACGAAGATACCGATGCCGAGGACCATGGCACCGACGGTGGCGATGTAGTTTGGAGCGTTCCAGCCGAGGTTTTCGTCGTAAGTGAAGGTGCGGCGGGGCATGCCGTTCAGGCCGAGGAAGTGCATCGGGAAGAACGTGACGTTGAAGCCGATGAAAATGATCCAGAAGGATAACTTGCCCCAGAATTCACTGACCTTGCGACCGAACATCAGGGGGAACCAGTAGTGGATACCGGCGAGCAGTCCGAAGATGGAGCCACCGATGAGGACATAGTGGAAGTGAGCCACCACGAAATAGCTGTCCTGCTGTTGGGCATCAGCGGGTGCGGCGGAGTGCATGATACCGGAGAAACCGCCGATCATGAACATCCAGACGAAGCCGAGGGCGAACATCATGGGGGTGCGCATCATCAGATGGCCGCCCCAGAGGGTGCCGATCCAGTTGAAAATCTTCACGCCGGTCGGCACCGCGATGGCCATCGTGGCGAGGGCGAAAGCCGCCGTGGCGACGGTGCCCATGCCGGTGGTGAACATGTGGTGGCTCCAGACCGTGAAACCGAGGAAGCCGATGGTGGCGCCGGAGAAGACGACGATCGGGTAGCCGAAGAGCGGCTTGCGCGAGAAAGTGGGCAGGATTTCCGAAATGATGCCCATGGCGGGCAAGATCAGGATGTAAACCTCGGGGTGGCCGAAGATCCAGAAAAGGTGCTGCCAGAGGATGGGCATGCCGCCGTTGGAAACCTCGAAGAAACTCGTGCCGAACAGGCGGTCCATCATGACCCCGATCAGCGCAATGGTGATCGCGGGGAAGGCCAGCACGATCAGGAAGGCGGTGAACAAGGTCATCCAAGTGAAGACCGGCAGGCGCATCATCGTCATGCCGGGTGCGCGCAGGTTGATAATGGTGACAATGAAATTGAGTGAAGCTGCGATGGAAGAGACGCCGAGGAGTTGCAGACCCATGACCCAAGTATCAACCGAGTGGTCGGGATTAAATTGTTTCGAGGTGAGCGGGGCGTAGCCAAACCAGCCGACATCCGGGGCGCCGTCCGGCATGAACCAACCGAGATTGAGGACGATGGCACCGGCGACAAAGGTCCAGAGCGAGAAGGCGTTGAGCCGGGGGAAGGCCACGTCACGCGCGCCGATCTGCAACGGCATCATGTAATTGAAAAAAGCAGCCGAGAGCGGCATGACGGCGAGGAAAATCATCGTCGTGCCGTGCATCGTGAAGAGTTCGTTATAACGCTGCGCTGTGAGGAAGTCGTTATTGGGCACCGCGAGCTGAATGCGAATGAGCAAGGCCTCAAAGCCGCCGACGAGGAAGAACAACAGCGCAAATATCCCGTAGAGGAAGCCGATCTTCTTGTGGTCCACGGTGGTGAACCAACTGACAAAGCCGGTCTTGGCCGTGGGGCGCCAGAAGACCGCAGCCCGGGTGGGCGCGGGGGCTTCGGTGCCGGTGAAATGAGTTTTAACCGATGCGTCGATAGACATGATTATTTAAGACTTTTGAGGTAGGCGACGAGGGCGTTCACCTCAGCGTCGTTTAACTGCACATTGTTCGCAACATACCCGGTGCTATACATCCGGTTGCCCGGCTTCACGATGTCAGGATGTTTGAGCCAGCGGGCCATCTGCTCGGCGTTGTTTTCTAAGAGCCCAGCGGCGATCGTGCTGCGTGAGCCCATGTGTGTGAGGTCGGGACCGGTGATGCCAAGGCCTTCGTGGCCACGCACGGTATGACAACCGGCACAGGTCTTCTCGACGAAAAGGCGGCGGCCCTCGGCGATCAGGGCGGGGTTTTCGTCCTTGGCGGGGAATTGCTGCTGGCGCCAGTGTTCGAGGGGCGACACGTCAGCGTTGACGTCCCACTTGTCGCTGAAGCCATACTGGTTACGTCGGTAAGAGGCGAACTGCGCCTTGGGGAGTTCGGTGGTGGTGGCCGCGGCAGTGACCGTGCGGGCCGGGGCTTTTTGGGTGACCAGCCAGTCGGCGAAGTCTTCCGTGGCAAGGGCAATGACGCGGAAACGCATCAGGGCATGGGAATCACCACAAAATTCGGCGCACTGGCCCCAGAAATAGCCGGGCTCATCGGCCTGCAGCCAGAGGTGGTTGCCACGGTTGGGGATCATATCCACCTTGCCGGCGAGTTTCGGCACCCAGAAAGAGTGAATGACGTCAACGGTGCGGAGATTGATCACCACTGGCCGCCCGGCCGGGATCACGAGTTCGTTGCCTGTGACCAAGGTGCCAGCGCCGTCAATCTGCTCGTTGGGATACTCGAACTTGAACCACCATTGATAGCCGATGGCATTGATTTCGTAGATGTTCTCCCGCTGTTCCGCCGGCGGCTCATAAGTGAACCAGATAGCCTTGAGGGTGGGCACCGCGATGATGACGAGGGCAAAGATCGACAGACCGATCAGGCTGAGTTCAATGAGTGGGTTGCCGTGGCCTTGGGGCGGCGGCTCGGCGTGCTCATCGGCTGCGCTCTTGGCCTTGAACTTGAAGGTAGCATAGGCGAGCACCGCGCCGACGAGGATGAAGATCGCCATCGTCACCCAGACGGTCACGTAAAACACACCTAGTTGGGATTCAGCGACCGGGCCAGCGGTGACCATGGTGGTCTGGTGGCCGTCCATTTGCCAGAAGTTGAGTTTCCAACCACTGAGTAGCGCGAGGCCACCCAAGACGAGGGCGGTATGGCCGCAGCGGACGAGGAAGGAAGGAAGGGAGGGCAGACGCATGGGTGCTGGCAGATATTTTGTGTGCGGGCGACGGACGCCAACCCGGGAGAGAGTTCGCGAACGTCTTGGCATTTCAAGCCATATTCCGTGAACAGTTCGGATTTGCCGCGGCAGACTGCAACCACGCCGGCTATGTATTAATTTCAATACCTTAAGCATTAGCGGGAAGGCTAATTGGCCCGGCGACAAGTGCCGCTCATTGCGTTTCGGATGCAGCGTTGTAGCTTATGAACGTCATGAAAACCCGTTTCTTCTCCCTCACCGCTCTCGCGGTCCTTATCCTTGCCGGATGCTCCAAACCGGAGCAGGCCGTTGCGCCCGTTGCGGCTGCCCCGCAAACCGGTCCGCGCACCATCGAAATCACCGGCAACGATGCCATGAAATTCAACGTCGTTGCCATCGAACTGGCTGTCGGCGAGGAAGTCCGGGTTTTCCTGAACAACATCGGCAGCATGCCCAAGCAAGCGATGGGTCACAATCTGGTCGTGTTGAAACCCGGCACCGATACGAAAGCCTTTGCGGTCGCGGCGGCGGCGGCGGTCGCCACTGAATACATCCCGGCGGCTTATACTGATCAAATCATCGCCTATACCAAATTGCTCGGGCCGAGACAGTCTGACAGCATCGTTCTTAAGTTCGATGCCCCCGGCGAATATCAGTATGTTTGCAGTTTTCCCGCCCATTATCAAATGGGTATGAAGGGCGTGATTACGGTTAAATAATTAGCCGCGATTCAAATTCACTAGGCCGGGCCATGTGCCCGGCCTTTTTATTGCGCTGGCCACCACTGGTAGAGGAAGAAATATACCAGCACCCCGGTCACGGAGACATAATACCAGATGGGGAAGGTCCAGCGCGCCCATGCCTTGTGGCGAGCGAAGTCCCCCTTGATGGCCAGCCAGAATGTCCGGGGCACGAGGTAGGCGATGGCGATCGCCAAGATAATGTGCGTGATGAGCATCGTGTAATACACCGTGCGGATGGGGCCTTCGCCGCCAAATGCCGTGTGAACTCCCTTTACGAGGATTTTGTGCGTCACGTAGCCAATGAGGAATACGGCCGACACCGCCCCGGCGCTCAGCATGGCGGCGCGATGGGCCTCCTTGCGGCCGGTCTTGATGAAGATGAACCCGGCGGTCATCAGGAGGGTGGCGAGTGAGTTAAGGGCCGCATTCAGGGTCGGGATGTCTTGGACATTCATTGGATGGAGGTGGGTCAGTAAAATAGCACACGGTCGGCGACGAGGGCACCGAGCACGAGCGGGAGGTAGGCGAGGGAGGCGAGGAAAAGGCGCCGGGCGGCACCATCCCGGTCAGCCGGGCGCATGAATTGCGCGGCGCGCCACAGAAACCAAACACCGCCCGGTATCGCGACGGCGAGATACCAAAAACTAGCCAAGCCCAACACCGTGGGCAGCACGCTCACCACCACGAGGGCAATGGCATTGACGAAAGACCAGCCGGCGACCCAGCCGCCGGCTTCGTCACGCACCGGCAGCATCGGGAAGTGCACGGCGGCGTAATCTCGCCGATAGGTCCACGCGATGGCCATGAAGTGAGGCATCTGCCAGAAAAAGAGCATGCCAAACAGGATCCAGCCGAGCGCCGAGATGCGGCCTTCCGCCGCTGCCCAGCCAATCAGGGGCGGAAAAGCGCCGGCCAGCGCACCGATCTCCGTGCTCCAACGCGACCAGCGCTTCGCCGGAGTATACCAGCCGAGGTAGGAGAAAATCGTCAGCAGAGTGAAAAAGGCGGCAAGCCCGTTTACCTTGACGAAAATAATCCCGAGGGCGGCCGAACACATCACACCGCCAAGCACGAAGGCCGAGCCGGTGGGCACGCGGCCGGCCGGTATGGGTCGGTCCGCCGTCCGCTTCATTTGCGCGTCGGTGTCGTGCTCCATCCATTGGTTGAGGGCCGCGACGCCGCCGGCGGCCAGTGAGGTGCCGATGATCACTCCCAGTAATTCCCCCAAGATGAATGGTGGTCGGCCAGCCGCGTAACCGACTAGGGCGGTGATGACCGACAGGAGGCTCAGGCGCGGTTTGGTCAGCGCGAGATAGTCCCCAAACGAGGCTTTGAGCGGCGATCCGGTCATGCGGTGGTCCGGTTGCCTTCAATGATGTCGCGATGGGCGAGCCAGGTCAGCCAAAACGTGGTGGCGAGCAGCATGGCGCCGACCACGACGTGACCGGTGGTCACATGGGGTTCGCGCAATTGCCAGATGACATGGGCGCCCAACAGAATCTGGAGTGTGAGCAGGGCCGCGAGCAACGAGGCCCCGCAGCGCAATATTAGCGACGAACCTGAATCGCGCCAGATTTTAGCGGCAAACCAAACTAACACCACGGTCAGCACCACCGCCATCGCGCGGTGGGCGAAATGGATGTTCACACGAAAATTCCAGTGTGCCGGCAACCAGCCGCCCTCGGAGGTGGAGTAGGGGAAGGTTGGGATGGCCAGCCCGGCGGAGTTGTGCCGCATGGTGGCGCCGATGACGAGTTGGACGACAAGCAACAGGCAGGCGAGCAGGCCCAGCCGGCGCAGGGGCCTGGCGACGGGGATTTTATTCACTAGCCAAGAACGGGAGAGCGAGACCGCGATGGCAATCAGCACACACACGTAAAGGTGGGCGAGAATCCCGTGTGGGATGCGTAGCATCTGGCCGAGGGTCATCTCGAAACCCGGCACCGCTAGCGAATCCAGCAATACCCGTTTACCGCCGATCAATCCTTGAATGATGACGATGGCGAGGGCGCTCCAACCGAGGTTGCGCAGCCAGCGGCGTGATTCCTTACGCCAGAGCCAGACGGCGAGGCCGATGGTGATGAGCCCCATCACCGCGCCGGTGAGTCGGTGCGAATGTTCGGCGAACATGGCGAGATCCTCCAGCCAACCTTCAGGGTTGATGGAGCCGTGCGAGAGCGGCCAGTCGGGAAAGGCCATGCCGGCACCGATGCTCGTGGTGAAGGCCCCTAGGGTCACCAGCACGAAGACCCAGATGCTCCCCGTGGTTGCAAACCAAGCGAGTGCGGGTTTATAGGCGGAGTTGCGATTGGTAGAGGTGGACATGAGCAGGAGAACTGGGTTATAGAAGCGTTCTCGCTATTTGTCGCAAACCCTTTGACAAACTTATCCGTCGGCGAATGCGTAGTGGTATGAAATCTTATGCCTTCGCCTTGAGCCTCGCCGCGTTGCTGGCGGCTGGTTGTGGGCGCAAAGATATCGTCGAGACGACTGAAGTCACCGGGCCGGCGGAGCTACGCTACCCGCTCACGGGTGAGATTCTGGATGTCGATGCCGAGCGGAATATCCTGATTGTGCGCCACGACGAGATTGCCGGCTACATGCCCGAGATGGTGATGGAGTTCATCGTCTCGGCCGGCGATGTGGCCAACGCCCGCCCTGGCCAACTGATCCGCGCGGAGATGATCCCCAGCGATACCGGCGATTTCCGCTTGGAGAAAATCTGGCCCGACGACCGCATGACCGTCGCCGCAGTCGCCGCCGGGACCAATGCCCTCCGGCAGGACACGGCGATTCGCGGCCGCCACGCCTACCGCGAAGTTGGTGAAAATTTGCCGGATTTCGCCCTCTATGACCAGAGTGGGGCCGTGGTGCAAAGTATGCGTTTCCGCGGCAAGCAGATCATGCTGAACTTCATTTTCACGCGCTGCCCGGTGGCCACGATGTGCCCGGCCGCGACCCAGAAAATGATGGAGACCCAACGGCTGGCGCAAGCGGCGGAAATCAGTAATCTCGAGCTCGTGTCCATCACACTTGATCCGGTTTACGACACTCCCGGTGTGCTCAAGGAATATGCCGACGTCCGGGGGATCGACCTCGGTAACTTTTCCTTCCTGACGGGTCCGGAAAGCGCGATCAAGGACCTGCTGGCACAGTTTGGCGTGCTCACCGAACTTCAAGGCCCCATCATCAACCACACACTGGCAACTATCCTGATCAACGAACAGGGTCGCATCATCCACCGTTTCGACGGCAGCAACTGGGAGCCACGCGACTTCATTGCTAAAATGCGCCGCCAATGAGCACAGCCACGCCCAATTCCGTAGCCGTCCAATGGCGGCAGATCGGCCTCATCACCCTCGGGGCGGCGGCGCTTTATCTGGGCATGCGGTTTTTGCCGACGGGCACAAATCTCAATCACATGGATTTTCGCGTGACGGGCGGCAATGTCATTGAGTTCTGCGATCCCAGCAATCCGCAGTTCATCCCGGTTGTCGCGGTGCGCTCGCCGGTGGTCATGACACTGGCGACGGCCCAGGAAGTGCAACCAGGCGAGCCGGTGGAAATCAAGATTACCTTGCGGACCTCTGCCGGAAAATCCATCGGCCCGCGCGATCTCATCGTCAAGCACACCCGTAAACTGCACCTGCTGATTATCGATCCTTGGCTGAAGGATTATCAACATGTGCATCCCGAACCGGGTGAACGCGACGGTGAGTGGGTCTTTAGCTACACGCCCCAAGGTAGTGGGCTCTACCGGGTGTTCGCTGATTTCACCCCTGCCGCGACCATGCGCGGGCTCTATGCTTCGGCGGATCTGCCGGTGGGGTCGGAACGTGCGCCCGGGGTGAGTCTCACCATGCGGCACGCAGCCGATTGGGAGTCGGAGCGCGAGGGTTATCGCTTCAGCCTGTCATCGGACAGTGAGCCGATCCGTGTGGGTCAAACTGCCCAATTGAGCTTTGCCATCACCAAGCCCGATGGCGGGCCGGTGCCGCTCGAGCCGGTGATGGACGCCTTTGCGCACCTCGTCGCATTTGACGAAGCCCGCAGCGGCTTTGCCCACCTCCATCCCAATGAGATTGATCTGAGTCAGCTGCCCGACTCTGTACGACCGGTGTTGACGTTTCAAGTGACCTTCCCTAAGCCCGGCCACTACGTGATCTGGAGCCAAGTCAACCTCGACGGCCGCGAGGTCTTCGCGCCCTTCGCGTTCGAGGTGGGGGAGTGAGCCGCTGTTCGAGTTCGTCCAGCGTTGGGTGAAGGTTTTTGCGAGAGCGATGCCGTCAGCATCGGCGAGCCCGGGCACTCACCTGAGGTAGGCGGAGAGTTCTTGGGCGCGGCGGGCATCCCCATACTTTGCTGAGCGCAGGCCTTGTTTCGCCATCGCGCGCGGGCAGGCTCGTGCCCTGTGAGAAAGCCAAACTGAATAGGGCAACCTCAGTGCCCGTTTTTGCCGTGCTTGGCGCGGAAGCGAGCCAGTTCGGCGTAAGCCTTGGTGGGATCGCCGTAAACATTGCCGGCGTGATCCTTGCCGCGGGCGAGATAGAGGTGATGCCACTGGCCGATCTTTTCGTGGTGTTGGCGCACCTTGGTGCTGATGTAGCGCATCGTGTAACCGCAACGACGGATGTTACTCGTGTTGGGGGCGCTGCCGTGGATGATACGGCCGTCGTGGAGGCTGCACTGGTTGGGCTCGAGCTCGATGGCGACGGCCTTGCTCGGATCGCGCTGCGCGGCCTTGATCTCGTCGTTGAAGACGGCTTCGCCGGGCTTGAGATCGTCGTAGTCGGAGAAGCCCTGCTTACCGGTGTTGTGTGTGCGCGGGATCACGTTCATGCACCCGTTGACCGTGGTTGAGGGATCGATGGCCAGCCAAACAGTGACGACCTCCATGGGTGTGATCATCGTCTGCCAATAGTGGGAGTCCTCGTGCCACGGCACGCGTTGGCCGTTGCCCTTTGGTTTGCAGATGAAATGACTGGCGAAGAGCGCGATATCGGGGCCGAGGATGGGCTCGACGAGGTCTAGGATCTCGTCGGCAAAAAGCCACTCGAACAGTTGCGGGTGCTGGAAGTGGGGCACGTCCATTGACTCGGGCCGCACGTCGGTGTCGAGGTTGTCGAGAATGTCTTCGAAGCAGTTTTTGAGTTTGTCGAATTTGGCCTGCGGGAAGACCGGTTGCCGGAAGATGTGATAACCTTCCTGACGGAAGATCGCGACTTGCGGAGGAGTGAGGCGGTGATGCGCGGTCGATGGGGTGGAGGTGGAGGCAACCATGGTGCTTTATGTTATATCACCTTTTTTGAGGGAAATCTTGCTATAAAAGCGCAATTAATTGTGTTTCGTTGCCTTTATGCGCCTGACCTGTGTCCGTTTTAATCTCGCGGATTTCGTGCGCGCCGGGGAGAGCTACCACTTTGCACGGACGGAGATCACGGCCGGCAATGCGGCGAAATATCACGACCATGATTTCCACGAATTGTTCTGGGTGACACAGGGGCAGGGCGAGCTGTTGCTCAACGGCCAGGTGACCCCCTTGCGGGCCGGCCGACTTTATCTGGTGCGGCCGGCGGATAAACACCGGGTGACGGGTGCCGCCGGCGCGCCCCTGCTGATCTGCAACCTAGCCTTCCCGAGCCGGAACTGGGCGGAGGTCCGCCGCCGCTATTATGCGGAGGAAGGCGACTGGTTCGAAGCATCCGCGGCGCGGCGTGAGGGCTGGGCGTTAGAATCGCCGGCGCAGGCGGTTTTGACCCGCTGGGCCGAGCGGCTGGCGGCACCGGGGCGACCGCGGGTGCTGTTGAACGGACTTCTGATGTCGCTGCCGCAACTGCTGCGAACGTGGGTGCGCCCGACCGAGCCGGTGCCCGAATGGCTGGCGCGGGCCTGCCGCGAGATTGCACGGCCCGAGCATTTTGTCGCGGGCACGCCGGCTTTTGCCCGACTGGCCGGCCGCAGTCCGTCGCATGTGGCGCGCGCCGCCGTGCGCTGGCTGAAGCAAACGCCCACCAACATCGTGAATGCCGCGCGGCTGGACTACAGCGCGCGCCAACTCTCGGAGACCGCGCGGCCGATTCTGGACATCGCGCTCGATTGCGGGCTGAACAATCTCTCGCATTTCTACGCGCTGTTCCGGAAGCGTTTCGGCATCAGCCCGCGCCGCTACCGGCTGCAGGCGCACCCGACCGTGCGGGGGTGAGGCACCGGGCACGGCTGCGGGCTCAGAATTGCAGATGCTTTACCGTGAGGCCCTTGTTGATGAGCTGCTTCAGGGAATCGATGCCGATGCGTAGGTGGTCGGCCACGTAGTTCTCATCCACTTTCTGGTCGCTCTCGCCGGTCTTGATGCCGTCGGGTGTCATGGGCTGGTCGGACACGAGCAGGAGCGCACCGGTGGGAGTTTCGTTGAAAAATCCGGTCATGAAGATGGTGGCGGTCTCCATGTCGATGGCCAGGGCACGGATTTTTTTGAGGTATTTTTTGAATTTCTCGTCGTGCTCCCAGACGCGCCGGTTGGTGGTGTAAACTGTGCCGGTCCAGTAATCGCGGGCATGATCGCGGATCGTGGTCGAGATGGCCTTTTGCAGAGCGAAGGAGGGCAGGGCCGGGACCTCGGGCGGGAAGTAGTCGTTGCTCGTGCCCTCGCCGCGAATGGCGGCGATGGGGAGGATGAGATCGCCAATCGCTGCGCGATGTTTGAGTCCGCCGCATTTGCCAAGGAAGAGCGCAGCCTTTGGGTTGATGGCGCTGAGTAGGTCCATAACCGTGGCGGCGGTGGCGCTGCCCATACCGAAGTTGATGATGGTGATCTCGCCGGCCGTGGCGCTGGGCATGGGCTTGTCCTTACCCTTGACTGGCACGCGGTGCCACTGCGCGAAGAGTTTCACGTAGCGGTCGAAGTTGGTGAGCAGGATGTAATCGCCGAACTGGTCCAGCGGCACGCCGGTGTAGCGGGGCAGCCAGTTTTCGACGATGTCTTTGCGAGATTTCATGGGAAATGATTAGGGCAGAATGCCGCGCAGTGCACGGCCTAAAGCAGCTCCCGTAAGCCAGCTCAGGCTTCCGGGGTGGTTTCTGACCAGCGGAGGTCATTGGCCTGAATCACCTGCTGCCAGAGTTGTTCGCCGGATTTGCTGAAACAGGTGATGGTGATGACGCGTGCGTCGGCGGGACCGGTTATGGCAACCTGGCAGTAATTCTGAGCCTGCACGGCGGTGCCCTCGATACGGCCTTGGACGGGTCCGAGGGTGCGGGAGAAAGCCCCGCTGGTGAGTGGGGAACTGGTGAGCTCGTAGAGCGGGTAGGGCAGTAGGTCGTCGCGGCGCACGAGTTCGGTGTAGTGCACGTCGCCGCTCAAAATGATGACGCCCGGAATGCGGTGGGTGCGGATGAGGTCGAGGATCTCCTGCCGCTCGCGCTGGTAGCGATGGTGATCTTCCGAATCGGGATACAGGCGTTCCGAAAGAAACTGGCCCCCGGTCACAATGAAGCGGATGGGTGAATGGCGACGGTTGTTACCCTCGAGCATGCTCAGGAGATTTTGCCGCAGCCAGGCCATTTGCTTGGCGCCGTATTGGGATTTTTCCGGGAAGGCTTCGGCGTTGGTCTCGGATTCGTCGCGATGGTAGCGGTTATCCATAATGAAGAACGCCGCGTCGCCCCACTGGAACTTACCATAAATGCCGGGATTGTCGGGCTCGCCCCAGGTGCGGTTGCCGAAGTAGGCTTTGAAGGCGGCGAGAGTTGCGTCCTTCAGCTCAAAGCCGGCGTTCGAGTTATTGGGGCCGAAATCATGGTCGTCCCATGTCGCATAGTGCGCCATGGCGGCAAGGAGCGGTTGGAGGTCCGCGGTGGTGCGATCCTGCCGGTAACGATACCAGATGCTGCTCTCGGAGGACCAATCGGACTCGCGCAAATAAAGGTTGTCGCCGCCCCAGAGCATGAAGTCGGCGCCGGACTTGGCCATGTGGGTGAAAATTTCCGTGCCGGCGCCATAGGGCGTGCCGGGCCGGTCATAAGGGGGGTCGTTGATATACGCGCAG
>JBDNGL010000080.1:0-10868 GCA_041689285.1 Opitutaceae bacterium
GGGTAGTGTCCGGGCCGGTTACGGCTTCAGCACGCCCTGCAGGGAGCGATTGGAGCAAGTCATGTTGCCCATCCACAGCAGCGGGATCACTGCGGCATCCTGGTTGATCGGGCGCAGGCCCTCGGTCTCGTCACCGATCACGGTGAGGTTGGCGTCGGTGTGAGCCACGACCTCGATGTTCTTCGTGTTCAGGAAGTACATCCGGCTGGCAGGCATGCCCGAGTTACCGTCGAAGATGACCTTGGCTTTCTTGTAGCGCAGGGCAGAGAACCCGGCAGCCGCGCTGCTCGAATCCATGTACTGCTTCTGGCTCGACAGGCCCTGCTCGTAGAAAGCAAAGTAGTCGTTGGAGGCCACGATCAGGTCAACTTGGTCGTTGTTGCGAGTGGTCTCGAGGTACAACGGCAGCATCAGGGATTCCATGATGCCGGCCACTGCCGAGGGGGTGATCGCGCCGCCACCTTGCAGGGGAGCCGCAGCCGACTGCACCTTGCTTGCCCAGAACGGAAAGTCTGCCGAGACGATGCCGCCGACAGTGCCAAGGCCGGTGTCCGAGACCAGCAACTGCAGCCCGCCGATCTGGTTGGTCAGCGAACCGTCGCCATACATGTCTGCGGAAAAGTTGTTTCCGAAGGTGTTGATAGCGTTGCGGATGCGGGACTTGGCCAGGGAGGCGATCTTCGAGGCACCGTTGTTGATGCGCAGGTCGTTGCCGGAGGCGACCACGTGAATCGCAATGTTGCGCCACTGGTATTCCGCCCCCGAGATAACGTCCGACTGCGCAATGTTCAGCAGGTCGAGTCCGCTGTAGCGCTGGTAGGTGCCGTTCGAAGCATACTCGAGCGGGATGGCGATGGAGGTTCCACCGTCTTCCGTGCGCGACCGACCGCCCTCAGCGATCATGCGGTAGAGGGCGTTGTGCTTGGAGACGTTGTCCATCACTTCTTTGCGATGGTTGCGGAACGTGGTTGAGACCAGTTCCGTGAAGACTGCGTTAGGAGATGGCATGGCGAAGGCCTTTCAGAGTAGGATCAGTTGTAGTGCTTTGCTATAACACTGTTGATCGTGTCATCAATAGACCCTGGTTTAGAGGGGCTGGCCGGTGTTGCCGATGATTTCACGTTTGGCAGCTTCGAGGCCTTTGAAGCGGCGGGGGCGGAGGCCTTGGCCATAGCTTCGAAATATCGAGCTTTGACTTCAGGATTACGCAGCACCGCCATTTGGTAGGCCTCGGCCAGATCGTTAGTCCGGCCCTGTTGCATGAGTTGCAGAATGTCGTCAGCAACCTCATTCACAAACTCATTCTTGGGGTCGCTGAAGAATTTGTCAACTTCCTTGGTGGCAGCGTCCGCGATTTGCTTGTTGACGAACTCCGTGGTCTGGCGCACCGGAGCGAGCACAGGGCCGAGCATACGCTGGAGTTCGGCGAGTTGACCCTGGGTGAAGCCCTCGGTAGGGACAGCCCCGGCGGGACCGGCTGCTGCGACCTGGGCAGCCTGCGACGGGGTCAGGTCCACGCCGTAGCCACGAGCCAGCGCCATCGCGTGAGTCCGGCGCTCCTCGGGAGAGGCCTTGATCATCTGGATGTGGTTGGCCGCAAGGGTGGAGAGGATTTCCAACGGGTTAGCGTTGGGGTACTCCTTGAGGACTTCCTGGAAGGGCGTCAGAACCTTGTTCCAGTTCTCGGCGCCGGAGCGATAGCCGCTAATACCCTGGGTGACCTGCTGCTCCCGCTCGTGGATGTACTTGCGGACTTGGGGGGAAAGGGTCTTGTAGTCCCCCTCCATTTCGCGCTTCCAGGCCTTGGGCAGAGCGTCCCAGGCTTCCTGGGCAATGCCCTCAGGTGCAGGGGTGGACGCTGGCAAGGGTGAGGCAGATGCCGGGGAGGAGACGGCCTCAGCAGGTCCTTCACGGGTCTCGCCAGCGTCCGAAGGTGGGAAAATGTCAGCAGCAAAAGCAGCAGGGTTAACGCCGCCGGTGGCTTCGAATTCGTCAGCAGGTCCAGGCATGAGGGGTCTCCTTAGATGAGGTTAGAGGAATGCATTGCGGCGGCCATCTTATCCACCGATGCGTCTATTTTGGCAAGGTTGCGCTCTTTGAGCACGGCAGCGTGCCGGGCAATGTCGGACTTGAATCCCGGTTCGTTCAGGACACAGCCCTCCCGGGCTAGGTCGTCGCGCTGCTGGACACGCGAGTTGATGACGCGGCCCGAGGCTGGGCTGACATAGGAGGAGATTTCCGCGCGGATGACGGGGGCGGAGATAACCCGAACAGCCTCCGCCCCGCAGCAGTACTGTGGGATGTTCCGCTGTTCGACTTTGCGGAAGTGGGGAGAGGTCTCTCCGCATGTGTCGCAGCGGAAGTCGTAGTATGGCATTTGGGTTTTAGAGTGTACCGGCAGGGGATGGGAATCAAACAGCTATCCGCTCGCGCAGTTGCGCTCGCGTAAAGTCCGGGATGCTCTTGATGTTGTTGCCACCATTGCCGGAAATAAACAGTCGGCCACTCGGCCCTGCTGGGTTGCAGGTGATATTCGTAGCGTCGTATGCGGTGGCAAGCCCTAAGTCCAGAGCAATCCACGTCACCCCATCATCAGGACTTGCGTACACGCAACTTGTCACTGTGCTGTAGACCATCAGCAGATACAACACACCGTCACGCCCGACACAACCGTCGAACGCGAAGCCTCCTAACACTCGCTCCAGTTCGTAGTGGCCGCGAAACTGCCGGGTCGACAGAGTACTTGCTGCATCTGTCATAACAGGTACTACGCCGCCTCCCATGTCCCACCCAAATGCCAGATTGCCGTTGGCTGCCTCAAGCATTTTCAGCCAGCCGTTGCCGTCGTAACTGATGACATTGCCGATAGTTCCAGACGCGCCGTTATCCGTGATGAGCCTTGTTGATCCGTTGTAAAACTGCGGCTCGATCTGACCTCCGGTAGCAGAGCCGCCAGGATCAGCAGCGATGGCCACGGTGTATGTATTCGCGGATGGCACAGACGCGATTGTCAGTCGCTCGCTGTTGTATCCTGCGGCGCTGAACAGCGTGTGCCGAACAACTCCCCCTGCGATGGCTTTGTGCCCGACACTGGTGATCGTAGCCACGCCGCCTGACCATGTTGCTGTTGCGCCAGTCTGCCGATTCGTAAACCATTCGCCGAACGAAACCAGCATGTTGTCATTACTGTCGCAATAGATACCGTGAACGTGGATGATGTTGTCCAGACCGGAAACCGTCTGCGGGACTGTCAGCCAGGTGGACCAAGTTGCGCCACCATCGGTAGACTTGTAGACGTGTTTTCCCACCACCCCTGTGTTGCTGACCTGGCCGTAGTCATTGGCAAACAAGTCCCCACTGCTGTTTTCGCAGATGTGCCAGATTTGGTCGCCACCTATGCCTTGATGGACCTGTGCCCAGGTGTTGCCGCCGTCTGTCGAGCGGAAGATTCGGCCAAAGAAGTCGTCCCGAGCAGTGGAGAAAAACATATTCCCGTTGCTGGCCCGGTAGAAGTACCGCCCGATCTGAGCGACACCAGTATCAACAGCCAAGTCAGTGAACGTGGTAAACGGGGGTGACGCAACTGCGATACGGCCGTAAAAGGTTGGGGTACTGCCTTTGTAGCAAGTAATCAAGCGCCCGTCATCAAGCTCATAAGGGCATCCGGTCGCAGCAATGTCAACCACTTGAGAGCTAATATTTCGTACGCTCATGCTGCCGCCCGCGATGGCAGCACACTGTAGGTGCCAGCCTTGAATGCAACGTAGTGATAGACACGAGCGTCCTCGTTCACCTGCGTGCTGGGCCCGAGAGTCAAGCCCGTAGCAGTCATTGCAGAAATACCGTCTGTTGGATATCCCGACGATGACAGCCGAACACCTTGCAGCCCGTCAGTGTTTACCATCGTCGAAGTGGCGAATACTGCATGAGTCGGGGTTGTCTGATTTGACGACTTGATCAGAATCGCAGCATTGGTTGACAGGTCGATGCCGGGAATATCGACGCTTTGACTCGCACCATTGCCAGTGTATGTGCCGTACACAATGGCGTTTTTCAGCCCACGCATGGCGATGTAATCGTAGGTGTGGCTGGCATTGCTCACAGCATCGTGTGCGCCCACGGTGATGCCGTCAGACAACAATGCGGTGATGAGTGTTGCGACCTGGTTGCTGTTGGACAGTAGCAGGCTGTTGGCTGTAGTCATAGCCGCAGTCCGCAGCACTCCCGACTGGATGCCGTTGGCGGTCACATGCGCCACCACGATTTCTGGCGTAAACGGAAAGTGCCCACTGCGTACATCTCCAGCACCAGCGCCACGGTAACGCCCTGTGAAGATGTTGCCCCCACTCCGCGCTCCGATGATCAGGCCGTAGTAGCCTGCTGTGTTTGCATTGACGTTGGCACTGCTGCCCAGAATGATTTGATTTTCAAGCTGGGTAATCTGGCTCGCGAGATTTGAAGCAGTTGTACCAAGGTATGCGACCCGATCGCCCATCCTATCGGTACGCCATGAAGCCTCAGCATTGGCTGAGCTATCGCGTTTGATCAGCGCCATGCGAGGTAGCATGACCATGCCGGCATCAAGCTCCCTCTCTGTTGCTCCGTCGC
Organism: Opitutaceae bacterium; assembly: GCA_041689285.1. Lineage (GTDB taxonomy): Bacteria > Verrucomicrobiota > Verrucomicrobiia > Opitutales > Opitutaceae > UBA2377. The sequence continues at coordinate 4,609 of JBDNGL010000080.1, forward strand.
CGGTGTACTTGACAACAGCGATTTGAACGTTTGTGCGTGCCATGATGCTTACCGGTAGCTGATGGCCAAGATCGTCGCCGCCGCAGTCACGATGGTAAGACCGGTCGCGAATGCCACATCTTCCAGCAACACATGGCTTTGCGCTGGAGTCACTGCTGGCAGGATCACCGTACCCGAAGCTGCGGTGTTATCGTAGATGGTCACAGCCCCCATCGTTCCACCAACAGCGCGAATGCTGTTAACAACGCCGGGACCAACCTTGACTAGCGTGGTTGTGGCCGTGCTGACGCTGGCGTACTTTCCACGGACTTCGACTTTTTGCACGTCCGCAAGAACGTCCTCGCCGCCGAAAACGGTTTGTTCGACAATAGGATAGCCGCTCATTTAGATTACCTCCGCAGTGGTTGTGCCGGTGAGCGTGGCGCGGGTTTCTACCGCGTCGTCTCCAGCGTAAGGGAACTCGATCTGGTCAGTGGCCGCTGTGGCAGTAGCAACATGCACTGCCGTCGTGATGTTGCCAAGTGAATCGCGTGCGTCAATCGTGACGGTGCCAGTGCCGGTGATGCGCAGGCGGAAGATGGACGGGACCGTCATCCAGGCGGCAGCGACCATCGGGCCGCGCAGGTACGAACTATCCCCGCGCAACAGGGAGCCAGCGGCGTCAATCATCGCCACACTTGCTTGCCGCACGGGAGAGATAGACTGTGGACGATCGTCCTCACCCGAAAGGACATTATACCCGGCCAGCGGAGGGCTGTGTGTCAGGTTTGGCGCAACGGGTGTATTTGAAATTGGCATAAACTGCACCTTTCGAGGCAAGCCTCAATAAACGGGATATCGGGACACTATCGGGGAAGGGGACTGTTTTGCCAAGCGGTTACGACGAGGCTTTGGATTGCGTGGTAGCGGCTTTGCTTTGCAGCGCAACCGCCTTGCTCTGGATGGCGACTTCGGCAGCCTGCTTGGACACGGCCAACCCGCGTTCCTCAAGCTTGATCCGTTCGCCCAGGAGGCTCAGCTGCTCCATTGCGATTTTGATCCCGCTGAGCTGCTTCTCGGAAGCGAGTTGCTGCTTGGCCAGGCCCTGCGCCATGGCTTGGAGCTGCTCCTTGTGCTGCTGGAACTGCTGTTGCATCTGCTCGCCAGACTGCTTGATGCCGTCCTCCTGGGACTGAAGGTCCTGTGCCTTCTGATCCAGTTCTTGTTGCTGCTTTTCCTGCTCCGGCGTGGGGCCCTTGGGCTGCGACTTGACGGCGCCGAGTTTGGACACCAGCTCCGTGCCCATGCGGAAGCGTTTGCACAACTCGATCAGGAGGGTTTTGGCCGCTTCCATGCCCTCGGGACCCTGCTGCGCCAGCCCATCGAGCCCGGACATGGCCTGACCCAGGGCATTCATGAACTCAGCGACTTCTTCCTTGTCCTGCGTGGCGTCAGTGTCGACAGTGGAGTTAGACTCAATGTCGATGGTGTAGCTGCGGGTGAGGTCGTTCTTGAGCAGGGACAGGACCTCGCCCCAGACCGGGGGACGCTCCTCGCCTTGCTGCGGGGGTGGCATTTGAGCAGCCTGCTGCGAGGGCAGGAAGGGCAGGCCGGTGACCTTGGCCCAGATTTCCTCGGGGACATGCTCGGCGGAGAGTTCGATCATGGCCCGGATGTGCCAGCGGACAAAGCGGGAGACCTTCTCACGGGATTTCTTGATGCGAAGGCTACCCCACTTGTCTTTGATCTGCTGGGCGGAGGCCGTCTCGCTGGCAGCGGAGACTCCCCGCAGAATGTCGCCAATGCCAAGGATTTCGTAGATGGTTGACTTGATCTGCTCGCGGACCTGGTAAAGGGTCTGGAGGACCGTGACCAGCTTCTCGATAGGCATGAGCCAGATGTGCTTGTCGAGTCCGCCTTCGCGGGACAGTGCGCCAGGACTGTTGGCGGGGAAGAGGGCGTTCTCGGCATCCCCCGTCTCGAGGATTTGCGCCAGCTCGGGCAGCGACCCGTCATAGATACCTCGGACCTGGATAGCCGAGGCTACTTTGCGGATGCGCTGGGAGACGAGGTTGAGTTCGTTGGCCTGCTTCCGGTAGAGGTTGTACATCGGCCGAGGGAGAGTCGAGTTCGGGGTCTCGAGCAGCCGGAGGGGTTTGCCCGAGGGGAAGAAGCCCGAAAGGTGCAGCGGGTCTTCCATCTCGGTAACGAAGCAATCGGGGAAGGCTTCGCAGTAGAAGCGCACCATACGGTCAGATTTGTTCCAAACTTCGTACAAGGCCGCAGTGGCCGGGCCCTTGGCGCCGCTGCCTTCGGAGTGCTCGTTGGGCTTGGTGACGAGGGCCTGCTGTTCCTCGGGAACGTTGAACTCACGGAAGATGTCCTCCAGGGTCTTGTCGTGCCGGTAGGCCACCCAGGGCACATCCTCCCAGCGCTTGGCAAAACCCCAAATGAAGGCGTCGTGCTGGACGTAATCGGTCAGGGCGATGTTGTTGACGACACGGACTCGGGCTTGGCCTTGCCCCGGTAACGCAGCATCCATGACGACGGCTTCGATGGCATCAACGAACGCAGGGTACTCGGACAAGTTAGTGTCCATCGAGTAGTCTGCCATGCGTTCGGCAGCCTGGGCCGCGTGATCTGCGCGCATGTCACCAAAGCGACGCCGGACGACAGGCTTCGGCGCGGAGGAGAACACGTTGGGGACCAAGATCTCGGTGTTCGAGTAGAGGATGTTGAAAGGGGTTTCGTCCGCCTTCACGCCGGAGTAAATGTCGTAAATGTCTTTGGTCTTGTCGAGCCACTCTTTTTTGAGATACCGCTCCCGGCTGAGCACGTCATCCAGGGCTTTGCGATAGGTAGGATTTTCGGTCATGCATCAGCCTTTGCGAGTCGGTTCTTGCGATTGCGGGCAACGAGTTCGTTGAAGTTCATTTCTTGCACAGACTTGGGGTAGACCAGCGAGGGCTTGGCGATGGGCCGATCAGTGAGCATAGGGCGGGACATGCAGGCATAGCGAGTCTCATCCACAATGTGATCCTCGCCCTCGGTGTCTAGGTCCTCCGGTTTGTTTTCGTCGTGCTGGACTGAGGAAATACACCTGATAGTGTGTTCACAGGCCTCGGAGAAGTAAAGCAGCGGAATGTCCGCCTGGAAGCGGAGGTGGATTTGTTCCCAGCCAGGAATGCGCTTGTTGTCGGCTCGCGCCCACTGACAGCCCCCCGCCAGCATAGACTCGGCGATCGAGGGTCCGCCATCCTCGGCAAAGATCGAGGGGTCGGCCAGCCCGTAGGAGATGTGGAAGCCCTGTTTCTCGTCCTCGAGGTCTCGGAGCCGGACGGCTTTGCCCACGGCGGTGGCGTTCATCTTGAGGCCGACGTTGGGTGTGCCGTTCCAGCCGTAGAACTCCTTGTACTTGAGCAAGGCCCCGCGAGGGTAGCCGCCGAAGTCACCGTCCGCCACAGCATACCAGCCGGCGGCAAAGGGCTTAGCGGAGCCCCAATCGAACGCCCGGAAACGGGTCCAGTGCTTGGGCAGAACGATAGAGGAGGAGTAAACGTGCCGGTCAGGGGAGAAATCGTCGAAGTAGGCTCCCTGGATCATGTCCCAATCGCCGTTGAGCCAGGCCCGGACAAGGGTTTCGGAGCCTGTTTGGCGGAGCTGTAGGAGATAGGTTGGTTGACCGTCGAGGAGCCGGGGGTTATCCCGGATCTTGGAGGGGATGAAAACCCGCTCCAGCGACACCGTGACGGAGCGCCCATCGGAAAGCTCTACGGCCTCCGTTTCCGCCACAATTTTAAAGCCGCGAGGATCGGGGTCAATGTAACGAGCCTTAACCCAATTATGACCAGGACCACCAGGGTTTCCAGTAAGGCGCAACCCCACAGGAACGCCAGTTCCAGAACGCAGAGTCGCCCGGAGCTTGTTGATAGGTCCTGCAGCCGGGAAGTTGGTGACCTCCTCGATGTAGACTCGGGTGTAGTTGTGTCCTTGGTAGTTTTCGGCATCGGAATCTCGCTCAAGGTAGACGAAGCGCAGGCGGGCACCGGACGGCATGAGCCATTCGGACTTTGTCTCGTTGTACTTGGCTCCGAGGGGCCGGAAGAGGGTTTTGGTGCGGGCAATGACCTCGGATAACTGCGTGCGGTTGCGGCGGACGAAGATGCCGATAGCCCCCTCGCCATAGAGGGAGGAGTGTTGCAGCCAGTCGCCGATCATACCGTCGGTCTTGCCGCCCCCGCGAGCCCCGCCGTAGAATACCTCGAAGATGGGGCACTGGAGGAGGGCGGTCTGTGGGCCCGGTTGAGGGGCCCAGACAACACGCTGCTCGGTCATGGGGCGCCCTTGAACGGGGTGTCGAGGATGAACTGACGACGCTGGATGAGGAGATCGTAGAGGGCATCTCGCGCAGCGGGGTCTATCGGACCGTGCTCGGATATTATGGCTTTAATATCCCCCGGGTAAACTCCTTCGAGCATGAATTGCCCCTTTTCGTAAGAGCTTGCCGTTTGATTTGCCCACACTTTCGAGGTAATAGGGTTGACGGCAGAATTCCCAAAACCCTCCAACTCCGTCACTATAGGGCCAAACTGAGCTGAGGTCTTTTTTGCACCCTGCGCGCGGAACTGCAAGGCGCCACCAAGGTCCATGCGAGTGAGAATCCCTTCGTTCCAGGCAATATTGTCCGCATTCATTCCCAATACATCCCAATTGGCAAGCCAGGCATCGAGCAACATTCCTCGGCGGAAGCTTAGCGAATTACGAGCGTCCTCAACTGTTGCCGCGGTAATATTAAGCAAAGGGGATCGAAGCGACGGCTGCCCGTTGTGCAGAATGGCAGAGTTTTGGACGGTGCTCATACCCGCGACTTGGTAAAGTTGGGCGGCAAGAACCTCATTGCGTACATGCTCCTCGGAGGGGAGCGTTTTAAGCATATAGCTCTCGCCGTTAGGGTCTTTATACACCCCACCAGGAAAGGTACCCGACGGCTTGTCCCCGATTTTTACCATGGCGGAGGAACTGGGCCAGTTCGAGGCCAGAAAAGGTCCGGGGTGGGCTAGCTTGGGTACGGCCAGGGGAGCGGGCGCAGATGGGGGAGGTACCTTTGGGGTGGGGAGGGATGTACTGTGAGGGGTAGGCGTCTTGGCCAGTGCCGGCGGAACCAGCTTCGCGTGCACATCATTCCACAGGGCATCGACCTTAGCATCGCCCAGGTGCGGGTTAGCGGCCTTGATTTGCGCGAGAATGGCCGCGGACTCGGGAGAGGCCAGGTTCGGGGGCATGGCGGAGCCAGGCGATGTTGCCGCCGGGGGGAGGATCTGGGACAAGGCCGTGGCTTCGGCGGGGGACACGTTTTTGGGCTTGGTCCAGCCTGATTTGGCCGGAGCGGAGAGCGTCGGCACGTTGAACTGCATTTTCAGGTCGCCGCCCAGGCTCATTCCTGGGGCCAAGGGCGCTGCGGGCGGAGCCTTTTTCGCCAGATCAGCTTTGAGGAACTGTGCCAGCGAGGGCACTTCGCCCATTTTGGCCTCCGGCGTAGCGGCCATGGAGGCTTGAAACGCGGCTAGCTCCTTCGGGCCACCCTCGGTCTTTTTCAGCATAATCGGCTTGTTACCGATGTTCGAGTTGGTGATGATGTTGGGCTTGGCGGCCGGAAGGAACACTTTGGCGGGGGTCTTGCCCTGCGTCGAGACCAGATCGGCCATGGCGGGAGACTCGTACATGCCGGGGGAGAGGCGAGCTGGCACCTCGAGCGACCCATCACCCCGGACGAGCTTGCCAACGTCAGCCCAGGCGTCCTCGAGGCCCGCGGTTACAGGATCACGTCCGAAGTGGGCATTGACCTCGCTGGAGGTGAATATAGGAAGGCCCTTGTCGCGGAGGGGCTTGATTGCCTCAATATCCGCGTTCGAGGCGCTCCGCTCCGGCATGAAAACGAAGTTATGGTCAGGGTCGATGGGGGTGAAGTTGTGGAGCTTGAGTTCAGCCCCGTCGGAAGGGGAGCTGCGGGCAAGCTTGAATATGGTTTGGACATGGACGGGGAGATCTCCGAAAGGCAGGCCTTCGTTGAGCTGTTTGTACCAATGGGCTAAGTCATGTTTTGATGTGTTGAGGTTGTTCATGAGATAGCTAACGCTGTCCCAATGAGCCTGTTTGCCTTTCTGCAACGAGGGGTCCTGCAGCGCCATTCCGAAGGGGCTAGCTTCGAATTCGGCGAAGCTGCGGAACTTCGGACTAGCCATGATGGCGGCAGCCTGGCCCTGTTCAGGAAACATTTGACC
>JBDNGL010000081.1:0-8309 GCA_041689285.1 Opitutaceae bacterium
AAATATATCAAAATGATGCCGGATCTCGTCCGCGCCGATGGGCTCGGTTGGGCCTTTGGTCGCGCGGCGGGGGCCTATGGTCAGATGCATTGTATTAGTCTCATTCTCCAAGGACTACGGGATGGCTGGATTGGCGACGACCAGAAGATAAAATACTACGACATCCTGCGTCGGCTCTTCATTTTCTTTTATCAGACCTATCTCGACCAAGAGCACGGCTTTCTCGATCTTCGTGACGAAGAACGCACCGCCTATTCACACCATACCACCCGTATGGCGAATTTTGATGCCGCCCGCTATCTCTGCCAATGGTCCCGTCTCGCTAAGTCGGTGGCGATGCCCCCGGGCCAGCCCAAGATTGAGCCGGCGCGCACCAGCGGGCGCTATGTGATTTTCGACAAGAGCAGCCGCAAGGAGCAGGGCTTGTTTCTCTATCGTGATGCCGAGAGCGGCCTGCACGCGCAGATTCCGCTCATCAGCTCAGGCACCAAGCTTACCAGCGATGCCCTGCCCTTCCCGCACTGTCCCGGTATCTTCGACTGGCCCAACAATGTTTACATGCCGATCATGCTGCCCGAACTCACCTTCGGTGATCAGGTCACGCTCCCGGCGTTTTACGGCAAGAACTGCGTCACCGGCCTCGGTCTGCGCAACAGTTTCTACTTCCGCTACGAGCAGCCCGAGCTCATCAACACCAAGGAGGAGATCCTCAAGGGCGTTGGCAGCGTGAAGGTGCAATGGAACTTCACCGGCAGCCAAGTCAGTTGTGAATTCACCTACACTGTGAAGCAGCCGGTTACGCTGGACAAATTCCGCTATGTGCTCGCCATCGCGGCACCGCATTCGCGCTACCATGTCGTCGGGGCACTCGCGCTGGGTCCGCAGGGTCACCGCTGCAGTGTCCTCAAGGATGATTTTCAAGCCTCATGGCGCGAGACCGAGGTTGTCACCAGCGACCCGACCTACCGCACCAATTACGGCAAGATTCACTACCTCCAGCACCTTGTCCGTGATCATCCGCTCATCATGCGTCCGGGCCAAGTTTACCGACTCGCCGTTAGTTTTGAACCAGACGTCACGCACGTTTGAAAGGTGTCGCCGGCTAAATCTTGTTTTACGCTACCGCATGGCGGCGGCTGACTGATCCCATGCTCAGCCGACGCATCATTCCCTGTCTCGATGTCAACGCCGGGCGTGTCGTCAAGGGCGTCAAATTTCAGGAACTCCGTGACGCCGGCGACCCCGTCGAGTCAGCCAAAGCTTACGATCTGCAAGGTGCGGATGAATTGGTCTTTCTCGACATTACCGCCTCAAGCGACGACCGCACCATCATGCACGATGTGGTGCGGGCCACCGCCGAGCAGTGCTTCATGCCGCTGACTGTCGGTGGCGGACTGCGCTCGGTGGCGGACATTCGTGCTATGCTGAATGCCGGCGCGGATAAGGTATCCCTCAACACCGCCGCCATCAAGAATCCCGAACTTATTAGCGAGGCCGCGAGGAAGTTTGGCAACCAGTGCATCGTGGTCGCGGTTGATGCTAAACGATCACCCGACGGTCGCAGCTGGCGAGTCTACACTCATGGCGGACGCCACCCCACCGAGCTCGACGCCGTGGCTTGGGCGCGACGTGCCGTCGCACTCGGCGCCGGGGAAATCCTGCTCACCAGTATGGACCGTGACGGCACTCGCGATGGCTACGATCTTGGTCTTACGGCCGCGGTTAGTGATGCTGTCGAAGTGCCCGTTATCGCCTCCGGTGGCGCCGGCACTCTTGCCCACTTGGCCGAAGTACTTGATCGCGGACACGCGAGTGCAGTGCTGGCCGCCAGTATTTTTCACTACGGCACTTTCACCATCACCCAAGCCAAGACCTACCTTGCCGGTGAGGGAGTGCCGGTGCGGTTATAGTCCAGCTAACGCTGAAGCGCAGATTTGCGTGTCGGGCGTCAAACGTAGCTACTCAGGTCGTCAACGGTTCAACCACCGCCGGTGCCTCTGGTTTGAGCCGGGACGGTCCAACCAGCACACTCAGCTGATCTTGAATCGCTATAAAGAAAGCTGGATCGAGTTCTCCGACCGGCACCTCGTAAACCTGCTTCGTCTTCGCATGCTCATAAATCCGCCGTAACCCATCGTTCGTAAGACCTTTGGGTCGCAGCAGACGTTTCCGCTCCAGCATCAACGCTAGAAACTGCACCAGCCGCACAGTTTCCGGAGTCTGCTCCGTGGTCGCATCCGCGAGCGTGAGAAACAAACTGTCGGCCGTGAGTTTCATCGTCCGTTCAGCATTTTCTTCCCGGGCGTGGAGTTTGCAGACATGCACCCACCGGCACGCCACGGCGCCCTTGGCCTGAAAATTAGCCGACTCGCTTTCCTGCAAATCGTAGCGTATGACCTCCAGTGCAGCACCACGCACTAGGTAACTGGCCACCCGGTCACCTTCTGCAAAAGGCTGACCAGAAACAAAGCAAGCGTGAGCGGAGGGCTGCAGATTCAATTCCATTAGCTTACTTATTTACTTCGACCTCAGGTGGACGCTAGCAAATTTCTCAGCTCGCATGAACGGACGCATCATTGCCATTGGCGACATCCACGGTTGTTATCAGGAATTCGCTGATTTGATCGCCGCCGTCGCGCTGACATCGGATGACCAGCTTATCCTGCTGGGCGATCTGATAAATCGCGGTCCAGATAGTTGCAAAGTCATCGACCTTGCACGGGAGCACCGTGCCATCTCGCTGCTCGGCAACCATGAGTTACGACTGCTGAATTATCGGCGCACTAGGGACGAAAGTTTCGTGAAGGAGCGCGACTTTGATACCTTCGGTAAGTTGCGCCCGGATGATTGGGCCTACCTCGAGGCCATGGTACTCACCCATGAGCTGTCTGACCTAAATACAGTTTTCGTGCATGGTGGCTTTCTCCCTGGCGAACCATGGCAAAAACAGGCTGCCGTGGTCGTCACACGCATCCAAGTCATAGACCACGAAGGCAAGCCCCGCAAGCGATCGGATTCCCCCGATGCTTTACCTTGGGCTGACCTATGGAATGGTCCGCCTTTCGTGGTTTATGGCCACACTCCCCGGCCGGAGATCTACAAGCTCAAGTGGTCTGTCGGCATCGACACAGCCTGCGCCATGGGCGGGCATTTGACCGCTTTCATCCTGCCGGAGCGCCGCTTTGTGCAAGTGAAGGCTCGGAAGCGTTATTTTCCATGAGCGCATCCGCCATCGCTGAGACCTTGTTACTCTGCATCGATATGCAACCGGTATTTGTGCGCACCATCGCCCAAGGCGAGGCCGTGCGGCGGCGCTGTGCCTTCGCCTTGGCCGCAGCACAGGGAATCGGTCTCCCGGTGGCTTTCACCGAGCAGGTGCCCGCCAAGCTAGGTGCCACCGACCCCGCTTTGCGCGCCCTTGCCCCGTCGGCTCCCGTCCACGCCAAGGAAACTTTCTCCGCCTTTGCCCACCCGCCGTTGCCGGCAGCGCTGGAAGCCGCCAACATCACGCACCTGCTGCTCTGCGGGCTCGAGACTCCGGTATGCGTTTACCAGACCGCGCTCGACGCGCTCCGGGCGGGCCTCACCGTCACGCTGCTCGCCGATGCAATGGGCGCCCGTCGCCCCGACGATGCCCGCGTCTGCCTCGATGCCCTGGCGCGGGCCGGCGTGCACGTGCTGCCCGCCGAATCTGTGTTTTACGCGCTACTCCAAGACGTCCACCATCCGTTCTTCAAGGCCTACACCCAACTCGTGAAAACCCATGTCTGACCTCCCTCCTCTCCCAGTCCGCGAACTCAAGGCTTTCGATCCCGCCGCCAACGGTCGGCCGTTCACCAGCCTGCTCGTCGTTAAAAAACTGCAAGCCCGGACCGCCGCCAACGGCAACACCTTCCTGAGCGCCGAGTTTGGCGACCGCGGCGGCTCGTTCGGTTGCACGATCTTCGGCGATAGCCCTGCCTTCGAGGTGCTGAAAAATGCCGGCGAGGGCGCGGTCGTGCGGTTTGAGGGCAAGGTGGACTTCTACCAAGGCCGCTTCTCGCCCAAGCCCGTCCGCGTCACCGTGGTGCCGGAGGAGGAACTCGCCGCGCAGCCCGGCGCGATTGAAAACCTCGTCGAGACCGCCCCGGAGGAGGCGGGTGCACTGTGGACGGAATTCAACACTTTCATCGAATTGATTAGCCAAGCCAATCTCCGCCAGACCGTGCGCGGCGTTTTCGACGAGATCGGCGAAGCCTTCAGGTGGGCGCCCGCCGCCGTCGCGATGCATCACGCCTACCGGCACGGCCTGCTCGAACACACCGTGCGCATGGCCCGCGCCTGCCAAGCGTTGCTGCCGCTCTATCCCGAGGTGGACGCGGACCTCGCCTTGGCCGGCATCCTACTCCACGATACCGGCAAAACCATCGAATACGAGGGCACGCTCGCGACGAAGCGTAGCCGCCGCGGCATCCTGCAGGGCCATGTGGTCCTCGGCTACCAACTCGCCCGCAAACACGGCATCATGACCCGGCTAGACGCCGATCGCCTGGAGCGCCTTGAGCACATCATCCTCTCGCATCAAGGCGAACCCGAATGGGGCGCCGCCGTTTACGCCGCCACACCCGAGGCGGTCTTCGTTAGCATGGTCGACAACCTCGACGCCAAGATGGGTATGGTCCAGCGCGCGCTGCGGCAGGCTCCAGAGCGGGGTGAGTTTTCCGAACGCCTCCCTGGACTGAACACCGTGCTCCTCACTCGACCACTGCCGACAGACCCCGCCCAAGCTTAGCCCAAGCTCTGCACGATACGGATAATGGGCAGAAACAAGGCGATTACGATGGTGCCGACCATTACGGCCATGAGCACAATCATCAGCGGTTCAATGAGGGCAGTCAGTGCGTCCACCGAGCGATCCACCTCTTCGTCATAGGTGTCCGCGATACGGTTCAACATATCGGGGAGCGCGCCAGTTTCCTCGCCGACCTCGATCATACTCGCCACCATGTCGGGAAACACATCCGTCGCGCGCAGCGGGCCAGCCACGCCGTCCCCTGCCTTGACGCGATCATGCACTTGGCGAATGGCATCGGCCAGATGCACATTGCCACTGGTGTCAGCGGTGATGGCAAGTGCCGGCAGGATCGGCACCCCGCTGGCCAATAAGGTGCCGAAGGTCCGGGTGAATCGCGCGATTGCTGCTTTCCGCAGCAACTCACCAATTACCGGGAGCCGCAGTCTAGTGCGATCCAGCCGTCGCGCACCTGCGGGGGTGCGGACGATAACTTGGACTAACCCAACCAGAATCGTCGTAAGCATGATTGCGACGAGTGCGTGATGCTGGAGCAGACTACTTGCCCCGAGCACAAACTGGGTGAGCGCAGGCAATGCCTGACCCTTCAAGGTGCCAGCGAAGATTGCCTCAAACTTCGGCACCACAAATATCATGAGACCAAGCACGATTGCTGAGGCGACGATCACGACAATCAGCGGATACGTCATCGCCGCCTTGATCCGACCCCGCACCTGCAGGCTTTTTTCGAGAAACTTCGCCAGCCGGCCCAGCGCCACGTCGAGCACGCCGCCTGACTCACCCGCGCGCACCATATTCACATACAGGTGATCAAAAATCCGCGGGTGCTGCCGCAAACTTTCCGACAGGGTGCCACCGTTGCGAATATGTGTCGCCATTTTTTCAAGGACGGCCCGGAAAATGGGATTGCGCTCCTGACGACCCAACACCTCCAGTCCGCGTAATAGCGGCATCCCGGCCCGCACGAGCATGGCCAGTTGGCGCGTAAATATCGCCAGCGCCGCCCGTGAAAGCACGCGACCAATCCGCAGGTTCCACCACGCTCGCGTCGGCTTTTCGCCAGCCGGCTTGGCCGGCGGCCGCGGAATTGATTCGGATTGTGCAACCAGTTTCGTCGGGGCCAGCCCTCGCGACTTCAGAACTGTGACTGCGGTATCTCGATTGGCAGCATCGAGTGTGCCTTGCCGCGTGCGGCCGGTCACAAGCTCAATGGCGTTATAATTGAAACGAGGCATTACCAAGTAGTCACTCAGGTATGGCGGACAACTTCCTCCACCGTGGTTTGCCCATTAAGGATCGCCCTGAATCCATCATCGCGCAGGGTGCGCATGCCTTGCCTCACCGCTTCCTGACGGATGATCAGGGTTGATGCCTTTCGCAGCACGAGTTCGCGGATCGGTTCGGTTAGGCGCAACCACTCAAAGAGTCCGATGCGCCCTAGATACCCGGTGCCATTGCATTGCTTGCAACCCATACCCCGGTGGAACGTGCGATCGCTCATCGGATCGGGTTTTAGACCCCAATGCTCCAAAAGTTTGGCTGGCGGCTCGTAGGCCGCCTTGCAGTGCGGACAATTCCGGCGCACCAGCCTTTGAGCGAGCACCGCCTCCAACGTCGAGGCGATGAGGAAAGGCTCCACCCCCATATCGATGAGCCGCGTCACCGTGCCGGCTGCGTCATTGGTATGCAGAGTGGAAAAAACTAGATGTCCCGTCAGGGATGCTTGGATCGCCACTTGCGCGGTCTCGAGATCACGAATCTCGCCCACCATGATGACATCGGGATCTTGCCGTAAAAAGGATCGTAAGGCCGTGGCAAAGGTAAGTCCGATGCCGGGATTGATCGGCAGCTGCATAATCCCATCAATTTCATATTCCACCGGGTCTTCTGCTGTGAGTAACTTCAACTCGGATGAATTGATGGCCTGAAGCCCACTATACAACGTGGTGGTCTTGCCTGAACCGGTCGGTCCAGTGACGATGAAAATGCCATTCGGGCGGCGAATGATTTCCTCCAACCCACTGCGAACATCAGACGGAAGTCCAAGCTGGGCAATCTCGAGTTGGATATTGGCCTGATCCAGCACCCTCAACACGACGCTCTCACCAAACTGAGTGGGAAGCGTGGAAATCCGTAGATCCACCGCATGACCTGCGAGCGTGATTTTGATGCGCCCATCCTGCGGCACCCGGCGCTCCGCGATATTGAGATCGGCCAGCACCTTCAGTCGGGATATGATCGGCAGCGCGAGGGCCCGGTCGGGCGGTGCCATCTCGTAAAGGGCTCCGTCGATCCGGTAGCGAATCTTGAAGTCATGCTCGAAGGGCTCGAAGTGGATGTCCGAGGCGTGATCCTTGATCGCCTGGGCCAGCACCAGATTCACAAAGCGGATGATGGGCGCCTGTCCCGCCATGGCTTCAATATCATTTAAGGATAGCGCCTCTGGATCGCTCCGGAATTCATCAATGGCAATTCCCGCCAGCACTTCCTCCAGTCGGGCATCATCCTGCCCGTAACATTGTCCGATCAAGGCTTCGATTCGCTGAGGGTCACCGACCAACAAGCGGATTTCACCACCCAGCACAAAACCAAGATCGTCCACCACCTGCTGATTGAAAGGATCCATCGCGACCAAATCCACGCGCCCTCCATCCACCCGCAATGGCAATGCGCCATAGGTGCGAGCTTGGTCAGCGGTCAGCAATGAGGTGATCGCCACGGGAACTGTCGCGGGCAGTGGATCCACCAATTCACTTTGCAAATCCCGCGCAACATGGGCCAACAATCTTCCTCGGTCCATCAGACCGAGATCCGACACCAGCTCCGCTAATGACTTCCCCGTCGCCTGATGTTCAGCCATCGCCGCGGTCAATTGGTCCGGGTCGATTTCCCCGCTGCTCCGCAGGATAGCGTGGATCGTGTGACTGTGACTCGCGAACATGACCACACGATGATAACACCATACTCAGAGGACCTTCAATTGAATGCCCATACCGGTCAGTTTTTCACGCATCAGGGTTGGGTCCTGTGCCTTTTCCACGCATTCATCCGCCGTAATAAGTTCCCGATTTAACAAACTCATCAAATGGGTGTCCATCGTGATCATGCCGAGGCCGGCCCCGGTCTGAATATCGGACGGAATGCGGAAGGTTTTATTGTCACGAATAAGTGACGCGATCGACGTGGTCGTGACCATAATCTCATACCCAGCTATGCGGCCACCGCCAATTTTTTGCAGAGCACCTGGGAGATAACCGCCTGCACGGAGGAGGCGAGTTGGGTGCGAATCATCTCCTTCATGGTGGCTGGAAACGCATCAACAATGCGGTCGATCGTCTTCGCAGCGCTGTTCGTGTGCAATGTGCCAAACACCAAATGCCCGGTTTCCGCTGCCGAAATGGCCAGACGAATGGTTTCCAGATCCCTAAGTTCACCCACTAATATCACATCCGGGTCCTCCCGCAGTGCAGAGCGCAGCGCGTTGCTAAAACTGTGGGTATCCCGATGCACTTCGCGC
>JBDNGL010000082.1:0-11379 GCA_041689285.1 Opitutaceae bacterium
CGACCTGATCCACGACCTGCACCGCTTCGCCGCCAAGCTACCGACCACCGTGCTGATCAGCGCTAGCGCCGAGGAAGTCGCCCGGCCCGAGTTCAACCGCGCCCTCGCCCGCTTGAAGCGCCTACACACGGTCGAACTCTTCGCATTCCCCGCGGATCAGAGCCCGGCCCGTCCGCTCAACATCCTGCCACCGGTTTACCCGGCGGAACTGCGCGAGCAAAACATCACCGGCGAGGCCTTCCTCATCGGGCTCATCGGTCCGGAGGGCACCGTGGAGGCCATCTATGTGGCCGGGGCCACGCGCAAGGAATTCGCCATCAGTGCCGCCATCGCCTACGGCCGCTGGGAGTTCCAACCCGCCATGGTCAACAACGAGCAGGTGCCGGTGCTCGTAGTTCAGACCCTTGTCTTCAAGTCTGTGCCGCCGGCGGAGGTGGAGTAGCCACCTGCGGTCATGGGGCTCCTCCATCTCCTACTGCTCAGTTTTATCTTGCTCGCCGTGCCGTGACCTGTGCGATCCATGTGAGCTGCCGCCACTCCGCTCTGGCCCGTGCCCACCCACAGGGTGACATCATCGATATCACCGCACGGCCCGTCGGCGAAGACCGGCCGGAAAGCTGAGCGCGGACGGTCCAAGCAGCGATCTGCGGAACCTGGAGGCATCGACCGTGTGCTGTTTGCCGATTCCTCCTACCGGATGCGATAGAGCGTGCCCGCTGGCCCGTGATGCACCACCGGTTGATCGCGCCAGCCCATCGCCGAGCCAGAAAAGCGCCGCGCCTCCTTGTTTCCCCAGAAAAGATAGTCGGCCCCGAGCTTGTCCGCATACTCACGCCAGTCGGATCCGCCGCTCATGAGGGCCTCCAGTTGCACCATGCGGTCGCGATAATTGATGCCGTGGCTCCAGAGATGACCATCGTAGCCGAGCACGAGGGGCTGCCCCGCCAGCAGCAGGACGTGGTTGTAATCCGGGGCGGCGGCCACCGGCATAGTAACCGGCAGCTGCCTCACCGCCATGCGCGCATCGTCCAGCTCCAAACGGTTCGCGATTCCATGTCCCTGCCGCGAAACCAGCAGTCCGCCGAAGAGGCTCACCCATCCGCTGAAAAAAAGTCCCAAAAGCAGGGGTGCCCGGCCCCAACGCGGCGCGGCGGCCAGCCAACCATGCCAGACCATCGGCGCGGCCAAAAGCCAGCCCCAGAGCATCAACTTGGTGTTGTCCCACGCCCACGGCTGAAAGACCACCAACGCGCAAACCACCAGCAGGCCGCAGCCGGGCCATAGGAAAGCCCCAATCTCGCGGGCCACCGGCTCCCGCCTTCGCCACCAACGCCAGCCGATCCATGCCGCCACGGCGGGCAACACCAGCAGCCAGGCCCCGAATGATAGCAGCAGGGATTTTCCCACCCCGCCACCCTCTCCCAGCCAGCGCGGGTCCCACCGCAGGTCGCCGCCCACAGCAAAACCGTTCGTGACGCGCCAGAGCAGAAAACCGGCAACCGGAAAAGCGGCCCCTACATAGCCGAGCAATGCCCGGCGTGGCAAACCCGCGATAAACCACGTGCCGAGCAGCAGCGACAGCGCAAGGAAGGTGTGCACATGGAAGAGCGGCAGCGTGGCATATATCCAGCAGTCGATCCAGCTCCATGCCCCCCGACCGCGCACAAACACCTCGCGCCAACGCACCAGCAGCCACAACCCTGCGGGTAGCGCGTAGAGCAGCCCGCGCTGCGTGGCCAGCATCGCGTGCGGGATACTTTTCCACACCTGCCCGTCCTGAAAGTCGACCCAGACCCCGCCTTTGAGCACCGCCCACCCCGCGAGCCCGCCGTTGCACATGAGCACGGCAACCGCAAAGGCTCCGCCCCAGCGCCAGCAAGCCGCCAAGCCTAACCCCAGCCCTAGCAACGAGCCGAAGGCAAAGGCCCCAAACAGGCTGAAGCCGATCCGGTCGAGCATCACGGTCCACAACGCCATGCCCGGCGGATAGGTGAGCGGATCCGCCCCAGCGATCGGGTTCAGGGGCCAGAAGGGTGGCACCCGTTCCAGAAAGGCCACGTGCGTGAAATGCAGGGAAAAGTCCCCGATGTTCTTCGGCGAGCCCACCCGCAGATCCATGCCCTGCTCCCAAGCGAGCCAGAGCGAAGTGCGCAGCACGAACAGGCAGGCACATGCGAGCACGAACCAGCCGAGCAGACCGGGACGCTCCCATTTGATGTCGTCCGGAAGCGCCCGCCATGACACCACGGCAGCGGCCGCACCCACCAGCCAGCCGAGCCCGATGGTCCATGGCGCCAGCGTGCCGGCAAACATGGCCGCGAGTTGCACGGCCGTGACCCCGGCCGACATCAGCATCAGTGCGACGGCGATGAATTTCACCGAGTGGGTTCTCCTTGCCGACCGAATTCACGTCTTGCTTCGCCCACCAACTCAGGGCCGAAGACACTGGCCCTGAAGTAGGCGGCCACCGGTTGGAATGCATCGCGCAGCCGCAGCTCCCGCACGATCCACCGGTCCTGCAACATCGCCTCAACCTCAGCCCGCCGGGATTGTTGCACGAGCAGGAAATCCATCAGCCTAGCTTCCACCGGGAGATCCACGTGATAGTAACCCGTGCGGGTGAATTCACCCAGCACCCACGGCAGCGGGTAGGCGTTATCAACCACGATGGCCCCCGGGGCGTGTAGCAGTCTCGGATCCCTTTTGGCGGCGGCCAGGAGGGGATCGGTAAACCGGGTGATCTGCCGGTTCGTCTGCACATAGACATAAGGCTCGTCGGCGGCATCGTAGTTGATGAAGTTTAGCCGCCACGACGCCCAGACCCCATGCGCGAGAACCAACGCCGCCCCAGCGACGGCCACAACCCTCCACCCGCGTGCCGACGCCTCAACCAGCGCCATGGCCAGCGCCAGCGGGAGGGGCCAGCTGACCATGATTATGCACCACGGTGTCTTGTAGGGAATGATCAGGTAGGCCATGGCCGCCCCCACCCCGGATATCACCAGCCAGCGCAGGGACGCGGGAGAGCGGAAACACAACCGCGCAGCGGCCACTAGGCCTGCCATCGCCGCCCACTCGTAGCGCGCCATCAATCCGAACCAGTAGTACCAGACTTTTTCGTGCCCTGAACCACTCTTACCCGTTTCGGTCCACACCGCAAAGGTGGTCCACAGCCCCTTCAGGTCCTCCAGATGGAACAGGTTGCCGGAGTAGAAAAAGGCGATGAGCAATCCGGCCGTCAGTGCGGGATATGCCGTGGCGCTTAAAAACGCCCTAGCCGTCGGTCTGGGTGCCGCTGCGTGGGCCGGAGTCTCATCCGGTGCAAGCCAGCGCCGGAACAGCAGCCAGGTCGGCCAGGCGAGCAGGAAGGCGGCCAGATGGATAACATAGGTCTCCTTCATCAGCACCATCCCGGCCGCACCCAGCCAGAGCCACCAGCAGCCGGTCTGCAGTCGCCGAGCCCAGATCTCCAGCACGCCGAACGCGGTCATCATGCAGAATAGGAGCATCCAGATCTCGTGGATGGCATAGCGGCTCACGAACACCATCGCCGGTGAAACCGCGAGAAAGGCGCCGTAAACCAAGGCGGCGGGGTTGCCCAGATGACGGCGATAGCCATGTATCGCCAAAGCCACTACCGCCAACCCGGCCAGCACCCCGGGCATCCGGAGCACTTCGACCGCCCGGCCAAAGAGCGTCTGTGCGGCAAACAGAATATAGAATAGCAGCGGACCGTGAAAATTTGCCGGATTGTAGCGAAACGCACCCGTGAGCGTCATCTGGTCAACGAACCAGCCATTGATGCCCTCATCGAAGTGCACCGGTTTCAGGCCCAGCGCCCAAATCCGGAACCCGGCCGCGACGAGGAGAATGGCAATCGCCCAAGTGTGGAAAGTCCGGTTTTTCATCGACAAGCCTGCGAAACCAACCGGAGCTTGCCCACTTCGCAAACCCTGAATTTCGGATGACCGCGACGCCCACACCCAACTCCGACCCGCCGCCGAGCTTCACCATGGTCGTGCCGGCCTACCAGGAGGAGGCCCGGCTACCCCGCACGCTGGCCAGCCTAGCCGAACGGCTGGAATTGTGGACGAACGCCGAGGTTCTCGTGGTTGTGGAACCGGGGACCGACGCGACCGCCGAGATCGCCCGCGAGGCCTGCCACCATCATCGGTGGTTGCGGGCCCTGTTTCCCGCCGTGCACCGTGGCAAAGGCGGCGCGGTGCGCGCCGGGCTCGCCGCCGCGAGCGGATCATTCGCGGGCTTCATGGACGCCGACCTGAGCACCGGGCTCGACGCGCTGCCGGCTGCACTCGCCCGCCTGCAGTCCGGACCTGGCGCCCCCGATATCATCATCGGCAACCGGCAGCATCCCGCCAGCCTGATTGCCCGGCGGCAGAACCGGCTGCGCGAGTCCATGGGCAAAGTTTTCAACATTGTGCTCCGTTTCCTCGGAAGCGCCGATTTCGCCGACACCCAGTGCGGGTTCAAGATGTTCAACCGGCGCGCGCTCGATCTGCTGCTGCCACGGCTCACCGTGGACGGCTTCGCCTTCGACGTAGAAATCCTGCTCGTGGCCAAGCGGCTCGGCCTGCGCGTCGAGGATATGCCAGTGGAATGGCGCGATTCGCCGAAATCGAAGGTGCGACTGGTCCGCGACAGCCTACTCATGCTCAAGGACGCCACGCTCATCCGTTGGCGCACGCGGCATATCCGTGCCGCCGTTTGATTCACCCCGCTTCACCCGTGCGTCGTCGAACTTCAGTCAGAGAGTATGATTATCCTTGGGTGATTCCACGCCAGCGCCCTCTGGGCGTGAGCCATCGCGGCCTTCAGCTACAAGGCTCACTTGCGGATGCGCCCGGCGGCCACAAGCGGGTGCCGGTGCTCGTGGTTCAGACGCTCGCCTTACAGGCTGTCCTTGCGAGCGAAACGGAGTAGCCTTCCGCACTGCCACTCGCAACGCAGCGCAATTCCATTCTGTCATGGGCCTCTTCCGTCTCCTAATCGTCGTTTTTATCATTCTCTCGCTGCTGGTCTCCTGCGCCATCCTCGTGTACTTTCTCCTGCAACTTTTCCGGCGCCGCCAGCCCCAACGCCAACCCCGCACCCAAGGCGGAGAGCCCATCGAGATCGTGGTCACACCGGTCAAGGACGATCCACCCAAACCCTGAGCCCGGTTGAGTGAGGCCGGAAAAGTCACGCCCAACGCAGGGACTTACTGCCAGGGTTGCGCCAAACCCTGCCGTAACGCGTCTTCGCCATTTGGCCCTAGTTATATTTTTTCGGACGCGAAATTCAGTTGCCTTCCCGGTCATTCACCGCGTTTACCGGTGCAGCCATCGGTCAGAAATTTGCGCCGGGCTTTCTTAACCTCGCTTGGCCACAGCTGCTTCAAAACTAGGCGCATAGCCCGAAGCTATCGTCTGTCCGACGTATCCGTAACGTCCACGAAATCCACCCTTGCTTCGACTGCCGTGGGCAAAACCGCCCATCTCGGGAATTGACGCGGATTTTGCGTTACCGTTGCATGATCGCCATGCACGCACCCACGGCGGTCGATTCCCGAGTCAAATACAAGAGCATCGTCCTCAAGCTGAGCGGCGAGGTTCTCCGCGGCGGCAAAGGCGGCGATCCGATTGATGCCGCCACGCTCGAAAAAACCTGCACCCAGATCAAAGAAATTCACGAGCTCGGCGTGCGAGTGTGCGTCGTGATTGGCGGCGGCAATATTTTCCGTGGCCTCAATGGTGCCAAGCGCGGAGTGGACCGCACCACCGGCGACTACATGGGCATGCTCGCCACGGTCATCAACGGTCTCGCGATCATGGACTGTCTGGAAAAAATGGACGTCAACACCCGCGTGCAGTCCGCGATCCCGATGAACCAGATTGCGGAGCCCTTCATCATGCGCCGCGCTATGCGCCATCTTGAAAAAAGTCGCGTAGTCATCTTCGTCGCCGGCACGGGCAACCCCTACTTCTCCACCGACACCACCGCCGCCCTCCGCGCCTCGGAGATGCACGCCGACATCATCATGAAGGCCACCAAGGTTGACGGTATCTACGACAAGGATCCGAAAAAATACGCCGATGCGGTCAAATACGACGATCTCACCTTCATCGACGCGCTCAAGCAACGGCTCAACGTCATGGATTAGACCGCTTTCTCCCTTTGTCTCGACAACAACGTGCCTATCCTCGTGTTCGACCTCAACGACGAGCACGCCATCCGCAAGGCCGTCTTCGGCGAGAAGATTGGCACGCTTGTGCATGGCTGACATCGCAATTGGACATTCCGCCATCTGTTATTCAGAATTTATATCCCCATGAGCCATCCCACTGTCACCGAAATGCATGCCAAAATGAAGAAGGCTGTTGATTACACGCTGCACGAGTTCAGCGCGATTCACACCGGCAAGGCCACCCCGGCGATGGTCGAGACCGTGATGGTCGATGCCTACGGCACCATGACTCCGCTCAAGCAATGTGCCGCCATCTCCACGCCAGACGCCCGCTTGATCCAAGTCCAACCGTGGGACGTGAGTATCATGAAGGCCATCGTGAAGGGTATCCAAGAAGCCAATCTCGGCTTTAACCCCATTCCGGACGGCAAGGTCATCCGCATTCCGCTGCCCGAGATGAGCCGCGAACGCCGTCAGGAATTCGTCAAGACTGCACACAAACTGGCTGAGGACGGCCGGGTGCACGTGCGTAACGTCCGTCGCGATACCATGGACACCCTGAAGAAAGCCCAGAAGGCCGCTGGCATCACCGAGGATGATCTCAAGCGTTTCGAGAAGGATGTGCAAAATGCCACCGACGCCGCCATCAAGGAGATCAACGATCACCTCGCTCACAAAGAGAAGGATTTGCTCACGGTTTGAGTCGGAACACTCTAAACCCAGCTGCGTGCTGTCAGCGTTAAGCTATAAGCGCTCCGCATCTTCATCCGAAGCTTATGGCTTATAGCTTACCGCTTACCGCCAAGACCGCGCGGATCAAACGCGTGGTCGTCAAGCTCGGCACTGGAGTGCTCACCTCGGGCATCGGCCAGCTCGACACCGCCCGCATTGCGGCGGTCTGCGCGCAGCTCGCCGCGCTCCGCGCCCAAGGCACCGAGGTCATCGTCGTTTCCTCTGGCGCGGTCGGCCTTGGCATGGGTCGGCTTGGGTTGAAAAAACGCCCCGCCGATGTTGCCAAAAAACAGGCCTGCGCCGCCGTCGGCCAGAGTCTGCTCATGCAGACCTGGCAGGCAGGCTTCACCCCTCATAGTCTGACCGTCGCTCAGGTGCTGCTCACCCACGAGGACCTCCGCAGTCGCGAGCGCTACCTCAGCGTCGCCAAAACCCTCGAGTCACTCATTGCCTATGGCACGATTCCTGTGATCAACGAGAACGACACGGTGAGCGCCGCCGAAATCCAAGCCCTGCTCAAGTTCGGCGACAACGACACGCTCTCCGCGATGGTCGCGAGCTTCGCACACGCGCAATATCTTTTCATCCTCTCCACCGCGCCCGGCCTGATGGATTACAAGGGCACGCGGCAGATCGTGCCCGTCGTGGAAAAAATCACCCCCGAGATCGAGGCGATGGCCGGTGGCACGACCAGTGTGACCGCCACCGGTGGCATGATTTCCAAGATTGCCGCCGCCCGGCTCGCCACGCGCGCCGGCTGTGGGGTGTTCATCGCCAGCGGCGCTGAGCCCGACATCATCGCCCGCCTGCTCGCCGGCACCGGCCCCGGTACTTTCTTCGTGCCCAACGGCCTGCCCCTAGAGGCAAAGAAGCGCTGGCTCGCCTATTTCCAAAGGCCCACCGGCACGATTTTTGTCAACACCAGCGCCGTGCCCGTCCTCCGCGAGCAGGGCCGCAGCCTACTGGCAGTCGGGGTTACTCACGCGACAGGTGAATTCTATTCCGGGGATATCATCAACATCGCCGGGCCAGAAGGCACCGTGATCGCCCGCGGCAAATCCGCCTTTAACAGCAAGGACATCCCCGCCCTTGCCGGCAAAAAAGGCGACATCGTCGGCACGCTCCACCCCAACCGTAAACGCCTCGAAGTCGTCCACCGCAACGACCTCGTGCTCCTCTGAGCGTGCCCCA
This sequence comes from Opitutaceae bacterium, assembly GCA_041689285.1. GTDB lineage: Bacteria > Verrucomicrobiota > Verrucomicrobiia > Opitutales > Opitutaceae > UBA2377. The sequence goes on from JBDNGL010000082.1 coordinate 8,108, forward strand.
CTCCCTCCGCCCGGTCGGCGATGCCGATTACCTCTGGCTCTGGTCGCTAAAGCGAGCGACGATGAAGGCCTACGTCGAACAAACTTGGGGCCGCTGGGACGACACCAATCAGGCCGAGCGCTTTCGTCAGAATTTCCAACCCGATCACGTGCAGGTCATCGTCGTAGACGGCCATGACGCCGGCCTGCTGCACATCGAGCGAACCCCGGAGGAAATCTTCCTCGTCAACATCCAGATCTCGCCGGAATTCCAGAACCGCGGGCTGGGCACTGAGGTGATGCACGCTCTGCTCGGTGAAGCCCGCACCAGCCAGCTCCCGCTCCGCCTTCAGGTCTTGAAGGTCAATCCCGCCCGCAGACTCTACGAGCGCATCGGTTTCGCCGTCGCCGTTGAAACCGACACCCACTACCAGATGCGCTGGACATCGTGAAGGGTGACATTTCCCCTTTGCGTCTTAGCGGCTTTGCGTGAGCTTCTGCCTGCTTCATGGATTTCGAACTCGACGCCCCGCGCCCAGCCTCCGGCATCCCGCCGATAGATTTTCGCGCACTCCTGAATGATGAGCAGTTCGCGGCTGTTACGGCCCCCGCCGGCCCCCTCCTCGTGCTCGCCGGCGCTGGTTCCGGCAAGACCCGCACGCTCACCTACCGGGTCGCCTACCTCCTCTCCCAGGGCGTGAAACCCGGCGAAATCCTGCTCCTCACTTTCACCAACAAGGCGGCCAAGGAGATGCTCCATCGTGTGCAGGACCTTACTGGAATCGAGCCACCGCGTTTCTGGGGCGGCACTTTCCATTCCCTCGGTCACCGCGCCCTCCGCACCTACGGCGAGGCCATCGGCCTGCCGCGCAACTTTACCATTCTCGATGCCGACGAATCCGAGTCGTTGCTGAAACAATCCGTCGAGGCCGGCGACAAGGCCTTCTTCAAGGATAAGACCCACCCCCGCCCGGGTCCCCTCTTCAGCGTGCTCTCCCTCGCCCGCAACACGCAGCTTTCCCTCGCCGCGACGGTCGATAAAAATTTTCCGCAATACAGCGACATCGCGCACCGCTTCAGTCCCTTCGCCGAGGCCTACGCCAAACGAAAGCGCGACCAAAACGTCGTGGACTACGACGACTTGCTCGAACTCTGGCTCCGGCTGCTCAACGGGGTGCCCGAGGTCGCCGCCTATTTCGCGCACCGCTTCCGACACGTCCTCGTGGACGAGTATCAGGACACTAATACCATTCAGTCGCAGATCGTGGACAAACTCGCCGGCCACCACTGCATCATGGCAGTCGGCGACGACGCACAGTGCATCTACTCGTGGCGCGGTGCGAATTTTGAGAATATCATGACCTTTCCGGACCGCCACCCGGGCACCGTCATCCACCGCATCGAGACCAACTACCGCTCGACGCCCGAAATTTTGAACTTCGCCAATGGCGTCCTGCTCGCCCAACCCAAGGGCCGCCACTTTGACAAGGAACTGCGCGCCGCCCGCGGGCATGCGCAAAAACCCTTCGTCGTGCAGGCCATGGACGACCGCGAGCAGGCCGAGTTCATCCTCAAGCGCATCCGGGCTCTCACCGAGGATGAAGGCGTCTCCGCCAACGAGATCGCCATCCTCTACCGCTCCCACTATCTCGCCCTCGAGGTGCAGCTCGCCCTCTCCCGCGCCGGCATGCCCTACCAGATCACCAGCGGCGTAAAGTTCTTCGAGCGCCAGCACATCCGCGACCTCGTCGCCCTGCTGCGCTTCGTTTACAATCCCAGCGATGGCCAGGCATGGGCGCGGATCGCCGTCCTCCTGCCGAAGGTCGGCGAAAAGGGTGCCCAGAAAATCTACGAGGCCGCCCGCGACCACGCCCGCCTACTGCAAAAGGATTTTATCGATGTGCTCCCTAGCGACGACGTGAGGAGCAAAGTCGCCAAGGATGCCCGTCCGGATTGGGAAAGCTTCTGCGCCTCGCTCTCCCAAGTCGCCGAGACCATGCGCACCGCCCGGCCCGACGCCACGGTCGAGGTCGCGATCGACGGCTGGTATGGCGACTACCTCAAGGGCGCCTTCGCCGACTACGTGGATCGGCTGGATGAATTAAAGGCCCTCATCGGCTTTGCCGGTCGCTTCGACGAGATGCAGGACATGCTCGCGCAAATCGTGCTGCTCAATGGCGAGACCAGCGATCGCCAAGTCGATGCAGACGCCGAGGCCATCAAGCTCACCACCGTGCACCAGTCAAAGGGCCTCGAATTCGACGTCGTCTTTCTTATCGGTGCCGCCGACGGCCAACTGCCCACCCGGCGCTCAATTGAGGCCGACGACATCGAAGAAGAACGCCGCCTGTTCTACGTCGCCGTCACCCGCGCCAAGAACGAGCTCTACATCAGCTACCCCAAGGTCGCCACCCGCGCCGGCCCCGGCGGGATGCTCCTCACGCCAAGCCGTTTCCTGCTCGAACTCTCCTCCGATCTCTACGAAACCCTCCGCATCAAGCGCAGCTTCGGGTGGTGAGAGTATTACGAAGGATCGCCGAGTCCGTCGTTGGGTCAGATTTTCTCTGAAAAAGTCGGCGGTCGTCAGCACACCGCATAGCCGCACACTCCGTTATCCTCTCCAAATCAATCAGGCATTCCTCCCGGCTTCAACCGCGCGCAGCAAATTGGATTACCTCTGGATTGTAGATTTGGGCGCAGTGAGTTTTCGTTTGAGTTACTTCTCGAAGTGAACCGACGAAAACGAGCCGATTGAAGCATTGCGAAGGCAGGATTTGTAGAAGGCCTCGATCCACTCGAAAGTCAGCTCTTGGTCGTGTTCGGCGAGGACCGACTCCAAGCCGGAGGCTGCGCGTCATAGTGCATGGGCGGTGGTTTCTTGAGCGCCCTTTGCTTTTTTATCCTATGCTTTCCTTCCCCTCAATCCGCTCCCATCCGATCCGGTTTCCTGGCTGTCGGTGGAAAGTTTTCACGGCTCCGCCTCACTCGTAGGACTTGAGCAGCTCATCCAACTCATGCTGCCGAGGCTGCAGCTTGCGGCGGTCGTGCCACCACAAGCCGAGAAGGATGCCGGCGGCAATCAGTGGCCAACCGACAAATGCCGGCAACAGAATCTCATCGCCCGCCTTTCCGGCGACGCGCAGTTGATAAACCACCAGCGGCAGGACGAGCAGGATGGTGCCATGCAGCCCGGCGACGATCTTGAGCCGCGCGCGGCCTATACGATTCTCGGCCAGCAGCGCGCGCACGCTATCCGCCAGCGTCGGCGCGGGATCGCCATGCACCCGGTCATGC
>JBDNGL010000083.1:0-29673 GCA_041689285.1 Opitutaceae bacterium
AATATTCAGGGACGGAGCTTAAATTTCTTCGCTCCGCACAGTGCAACGAGCCCGCTTGCATTACTATACTGCATGCCAGCGTTTACATATCCAAACCCTGCAAGCAGAGCCGCCCCCTCACTCCGTGGGGTTAATGCTTAATAACACCGCCTGCCATAGAGCCGCCTCGCCGGGCAAGCCGTGCCGCTCCAGCTCCGCTTCGATCCGGCCCAGCGCGGGCTCTTCGACCTGATGGCGGGCATCACCGGGTAGATCCGGACGAACTTTTCGGGTCAAGGCCCAGCAGGCCCAGGCCCGCCAGCGACGTTGCTCGCGACGCGGTTCGTTCATGCGATCGGCGTAATGCTGAAAGTGCACGCGCGGGTTGCCCATAAAGACCCCCGGTGGCACGTGGGTGAGGCACCACGCCATCGCCGCGTAGGGCAGCGGCCAGTCGCGCAGCACCGGTTCGTCGCCGCGCAAATCCGCTCCCATGGCCCGGTCGAGACACAACAAAGTGCGCGCCACCATTCCCCGTTGCCACAGCGACTGGCCGTATTCGAGGCAGGCGAAATAATAATCCGTCCTCCGCTCGTCTTCGCGATGGATATGCAGCGTCCGCCAATCAAGTCCGACCCGCGGTATCGGCAGGTAGGGACAGGTGGAGAGCGTCGCGGGCATGGGCGGGTTGGTGACCACGAACACGGGGCAGGTCAACCGCATGCGGTGATTCGCGCTTGGCGCGTCGCCCGGTTTCCGCAACAACGAACCTACTGAGCACGCTCTCCTCACCCACCGATTCCTTTCCCGAAGTGCAGCGTATCTCCGGCTGGCGCCGGGCGGTGCTATGGCCGTTCGGCCTGCTCATCCGCCTGTGGGTAAAATCACTGCGGCTCATTGAAACGGCCGAAGATGTGCACAATTTCAGCCGGGCCAACGAACCGGTGGCCATGGTGCTCTGGCACAACCGGCTTTTCTTGGCCGCCATGATTTTTACCCGTTACCGGCGCGGCAAACCTACTTATGCGCTGGTGAGCGCCAGTAAGGATGGCGCGTGGCTGGACGCATTTTTCTCCTTGGTGGGACTGCGCACCGTGCGCGGCTCCAGCCACCGGCTGGGGCGAGAAGCCGCCACCGCGCTCGTGGAGGTGCTGCGCGCCGGCTATGATGTGGGCATCACCCCGGACGGACCTAAGGGCCCGATCTACGAATTCAAACCCGGCGCACTCATTGTGACCCGCCGCACCCGCACGCCGATTCTTTTGATCGGCGCCGATTTTGAGGACGCTTGGCGACTGCGCCACAGCTGGGACTGGTTTTACCTGCCCAAGCCCTTTTCGCGCGTGCGGCTGCGGTGCGACTATATTCCGGCCGAAGCGTTGTCCGATCGGGATGCCGCCACGGCCCGACTCCAAACCCGCCTGCTGGAAATCAATCCCGACCGGGAGCACCCGCGGGCTAAAACTCCGGGGTGATCGATGCAGTGCCACCCGGTGCCAACGTGAGATCGTCCCCAGCGCACCACGTCTCGTCGTTGAGCAGGAATTTGAACACGATCGGCCGGGCAGTCTCGGGCAGGGTGATGCTCCAGTGATCATCGGAGATGCAGTCCATCACCACGCCCTGCTCCCAGCTCAGGCCGGGGCCTTCGCCGCGCAGGTAGAGAGTGTTGCCGAAACCGACATCGATCAAAGCGGAGATCTTCGTAACCACGACCTTCGGGGCCGTCTTTTTGACGGCGATCCGGGCGGTCGTCTTCTTGACGGTCTTCGCGGGTTTTGTCGCCGGGGTGAGCGCCTTTTGGGTGGTTATTTTGGTTTTCTTTTTCATAGCGATATTTTCAAGGGCTGAGGCCAGTTATGGTAGCCAACTGCCACCGAACATAAAGCAAATACAGGACCAAATCAGCCCGTAACCTGAATTTTGCACAACCCCTTGGCGCCGAGCCGCCCGCAGGTGAAAATTGGTGGAGCAGATGGGGATCAAACCCACGACCTCGTCGTTGCGAACGACGCGCTCTATCAACTGAGCTACTGCCCCGAAAGTCGGGATGGGCAGGTTTTGGGCAATGCACGGGCGTGAGTAAACATCAATTTTTGGCTTCGCCCCGACCCCAAGTTTCCGACCTAGCTGCCCAACCGATTCAAACCGCCTTGTCCGGAGCGAGTCGCGCGAATACCATTTTACCGCCAGCGGTCGGGAGCACACTCGTCACCTCGACCTCGACCCGTTGACCGAGCCGGGCGCGGCCATCCACCACGACCACCATCGCGCCGTCATCCAAATAGCCCACCGCTTGGCCTTCCTCGCGGCCGGGTTTCGCGAGTTCCACGCTGACAATTTCACCCAGCATGAGCTCAGCGCGGAGCGATTTGGCCAGTTGGTTGAGATTGAGCCATTGCACGCCGTGAAATTCGGCCAACTTCGCGAGGTTAAAGTCAGTCGTCAGCAGTTTGGCGCGCATGCTCTGGGCGAGGAAGACGAGCTTTGCGTCCACATCCTGCCGTTTGGTGACCTCGCTCTCCGGAACGCGGATATCGAGATGCTTGATGCGGCGCAGTTCATTCAGGACTTCGAGTCCGCGACGTCCCCGGGCCTGCTTTTGCGGATCATTGGAATCCGCGACTGTCTGCAACTCTTTCAGCACGAAACTGGGAATCACTAGGGCCGAGCCCATGAAACCCGCCTCACACACGCGGGCGATGCGACCGTCGATCAACACGCTGGTATCCACGACCACCAGCGGCACATCCACCTCATGCGGGACAAAGCGCACGTAGGGAATGACGAGATTAAACTCATCCTTGCCGCGCAGAGCGATGACCGTGCACAGATAGGTGCTGGCTAGGAAAAGCACCAGTCGGGCGATGAAAATATTCTGCTCATCGCCCCGGTCAAACAAAGGGGACGTCCCGATGAGGTAGGAAATCAGCGCCCCAGCAGCGAGGCCGAAACTGATGGCCGAGAGCCCGCGCAAAGAAAAACCCTTGAGCATAACGTCAATCAGCACCACGAGCACCCCGATCGAAAGGCCCACGAAGATAGCGATCACGCGGAAATCATCCCACTCCTCAATGCTGTAACAGACCAACCACCCGCCCAAGGCGCAGAGGGCAATAAAAAGCAAACGGATCGGCAACAGGGTCTTGTTCATGGCAACTTACCGGACAAAGAGATAAACGATGATCGGCCCGGCAATGAAAACCACCATCAATGTGTATAGCAACCGGATCGCGGGGCGAGCTTTTGCCTTTTCAGTCTCGGTCTCGTTCATGTATCAGCACTGCACCCGACAACCCATTTCATGACAATGCAATACTGGCTGGTGAAATCAGAACCCGAGGCCTACGCGTGGGCCGATCTCGTCCGCGACCGCAAGACTGCCTGGACCGGCGTGCGCAACTACCAAGCGCGTAGCCATCTCAACGCGATGCGGCCTGGCGACTGCGTGCTCTTCTACGAAAGCGTTACCACCAAGGCCGTGGTCGGCGTGGCGGAGGTTACCAAGCCAGCCTTTCCCGATGTGACCGCCGAAGCGCCCGGCTGGGTGGCAGTCGAGGTGAAGGTAATCATGGCCCTGCCCAAGCCGGTCACCCTAGCCCAAATCAAAGCCGAGCCGACCTTGGCCAACATCGCCCTGCTCCGTCAAAGCCGCCTCTCCGTGATGGCGCTCGAGCCTGCCGACTACGCGCGCATCGTGAAACTCGGCCGTTGATTTTTACTCCAGCGGATATTCCACGACGAAACGAAATCCGATATGCCGTGCCCGTTGGGTTTTCGGGGTGCGGGCGAGTAACCCTGCGTTTGCCGTTTTGCCCGCATCCAGAAAACTGCCGCCGGCGACAGGCGCATTCTCCGCCGCCACGGCGGCATCCAGCCATTCGGCGACATTTCCCTGCAAATCGTGAAACCCGTTCACATTCGCCGGCAAAAGCCCGATCTCGTGTATCCGTCCTTGGCTGTTGGCCACGCTCCAGCCGGCCTGTCCGATGTCCCCGGTCGCTTGGATAAATTCCTGCGCCGTCGGTAAACGCACCCTCGTGCCCAGCAACCACGTCAATCGCTGACAAAACTCCGTCGCGGCCGCCCACCCGACCGAATCCACCGGCAGCGCCACGCCCGGCTGACGGCTTGGGTTAGTCCCCATGATTTGCGCGTAAAACTCCTGCGCCACTTCTGTGCGCGCCATCAGCAGGTTTTTCACGCCGGGCACCGGCACCAGCATGCCGTAGCAATGTTCATGCAAGGCTGCGATTTCCGCCCAGTGCCGCGCAAGCAATGTCGCCTTGAGCCGCAATTCACCCGTTAACACGCGACTGCGTGGATAATTTGCCGCAATGCCATCCAGCCGCGCTCGCAGCGCTTCGAGCCGGCGCCCTGCCGCCGCCAGCCGGCGTTGTAAAAGCAAGCGACTCAGCTCCTCGTCGAGTAGCGCAGCCTCAGCCATGGCCACCTGAGCCAACGCCGTCTGCCCATTAGCCTCCCACTCCGCCACACGCTCTGCCGAGGCAAACCGGCTGCGGCCGTATGTCCGATTTAATTCCTCCTGCCGTCCACGCGCGCCTTCGTAAAGCTCAGCCGCAGCTTCCCACCGACCGGCCGCCATCGCGGCATCCCCACCCCGCGCGTAGGCGGCCACTTCCGCCGCGACCGTCGCAGGTTCCAGCGCAGCGATTTCCTCACCCAACCGGGCCTGCAGTCTCAAATCCGCCTGCCCACTGCGGGGAAATCGCCGATTAATCTCCGTCAACGCATCATGCGCTTTCCGCTTATGTTGGAGTGCGCTCGTCCAGTCACTTTGCTCCGCCGCCGCCTGCGAAGCCTCCACGGCGGACACCACCTCCAATTTTAGTGGCGCAGCCTCCGCTGCCTCAATCTGCAGACTTAACCGCGTTTCACGCACAAAATCTTTGAAGCGCGGTGCGGCCCGGCTGCGGTTGATTTCAATTTGCAAGGCCAGCGCTTCACGCCACTGCGCCGGTTGCACGCTCGCTTCAACGCCATCCCCGCTGAGGTCTTCCAAGGCGACAATCCGGGCGACGATTGACCCGGCGCGCACGTTGTCGCGCGCGGTCTCCAGCCGCTCCAACCGCTCAATTTGCGCCGCGTCGGGGTGTCGGTTGAGCCGGAGCAGTTCGTGCTGCCGCGCCACCGCCTGGGCCAGTCGCGCCGCCCACGCCGGCGTCAATTCCCCTTTCGCCTCCACGACCCGGTAGTGTTCCTCGACCAGATCGATTTCGTCGGAGAGTTTGCGCTGCTCCGGCGTCAGGGTCAGCCGTGTGGGTGTTGGGTCCAGGATCACGTTGCGTGGCCCCTGTTTGGCCAAAAAATAGGCCAACCCCAGCATCAGACCCGCGGCCCAGGCTGCGACCAGCCACTTGGCCGCCCGGGAGATAAATCGCCCCTGTCGGTAAACCTTCGCCATACCGAGGCCCACACTTGGTTTCCGGCGCAATAACGCAACGCTATCCCGCTCCATTTTTCTCCGGCGCAGACTCGACACCCCGGTCCTTTGTGATTTCCAAGAAGCCGTGCCCGCACAACTCACCATCCTCGCACCCGGTCTGCTCGGCGGCTCCGTCGCCCAAGCCGCGCGCGCCCATGGACTCGCCCAACGTATCGTGCTCTGGACTCGCCGGCCCGAGTCGCGCCTGAAGCTGCGCAGCCAGCCTTGGTGCGACGCAGTGGCCGATACGCCGGAGGCCGCCGTGCAAGGCTCCGACCTGATCGTGATCGCGGCACCCGTGGACCGGATTATCCCGTTGACGAGGCAAATCGCGCCTCATCTCGCTCCCGGTGCGATCGTCACCGATGTCGGCAGCGTAAAAGGCGAAATCAGTCGCCACGGCCACACGGCCGTGGGCAGGGTAGCCCGCTTTGTCGGCTCCCATCCGATGGCCGGCTCTGAAAAAACCGGGTGGGAGCATGCCAGTGCCGAACTTTTTGCTCGGCGCGCCTGCTTTGTCACCCCGCTGCCCGAGACCGACCCCAAGGCGACCGAGACCGTGATTCATTTCTGGCGCGAACTTGGTTGCGAGGTCACGACTGAACATCCGGACAAGCACGACGAAATCGTTGCCCACATCAGCCACCTACCGCAGGTGCTGGCCTCCACCCTCTGTGCATTTCTCGCGAAAAAGGATTCACGCTGGCGCAACCACTCCGCTGGCGGCCTGCGCGACACCACCCGCATCGCCGGCAGCGATCCGGCCCTCTGGCGGAGCATTCTTGAGCAAAACCGCGACGAAGTCCTGCGCGCACTGACGGGTTTCGAAGACGAAATCCATACCTTTAAAGCCGCCCTCGCCAATCGCGACTACCTCGACCTCACCGCCCGCCTTGAACGCGGCCAAGCCTACCGCAAGGATTTCCGACCCTAACCCGCCAATCATATTTATCACCCCATTAGGGACAAATGGGCTGGCATGAAAAATCACCTTGGCGCAATGGCGGCACTCGCCGACGCTACTGACGCGAATGTCGCTGCCTGACCCACTGCCCATCACGCCGTTCACGCGCCCCGTGCGCGGCAGCGCGACCTTGCCCGGCTCCAAGAGCATCACCAACCGGGCGCTGATCCTCGCCGCCCTCGCCGACGGAACCACCACCCTCCACGACGCACTTTTCAGTCGCGACACTCAGATAATGGTCGCCGGGTTGCGCGCACTGGGCTTCGCCGTGGAGACCGATGAAGCCGCGCTCACCCTACGCATCACCGGATGCGGCGGCGAAATCCCGGTGCGCACCGCCCGGATTGAAGTGGGCAACGCCGGGACCGCCGCACGCTTCCTCACCGCCCTGGTCTGCCTGCGGCCAGATGGCGTTTACCATTTTGACGGCGACGAGGCGATGCGCCGCCGTCCCATTGGCGCGCTGCTTGATGCCTTGGCCCTGCAGGGCGCCCATGCCGATACCCGCGCTTTCCCTTTCACGTTGCGCACGGCCGGACTGCCCGGGGGCGAGGTGGGCCTCGATGCCTCCGAAAGCAGCCAGCTGCTCTCGGCCCTGCTGATGGTCGCACCGCACGCGCAGTCGCCGCTGGTTGTGAAACTCAAAGGTGCCGTCGGTTCAAAACCCTTCGTGCTGATGACCGAGGCGATGCTAAAGCAGTTCGCCGCCCAGCCCGTCGCCTACCAAATCGAAGGCGACGCCTCCGCCGCTAGCTACTTCCTCGCACTGCCGCTGGTCACTGGCGGACAGCTCGCCCTCACCAATTACGGTGGCCCGCTGCAAGGTGATGTGAAATTCCGCGAGGTAGTCGCAGCAATCGGCGCCTCCCGCCATGCCGTGACGCAGAATTTTCGCGAATTCTCCGATACCTTCCTCACCCTCGCTGCCATCGCTCCCCTGCTTGACGGCCCGACAATAATTTCTGGCATCGCCCATACGCGCAAACAGGAGACCGACCGCGTGGCCGGCATGGCCCGCGAACTCACGAAGCTCGGTCAGCGCGTGATCGAGACCGAGGACTCACTCGAAATTCACCCCCAGCCCCTGCGTCCCGGCCAAGTGATTTCCACCTATCATGACCATCGTTTTGCCATGAGCTTCGGCATCCTCGGCTGCCACGACCTCCACGGTGATGGCCGCCCTTGGCTCTCAATTCAGGACCCCACCTGCTGCAGTAAAACTTTCCCTCACTTTTTTGGGTTGCTCGAGGCCCTGCGCCAAAAATCCTTGGGCACCTGATGGCAGCTTCACCCTTCATCATTGTCGCCATCGACGGCGGCGCGGCGTCTGGAAAATCGTCCACCGCACGGCTCCTCGCGGGCCGGTTCAATCTCCTGCATGTGGACACCGGCTCTTTCTACCGGCACATCACCAGCGAACTCCTGCGGCGCGGCGTGCCGCACTCCGACCTCCCCGCGCTCACTGCGGCCTTGGCAACGCTCACTTTCACCACCCGGCTCGAAGGCCGCTCCGCCTGTATGCTTATTGATGGCCAACTTGCCGGCGATGAAATCCGCGACCAGCGCGTCAACGAGCATGTGTCGCACTATGCCGCGGTGCCCGCAGTCCGGGCGACCCTGCTCGGCTACCAACGCGGGCAGGTAGCGGTCGCGAAGCAGCACGACTTTCGCGGCTTGGTCATGGAAGGCCGCGACATCGGTTCGGTGATTTTTCCAGACGCCGCCTTCCGGTTCTTTCTGCACGCCGACCCGATCGAACGCGCCAAACGTCGCGCTGCCGAAGGTCGTCAGGACTCCATCGCCGAACGCGACCGCCTTGATTCTTCGCGGAAAACCTCCCCGCTTACCTGTCCGCCCGGAGCGATCGATATCGACAGCACGCATCAATCACTCGACAAGGTGTTTGCCTTGATGGCTGCACGGCTCGATCCTGCGCTACCCTCCACATGAGCCCCGCCTTTCGCCAAGTCGAGATGGAGCCGGTCTATGGTTTCTTCCATTACCTCGCCACGGTGGTTTATGGGATGTTTTATCGCGGCGAGGTCACCGGTTTGGAAAACCTGCCCAAAACGGGCGCCTTCCTCATCGCGGCCAACCACGCCAGTTTCCTCGATCCGCCGTTCATCGGCTGCCAAGTTCCCCGGCAGATCGCCTACTTCGCCCGCAAGACCCTCTGGAGGCCCGGCGTCGCGTCATGGTGGCTCGATGAGGTTGGCACCATTCCCGTGGACCGCGACGGTGGCCAGGATGTGAGCGCCATCAAGCGCGTGCTCAAGGCGCTGAAGGAAGACCGAGGCCTGATTCTTTTTCCCGAGGGCACCCGCTCGTCCGACGGTCGGCTGCAGGAGCCCAAGGCCGGCGTCGGCATGATCGCCAGCCGGTCCCGAGTGCCGGTCGTGCCCGCGCGCATCTTCGGCTCCTTCGAGGCCTACGGTAAGGGACACCCGCTGCGGCTGGGCACGCCTGTGTGCATCGCCTTCGGGCCGCCGATTTTTCCCGCCGACTACGATGATCCGGCCGCCGGCAAGGAACGCTACCTCCTCGCCTCCCAGCGCATTTTTGCACGCATCGCTGCACTCAAGGCGCCGGTCACCACCGTGATCTGAGCCTCCCTGTGCGGAGGCGCAAGCGGGGGTGATGGGAAATCTTTTTGAGGCAACTGTAACTATTTCGGCGGAGCCGTGTTTTGTTTACGTCCACGGCACAACACGAGGGCGCTCAACCAAAAACTCAATCGCCGCTTCCGCGGCCTCCCTCCCATGAAGCTAATCAAAAACATCGTCATCGTCGCTCTCACAAGCAGCCTTCTCTCCCTCACGGCTTTCGCCGACGCGACCGACAGTATTCCCCAAGTGGAAAAAATCGTCAGCCCGACCGGGCTTTCTCGCCAACATCTCGGCGCCACCGTGCAACTCGCCTTCACGGTAGATGAACGCGGTCAACCCCAGGATGTCGCCGTGGTCAGCCCGGCCGATCGCAAGCTTACGACGAGCGTCGTGACTGCGGTCTCACAGTGGCGCTTCCGCCCCGCACGGCAGGCTGGCCTGCCGGTCTCTAAGCGGGTCACCATGCCCTTGCAGATTGCCGACCACCAGACCGTCGCGCTGACGAGCCCGGTAAACGAACTGAACATCACTGAACGTCCGCTCGCTCAAAAAATCGTCAACCCGGCCGGCCTTTCCCGCCACCACCTCGGGGTGACGGTTCAACTCAGCTTCACGGTGGACGAAAACGGCCGACCGCAGGACGTAGAAGTTAGCGGCCAGAACGATCGCAAGCTCACCGCCAGTGTGGTGGCTGCCGTTACCCAATGGCGCTTCACCCCGGCCATGCAGGCGGGTGCGCCGGTCTCAATGCGCGTCACGATGCCGCTGCAAATCCAAGCCAACTCCTGATCGCAGGATCGGCCACTCACAGGCGGATTGTCCCTCCGGACAATCCGCCTGTTTTGTTTTCACAATCATGAGCGCAAACGAGCCACGCCTTCACAGAATCCGTCTGCCTGCGCGCCAGCGTCGCTAGCAAAGGGGCTCAGCACTGCTCGCAGATTCCAAACGCCCCAAGCTTTTTGCCTGCAGGGCAAGGTTCGGCGACCCCGCCCTACAAAATTCAGCCCCTCTAGAGTTTAAAAGTAGAGGGATGCTGGGAACACTCATCACTCCAATCCGGACGCCTGACGCACACGCTTGAGCACCGCGCTCGCCGTGGCGCGGGCCTTCACCGCACCATCGCGCAAAACTCCATCCACGTAATCCGGATTCGTGGCCAGCTCCGCACGCTTAGTCCGGGCGGTCGCGAAATAATTCCAGTAGTGCTCGAACAGCGCTTTTTTCAAATCGCCGTAGCCGAGCCCACCCGCACGCAGCCGTTGTTCGTGATCAACGGCCACCTCCGCGGGCGCGACCAGCCTCAGCAGTTGGATGGCGAGATTTTTGTCGGCATCAGGCTTGGGCTCCTGCGGTGTGCGGGAATCCATCACAATGCCCATGATTTTCTTTCGGAGTACTCTCTCGTCACCAAATATCTCGATGATGTTGCCGTAGCTTTTCGACATCTTCTGGCCGTCGAGCCCCGGCACCACGGCCGTCTCGTCCCGAATCTCCGACGCAGGCACGATGAGGGTATCGCCATAGGCTTGGTTGAACTTGACGGCGATATCGCGGGTGATTTCGACATGCTGCTTTTGATCCCGGCCCACCGGCACGAGGTTGGCGTCGTAGAGCAGGATGTCCGCCGCCATCAGCACCGGATAGGCAAAGAGTCCGAAGTTTGGGGAGATGCCCTTGGCGGTCTTGTCCTTGTAGCTGTGGGCCCGCTCCAGGAGTCCCATCGGCGTGAGGGTGCCGAGAATCCACGCCAACTCGGTGACCTCAGGCAGATCACTCTGCCGCCAGAACACGCTTTTCGCGGGATCAAGTCCGCAGGCCAGCCAGTCGAGGGCAACATCCCGGGTATGGCGGCGACGCTCACCAGCATCGAAAAGCGATGTCATCGAGTGATAGTCGGCGATGAAATAGAAACACTCGCCCCGGGCCTGCAACTCCACGGCTGGGCGAATGGCTCCAAAGTAGTTGCCGATGTGAAGGGAGCCGGAAGGCTGAATGCCGGTTAATATGCGGGGCATGGGTCGGTCTGATGATCGTTCGTTTGCTGGCAGAACCCGCAAGGGAGAACGAGAACGTTTAAGAGAACGAGAACGTTTTTCATTCAATCCCGTCGCGACATCGTGATGACGGCCTGACGATTACGCGCGATGGTGGCCGGCGGCAGATAGCCTCCGAAAGCCGTGAGCGGCGTGACCAAGGAACGGGAACCCAGTAGCGTGCCCGGTTGCAGCACGGCATTGCAGCCGACCTCGGCGTCGTCGCCGAGAATGGCGCCAAACTTCCGTAGGCCGGTGGCCGCAGTGCCCGCCGGGATACGGACCGTGATTTCCTGCTGGTCGAGCCGCAAGTTCGAGCAGATCACCCCGGCGCCCAAGTGGGCGCCGTTGCCGAGAATCGAGTCCCCCACATAGTTGAAATGCGGCACCTGCACGCGGTCCATCAATAGGCAGTTCTTGAACTCGCAGGCATTCCCCAAGACGCAGTCCTCGCCCACGATGACATTTCCGCGAAGGTAGGCACCGGGACGAATTTCGGTGCGGGCCCCGATCCAAGCCGGTCCGATAAGGGTCGCATAGGGCGGCAGCTTCACGGTGGGATCGACATGCACGAACCCCTCCAAGTGGACCCCCGGTGGCACCGCCGGCAGACCGGCCTCAAACCGGTGTGCATTGAGCGCCGGCGCGATCTGCTTCAACCACTCCCATGGCGGCAGATCGGGTTGAAAGGCCGCGGCAAACACCCTCAAGGAAGACGGCAGAGCGAAGAAATCAGCGGCTTGCATGGCGGTGAGACGTAACAACTTTTGTGGGCGGTGCAATCCGGGCGTGACGACCCAGTCGGCATAAAGAGCAAAACCCGCCGTAAAAGCGGGGCTTAAATTAGAGCGGGCACAGGAGACCAGCAGATGCGCGAAGGCAAAATCACTTTTCTCCCCTTAGCCGACCAAGGCGGGCATGAACCAACGGGATCGGGGTCGCGGCAGCTCGATTCAATCTCCGCGAACCAAGCGCAGGCAGCGTCAGTGACTGTGCGAATTTTACCCAGCGCGGCCGGCCGATGCCACCAAGGGAGCCCCGTTGACGAAGGGACCCTAAGGCGGGTTGCTACCCCTATCCGCCGCGGCCAACCGGTTGCCGTCCTCCACCCACCGGACGCAGAAGTGCACGAGTTGGGTGCCAGTAGTAAGATGGACCTTCGTCTTGATGTGCGCGCGGTGTGTTTCCACGGTCTTGATGCTCAGGTGTAGGCGGGCAGCGATCTCCCGCGTGGCCAAGCCGGAGCCGATCAACGTGACGACCTCAAGTTCCCGGTCGCTGAGACTGGAGACGGCCGAATCCTCCTTGTTCTCATGGCCCTTCGTCGGGCGCGTGAGCATCTGGCTGCTCACGCGTTCGCTGACATACATCTGGCCTTTGCATACCTTCCGGATGGCATCAATCACCTTACCGGGCTGATCCTGCTTCATCACGTAGGCTTTGGCTCCGGCCTTCAAGGCCCGCAAGGCGTAGATCGACTCATCGTGCACCGACAACACCACAATACGTATGGTGGGAGCCATCACCCGAATGTTCTTGATCAGTTCGATCCCGCTGTTGCCGCGCAGAGAAATGTCCACGATGACGACGTCCGGGAGCAGTTTACCCACCTCACTGGTGGCTGTGGCGCAGTCCTCCGCCTCGCCGCACAGTTCCATGTCCGGCTCGGCCGTAATCATAGCCGCGAGGCCCCGGCGGACCATCGCGTGGTCGTCAACGATGTAGACGCGTGTGTTCATCGGTGTAGCCGCCGGCCGGGCGCCGACGAACTGGTCCTGCCGACAACGCAGATAACTAGAGAATTTGGTTTTATAGGCGCCCAGCTTACCGGCATTCGTCCCAGTCGCATATAGGGCAATACCCGATGTTCTTAATAGCCCTAGTCCGTAACAAGGCAGTCGAAGCTGATCAGGGACTTCAGGAATGACCCGGAGGATGGGTAAGGCCAAAACCCTCAGGTGATTTGGCACTAGCCTGCGGCGGTGACTTGAGGTCGGCCGGCAGATCGAGCTCAACGCGCCGCGAGACCTGCGCGTCCGTCTCGGTCTAACTGAACTCTAAAAGCTACGCGCGGTTGGTAAAACAGTGCCGGCTGCACTGCCCCCATTCCGGGGTATTCCGCAGTGGCACCGACGCCACAGGATATCCCCTGCTGTTTTCACCCGGCCTTACTCCGGTTTGATCCGTAAAAATCGTGATTTAACCACCTCGGAGCAGCTCAGCCAAATGCTGAGGTGAAGACCTGCCAGCTTGGCTGCCCCGGAGCGGCCTAGCACGCCACCGCGTATGGGGTCTTACCCTACCCACGCATATGGGCGTCGATTCGGGTAGGTAAATACCTACCCTATCGGTAGCTGTCGGCAGCCATCCCATGAAAAATAAACAAAAGCCCCTCCCACCTGAACGCACGGCGAAGCTCGATTCCGCGCGCCGGCTGCACAGCCTAGCCCGGCGTAAAATCGCAGCAGCACCGCCCAATTCTACGTTCCCAGTAATCGCTATCGCCGCCTCGGTCGGTGGCTTGAAAGCCCTCTCCGTCATCCTCAGCGGCCTGCCTGCAGGCTTTCCCGCCGCCATTGCCATCGTGATGCACCTTTCCCCGGACCACAAAAGTATCCTCGCCGAGATCCTGAACCGACGCACCCACCTGCCCGTCAAGCAGGCCCGCACTGGCGATGTCCTCTGTCCTGCTTGTGTGTTCGTGGCCCCGCCCAACCACCATCTGTCCGTCGCGCCCGGCGGCGGCCTGAAACTCTCCTCCGCCCACGCGAAGAAAATCAACTTTGCCCGACCGTCCGCCGAGCCCCTGTTCATCTCGGTCGCCGCTGTTTACCAAAAATCCGCGATTGCTGTGGTGCTCACCGGTGGCGATGGTGACGGCGCGTTTGGCGTGCAGATCATCAAGGACGAGGGCGGCATGGTCATCGCGCAGGACCGGCCGACCTCGGTGGATTTCAGCATGCCGGAAACCTCAATCAAGACCGGCGATGTCGATTACATCCTGCCCTTGGACCAAATCGCCACCCGCTTAGTCGAGCTCGTCGAAGCCAGCCGGAAACAAGCATCCGCCAAAAATAAAAAGTCGCCCGTCGCCGCCACAAAACTCTGAAAACTGCGCTATCCAACGGAGTCAAAAGCTGCCATACTTCGCCGAAGAAAGTAACCCAGCATGCCAGTAATCGTTCATCGCCTATGTCATGGCACGGGTCGCCCGACCCGTGATTCCCTCCCTCGCGGGTCGAGCGACCCGTGCCACTTCCCCACCAAGCCAAAACCGGCTTCGGGATACCGGACCCACCGCGCATGAAGAAAAAGATCCTCTCCGCCCGCCCGCGGCCCAAGTCCGGCCGGGCCGATCGCCGCCCAGCTCCCGCCGCCCCGCGGGCTTCCTTCCCCATTGTCGGCATCGGCGCCTCGGCCGGCGGGCTGGAGGCCTTGGAGCAATTCCTGAAACAGGTGCCGAAGCAGAGCGGTCTGGCATTTGTCATCGTCCAGCACCTAGACCCCACCCACAAGGGTATCTTGTCCGAGCTGCTGCAGCGCGTCACCGGCATGCGCGTCATCCAAGTCCGGGACCGCACCCCGGTGCGGCCAGACTGCGTTTATGTAATCCCGCCGAATAAGGACATGTCCATCCTGCACGGCGTGCTGCACCTGCTCGCCCCGGTGACGCCGCGCGGGCTGCGGCTGCCGATTGATTTTTTCTTCCGCTCCCTCGCGCACGACCAGCAGGAGCACTCGGTCGGCGTCATCCTTTCCGGCATGGGTTGCGACGGCACGCTGGGGCTGCGGGCCATCAAGGAAAAGGCCGGCGTGGTGCTGGTGCAAGACCCGGCCACCGCCCGGTTCGACTCGATGCCCCGCAGCGCGGTGGACGCTGGGCTGGCCGACATAGTGGCGCCAGTTGCCGAGCTGCCGCAGAAGCTGATCGCCTACCTGCACCGCAACCCGCTCTTGGCCCGGTCGGAGGCCGTGCCCGAGGACAAGGCCCAGAGCGCCCTCGAAAAGATCGTCATCCTGCTGCACGCCCGCACCGGTAATGATTTTTCCTTCTACAAACGGAACACCCTCTACCGCCGGATTGATCGCCGAATGGCCCTGCACCAGATCGGCGGCATGGCCGCTTACGTCCGCTACCTACAGGAAAACTCCCAAGAGTTGGACCTGCTCTTCAAGGAGCTGCTGATCGGCGTGACTAATTTTTTCCGCGACCGCGCCACCTGGGACCAGCTCCGCGACCACGCCATCCCAGCCCTGCTCGCGCAGCGGGAACCCGGGCAGGCGTTGCGCGCCTGGGTGGCCGGCTGCTCCACCGGAGAGGAGGCTTATACCCTCGCCATGGTCTTCCGGGAGGCGGTCGAGCAACTCAAGCCCCCGGCTAACTTCACGCTGCAAATCTTCGCCACCGATCTGGACAAGGATGCCATCGAAAAGGCGCGCACCGGCCACTTTCTCGCCAACATCGCCGCCAATGTCTCCACTGCCCGGCTGAAGCGCTACTTCACCAAGGACGCAGGCGGCGGCTACCATGTCTGCAAGGATATCCGCGAGATGGTGATCTTCGCCCCGCAGAACCTCATCATGGATCCGCCCTTCACCAAGCTGGACTTCCTGAGCTGCCGCAACCTCCTGATCTACCTGACCGCGGAGGTGCAGAAAAAACTGATCCCACTTTTTCACTATAGTCTCCGGCCCGGCGGTATCCTGATCCTGGGCAGCGCGGAGACGATCGGCGACAGCACCCTGTTTTTCTGCCCACTGGGTGGCAAATCCCGGCTCTTCCGACGGACGGACTCCGGCGCCCGCCCGGCCCCGATCTCGTTTCCCAGCGCCTTCAATGCCGGCCAGGCCATCACCGCCGACGCGCCGCTGCACCCGCCCAAGCCACCCGAAAGCCTCCAGTATCTGGCCGACCAGCTGGTCCTGCACAGCTACGCCCCACCTGCCGTGCTCACCAATAGCGAGGGCGACATTTTCTACGTCAGCGGCCGGACCGGCAAATATCTGGAGCCCGCCGCCGGCAAGGCCAATTGGAACCTTTTCGCCATGGCCCGCGAGAGCCTGCGCTACGAACTCGCAGGCGCCTTCAAGGAAGCGCTGCGCAAGGAAGAAATCGTGACCCTGGCCGGACTTACCGTCGGGACCAACGGCGGGACCCAGCACGTAAACGTGACCGTCAGCCGCCTCGTGGAGCCGGGACCGTTAGGCGGCCTGATAATGATTGTTTTCACCGACGCGCCCGCGCCCACCGCCCCAGCCTCAGCGGGCAAGCCGCATGGCCGCACTCCCCGGCAGGCGGAACTGGAGCAGGAGCTCCGGCGTATCCGCGGCGAGGCCCGCGCCACCCTAGAGGAGATGCAGACTTCGCAGGAGGAATTCCGCTCCGCCAACGAGGAACTCCAGTCCACCAACGAGGAACTCCAGTCCACCAACGAGGAACTCACCACTTCCAAGGAGGAGATGCAGTCGATGAACGAGGAACTCCAGACGGTGAACGGCGAGCTGCAAGTTAAGGTGGACCAGCTGGGGCTGGCGAGTAACGACATGAAGAACCTCCTCGACAGCACCGATATCGCCACCCTCTTCCTCGACCGCGGGCTTCGAGTGCGCCGTTTCACTCCGCAGGCGGCCAAGATCATCAAGCTCATCGCGTCCGACGCCGGCCGCCCCATCACCGACCTTGCCTCCGAACTGCGCTACCCGGCCTTGGTCGCCGATGCCCGGGAGGTGCTCCGGAAACTGACCCCCATAGAAAAATCCATCGAAGCCAACAACGGCCGCTGGTTCACCGTGCGCATCATGCCCTACCGCACGACAGATGAGCGCATTGACGGCGTGGTCATCACGTTCGCCAACATCACCATCGCCAAGACGCTGGAGGCCAAGCTGCGCAATCAGCACCCCACCCGCAAAAAAAACCTGCCGACCCCGCGGAAGCAACTGACTCGCCGCCAACCCCGCGCGAAGCCATGAACGCCGCCCTGCCCTCCCGCCCCCGACGCGCTCAGTCCGCGGGCACCGCCGCCCTGCGGCGCGCCGCCGAGCAGCAGCTCGCGCGGCGGCACCGGTCATCGCCCGAGAGCTGTCCCGCCACCGACGAGCGCCGTCTCCTCCATGAACTTCAGGTCCACCAAGTGGAACTGGAAATGCAGAACGCCGAGCTACAGGACGGCCGTGAAAAGACGGAAGCTCTGTTGGAAAAATACACCGATCTCTACGATTCCGCCCCGATCGGCTACTTCTCCCTAACCGCCGACGGCCGCATCCAGCTGCTCAATCTGACTGGCGCCAGCCTGCTCGGTCTGGGGCGCTCGTGCCTGACCGGCCAGCTCTTGGGGCCGCACCTGCAAGCCGCGGACAAGCCCCTTCTCGCCGCCTTTCTCCAGCAGGTCTTCGCGGGCAATGCCGCGCAGTCCTGCGAAGTCATGCTAGCCGGCCCCGGGTCCCGCAGCGTGAGAATCGAGGCCCGACGTCAGACCGATTCCCCGGAATGTCGGGCCGTGATGCGCGATGTCACCGACCGGCGGCTGGCGGAGGGTAAAATCCGCATTTCGGAAGTCCGCTACCGCCGGCTCTTCGAAGCCGCGCACGATGGGGTGCTCCTCCTCGATCCCATCACCCGCCGCATCACCGATGCCAATCCCTTCATGACGAATCTGCTGGGCTATCCGCGGGAGCAACTGGTGGGCAAAGAACTCTTCGAGATCGGCCTCCTGCAAGATGAAGCTGCCAGCCAAGCCATGTTCCGGAAGCTGCAGCGGAAGCACGAGGTCCGCTACGAGGATCTGCCACTCAAGAGCCGGACCGGCCGGCATCAGGAAGTCGAGGTGGTGGCCAATCTTTACCGGGAAAACAGTCACACCGTCATCCAGTGCAACATCCGCGACATCACGCAACGCAAGCTGACCGAGGATGCCCTGCGCCGCAACGAGGCGCTCTTCACCGCCTTGATTGAACAGGCACCGATGGGCGTCTTTGTCGTCGATTCCCACCTCCGGATGGCGCGGGTCAACCCCAAGGCGCTGCCCGTTTTCAAGCAGATCCGCCCGCTGCTCGGCCGGGATTTTTTGGCGATCTTCCGCGTCCTGTGGCCGCGACGTGTCGCGGCAAAGCTCGCCGCCCGTTTCCGGCACACCCTGCGCACGGGCGCACCCTACTCATCGTCCGAATTCGCCGAGCGGCGCCGCGACACGGGCGCGACCCAGTTCTACGAGTGGCAGATTCAGCGAATGAACCTGCCCGGCGGCGAACATGGCGTGGTCTGTTTCTTCAGCGACATCACCGAGCGGAAAAAAACCGAGCTGACACAGCGCCGCGTCACCGTGCTGGCCGCCGCCAACCGCGAGGCGAAACGCGAAATCGCCCACCGCCGCGTGGTCGAGACCTCCCTCCGCCAAAGCGAATCGTTACAGCGTGCCCACCTGGCGGAATCCCGGGCGCTCCACCTTCAACTGCGCCACCTCACCCACGACCTCCTCACCGCTCAGGAGGAAGAACGGAAAAAAATCAGCCGGGACTTGCACGACGACGTCATGCAGACGCTGGTCGGCATCAACGTCGGGCTGGCAGGCCTGAGCAATCTGGCCACCGTGGACCCGGCCGCGCTGCGGCGGCACATCGTCCGCACCCAAAGGCTCGTCAAAAATTCCCTCCACGCGGTGCATCGTTTCGCCCGCGACCTGCGGCCACCGGTGCTCGATGACTTCGGCCTGTTGCCGGCCCTCCAGGCTTTCGGCAAGGCTCTGGCCGCGCGGAAAAAATCCGAATCCGGATCACGGCCACAGGCGACATTGAATCCCTGGACAACGTCCAGAGCACCACGCTCTTTCGGGTGGCGCAGGAAGCCCTCTCCAATGTCGCCCGCCACGCCCGCGCCACGGTGGCCAAAGTGCGCCTGACCCGCCTCCCCGGGGCCATCTGTCTGGAGGTGCATGACGACGGCAAATCCTTCCGGGTGGATGCCACCCTGAAGCCCAGCAAAAATAAGCGGCTCGGTCTGCTCGGCATGCGCGAACGGGTGCAAATGATCGGCGGCACGCTGGCCATCGAATCGTCCCCTCATCTGGGCACACGGGTGCGCGCGGAAATCCCAGTCGGCACCGCCGGGCGCACCCCATGAGCGCTGCGATAAAAATCAACGTCTTACTGGCCGAGGACCACACCGTCGTGCGCCAAGGTCTGTGCGCCCTGATCGACGCCGACGGACGCTTCCAAGTGGTCGGCCAAGCGCAGACCGGCCGCGAGGCCGTAGCCTTGGCCCGGACCCTCCGCCCCGATGTCATTGTCATGGATATCGCGATGCCGGAACTCAACGGCTTGGAGGCCACTCGGCAGATTCTGGGCGCCCTCCCCACTGCCCGGATCGTGGTGCTTTCGGCCCACCGCGACGAGCTCTATGTGGAGCGCGCGAACGAGGCCGGCGTGGCCGGCTTCCTCGAGAAACAGATGTCCGCCGAGTTCCTGACCCAGGCGATCGCCGAGGTCGCCGCCGGTCGCACCTATTACAGCCCGACCCTCCGCAAGCGACTGGCTGACAAACCACGCAACCGACATGGCCTAGTCCGGGCCGACCGCAACCGCCTGACCTCCCGTGAAACGGAGGTGCTGCAGCTCGTGGCCGAAGGCGCGGGCAACAAGCAGATCGCTGCGGCGCTCAAGATTAGCATCAAGACGGTGGAGAAGCACCGTCAGCAACTCATGGACAAGCTCAACATCCATGAGACCGCCAGCCTCACGCGCTACGCCGTCGCCGCAGGCATCATCGAAAACGGAGTCCCCCTACTGGAGCCCTGATTCCGGCGACAGGGACAGGTCCAAACCCTGACAAGCGGACTCCGTTCGGGCCGGATTGCCGCACGCGGATATTCCCTGATGAAGCGGCAGTGCCGGCCCAATGCTGGACGCGAATGCAGTGCCGTAAACTGGGACTATGAAGATCGGTCCAGCGCACCCGGGGTGTCAGCATGGCAGGATAATACCCCATAGTCGAAAGCCCTTGAACCCGCTAGGCTGCGACCCAGCGCCATGAGCACCGCCCCTTCTCTCGAGCCACTCCCCGGCCCGCTCCTCCGCCCGAAAACCAGTCGGTATCCAACCCGCCTATTGGCCGAGTTATTGGCCCAGAATGAGGAGATGATCGAGCAACTCTACCTTGAGCGGCTGGCCAACGTCGGCCCCACCGAGATTCTGACCAACCTGATCGACCAGCACAAAGCAACCGCCGGACTACTCCGGTTGCAATTGACCAGCGCCCCCCGGGTGAAGGTCATTTCCTGAAGCCAGCTCCTCTGCCGGCGCAGGGTGTGCAACGCGCACACTGCCCTGCGCGTCCGCCACGACCCTTGATCGTGTAATCGCGAGGGGGCACGGGGCTACCGGGTGCGCACGCAAAGCCACGCAAATCGCTGCCACGGGCTGATCTAAATAAAAAAGCGCCCCGGGAAATCCCGGAGCGCTTTTTAAAATGGAGCGGGCGAAGAGACTCGAACGAGAAGAGGGGAATCCGCAAGTCACCGCGTCCGGCTCGACTTCCAGGATTCTGGAATTCTCAGATTCACAAATAGTCACACAGGAATAACATCCACCGAAAAACGCCGCCGCATCGGGCCCTATTGAGACAGCAAAAGACATGAGCGGCCACCCGGCCAATACGCCCGTAGTTTGCTCCGACCTTTCGGAGATTATCAGCGCATGGCCAAGTTTGTATCCTACAATCCAAGCCGTCGTAATAGCAATTGTCCGGGCCTCGCGGCAGCTACCGTAACGGACAGGCGAGGCGCAAGGCGGGGTTCATGGTTTTGTTGGAAGTGGTGCGGTGGGTGTAAACCCGGCAGCGCCGGTCCGTGGATCACATCGGTCATAAGCCGGCACCAGGCGACGTCGCGCCGGTTGAGATTCCACTTCGACGTCCGATGAAATAAGAGCCAAATTAGACGCCAGAGCCAACGCTCACCGCCTGGCCTTTTTCGTTCATGATAGCCACGCTCCCGTCTCCATCCTTGCTCTGGGCGAGCGCGGCTCATCTGTAACGTTCGGCAAAAATATGAATTCGTGATCTGCTTTGCGTCCGTTTATCGGATTTTTCTGGCTACTCGGTCTATTGCCGTCAGCCCTGCCTTCCCTATTGCCAGATTGGCCTCCGCCCAAGTTACAAGCATGGACCGCCGAAGTGGAAGTGCGGACAATTCCTCTCGGGCTTATAGTTACGCTCCTCGCGTTGGCGGGTGCCTCGATGGTAGCTTCGGTTGGCTTGTTCTGCTTTCGCCGTTGGGCCGCACCTGTTTTTCTGGTGTCGACAATCTTAAGCTTCGCTGCGGTCGCGCTGTTGGGCCCTCACGTTGTTCATGGAGCCGTCTATGTGTGCGAGGGTGGCGCTGCCATTTGCGCCGGAATAGTCATTGCCCTGTGCTTTTGGAGCGATGCACTCAAAGGCAGAAACCAAGCAGGCTAGGTAGGCAGTCGAGACAACGGATACTGCTGCACGGCCTCCGCCTCTCATCTAAATCCTCAAGCCGAGCCGGCGGAACTCTCGCCCGACACTCCCGTGATGATTCGTGCCCCGCTTTTGAACGTCAGGTAAGAATAGAGCCAGCTGAGCAACACGGAGACCTTGCTGCGGAAGCCCACAAGAAAGAGCAGGTGCACGAGCAGCCACGCGACCCAGGCGATCCCGCCGCTCAGGTGCAGGCGACCCAGCTCCGCGACCGCGGCCGACCGGCCGATGGTCGCCATGGAACCCTTGTCCACATAGGCAAATGCCGGCCGCGTCGCCGGCGCGGCGGCGGGCCGTGCCACGCGGAGCTCGCGCGTGATGATCCGGCCCGCGTGCGCCCCCATCTGCAGCGCCGCTTGGGCGACGCCCGGCACTGCGACGCCGTTGGCATCCACCAAGCCGGCGAGGTCGCCGACGACAAATGCCTCGGGATGGTCAGGCACGCTCAGGTCCGGCCGCACGAGCACCCGGCCGCCGCGATCGGTAGCCACACCGAGCGCGGCGCCCAGCGGACTGGCGCAGACCCCCGCAGCCCAGATGATCATGCCCACCTTGACGAGCTTGTCACCGATTCGCACCTCCCCTTCGCGGATATCCCCGGCCCGCACTCCGGCCCAGACCTCCACGCCCAGTTTCTCCAGCTGGTCCTTCGCGCTGGCCGAAAGCTCCTCCGGGAAAGTCTCCAACACGCGCGACCCGGAACTCACCAACACCACGCGAGCCGTGGTGGAATCGATGTGGTCGAAATCCTTCCGCAGCACGCGGCGCGCGAGGTCGGCCAAGCTGCCGGCCAGTTCCACGCCGGTCGGGCCTGCCCCGACGACCACCATGGTCATCAACTCGGCCTTGCGCTGTGCATCGGGCTCCGTTTCCGCCTGTTCGAACGAGCACAGGATCTGCCGGCGGATCCGCAACGCATCATCCAGCGACTTCAGGCCCGGTGCCACCTGCGCCCATTCGGGATGGCCGAAGTAACTCGTCGTCCCAACTGCGGCCACCACGAGGTAGTCGTAGGCCAGCTGGCCGCGCGTGTGCGCCACGGTGCGCGCCGTCAGATTGATGGCCGTGACCTCGGCCATGATGACCGCGAAATTCGGTCGATCGGAAAACACGGCGCGAATGGGTTGGGCGATGTCCACGGCCGAGAGGCCCGCCGTGGCGACTTGGTAAAGCAGGGGCTGGAAGAGATGGTGGTTCTGCCGGTCGATCAGTGTGATCCGTGCCGCATCAGCCGGAATCTTGTGGACCACCTGCAAGCCGGCGAAGCCGCCGCCGATCACGACCACATGCGGCAACTTCCCGGCTGGCTTTTGACTCATGGGCCAAAGCTGGGCAGTTCCCCAAATATGGCAACTTTGGGTGAGGATCAGTCCAAGCAGTGAATGCGAGGTCCGCGGCCCGAGTTGGGTCAATTCGTAGTGAGTCGTGGTTTTTCACGGCCGGGTGCCCACGCCGTGAAACCAGTCAAAATATGTGGTTTCAAATCACCCCGGCCGCACCTACATTGGCCGATCACATTCACGCATGAAACAACCCGCCAATATCCAGCTCATCGGTCAGGAAGTCGCCATCGTCTGGAGCGACGGCAGCGAGAGCTATTTCACCGGCGCACAGCTCCGCGCCGCCTCACCGAGCGCCGAGACCCAGGGCGAACGCGACATCTTCGGCACCCAATACGGCGGCGGTGGCGTCAAGAAATTTGACGGCGTGCAGGTCACCGGCTGGGAGCAGGTCGGCAACTATGCCCTGCGCTTCGAATTCAGTGACGGCCACCGCACCGGCCTTTACTCCTTCGACTATCTGCGAAAACTTTCCGACCAAACCTGATTTTCCCATGAGCATGTTCGTCTTCCCCGCCCGCACCTCCACCGCCGAGATCGAGCTCGGCACCCTGCTCCAGCCCAAGTTTGACGCCGACGGGCTGATCCCCTGCATCACCTGCGACCATGTGACCAACGAGGTGCTCATGTTCGCGTTCATGAACGCCGAGTCGCTCGCCCACACGCTGACGACCGGCAAGGCAACCTACTGGAGCCGTTCGCGGAAAAAGCTTTGGGTCAAGGGCGAGGAATCCGGCAACGCCCAGCTCGTGAAGGCCGTCCTCACCGATTGCGATCAAGACGTGATCCAACTGCGCGTCGAGAACGTCGGTGGCGCCGCCTGCCACAACGGCTACAAATCCTGCTTTTATCGCCAACTCGCCCCCGGGGCGAACGCCGCTGATGCCGCCTCGCTGAGGCTCGAATTCGCCGCGCGGCGCATCTTCGATCCCGCGATGGTTTATAAGAAAAAGTAAACCGAACGCGCAGCGCTCAGCCCAGCACGCGCCACCACACCTGGTTGCGCAAGACGTCACCGAGGCCGGCACCGGCTCCACCCGCCGTGTAAATCATCCCGAGATGCGGCGGCGTTTCGTTGAATCCAGTGGGTTTTTCCAGATTGGGCAACCAGTGCGGCACCTGCGGGTCGGGCGAACTCAGTAGGCCGGCAGTGAAGGTGCGACCGCCATCCTGCGAAATGAACTGCGCGATCTCGGTGCTGGGGTGAGCCCACAGCTCCGTGCCGGGTTTCATATCCATGAGGGTGCTGACCACGATCAGTCGGCCGTCGGCCGTACAAACCACCCCACCTTGATGCACCATCGCCCAACCACGATGCGTCGCCGGTAAGTAAGGATTGAGCAATACTTGGCGCCGACCACCGCCAGGGGAAAGTGCGACGAGATAGCACTCCGCTGTTACCGCGTTCTTGACGCTGTAAGTGAGATACGGCGTGCCCTCAGGACTGACCGCCATTGAGCCGGTGTCGGCGACACGGCCGTCGCGTGAATCGCAGACCACTAGGTTATCCAGATCATCCACGGTCGCGGGCAACGTCAGTGGCGACCCGTCGAGTTTCGTCCACGTCTCCCCCGAATCCGGACTGGTGATACAACTTACCGCCGTGATTGCATCTTTCTTCTCGTAATCGGGCAGCTCGTAGATGCGGAAGGAAAGCAATAGTCGGCGGTGATCGGGCGCCCACATCATGGAGGTGGCGAACTGGCTGTAGTTCAGCTGCCGCGAGCGCAGCACCGAACGTTGCCGCACCCAGACCGCGCCGGGGGCCTTGGTCCATAGCTCGAGCTCCCACGGGCGGTCTTCAAAACTGCGCCGCGCGGAGAGGATCAGGCTGCCATCCGGCGCACAGAGCAGGGTCGGATAGGTCAGGTCCACGCCGAATTGTTCCATCGCTCCCCACGCGGAGGCATCATTCGGACGCACTGAGCGGTGATAGCGGAACGGATGATGATGCGAAAAATAAACGATGTGCAGATAGCCGGATGCATCCACCGTCAGCGCCGGTCCGCCGTGGTTGTCCACCGCCTCGCCCACGGTGACGGCGGGCGACCATTGCCCACTGGCGTGATCCAAGGTGCGGATCATAATGCGGAAACCCTCGGGCGGAGTGTCGAGCCAGGTCACGTGCGTGCGACCTTGAAACGTAATGATCTTGCCCGACTCAAGGTAGGCCGTGGCCCGACCACTGCCGGTAGCGGAAAGGAGAAACGGCACCGTCGGCGTCATCAATTCGTGCCCGGGGCGAGGCCGCGCTCACTGGCTTTGGCGAAGGTGATGACGCGCTGGAACTCCGCGGTCGTTGCCTGAGCATGCGCCGCAAGTTTTTCCAAGGCCTGCGTGCGATTAAGGCCGTCGCGATAGAGGATGCGGAAAATCTGCTTCACCAGCTCGATCTGTGCCGGCGTATGCCCACTGCGCTCGAGGCCGACCTTGTTGAAAGCGCGGACCTCCGCCGGTGTGCCATCGGCGATGAAATAGGGCGGTAGGTCCTGCACGAGTTTCGCCATGGCCGAGAGCATGGCGTGGGCGCCGATACGGCAAAATTGATGGATGCCCGCCGCCCCACCGATAACGACGTGGTCCTCGACCATCACATGACCGGCCATGGAGACGGCGTTGCTCATCACAATGTGGCTGCCCAGCACGCAATCGTGCGCGATGTGGCTGTAGGCGAGGACGGTGTTATCCGAACCGAGCATGGTGAAATCGCCATCATAAGTCGCGGCATGCACGGTGACGTATTCGCGAAATACATTGCGATCGCCTGCCCGCAGCCCCGGCCGGCCGCCTTGGTATTTCAAGTCCTGCGTCTTCCCGCCGATGCAGGCATACGGAAAAATCTCGCACGCGGCTCCCAACGTAGTGCAGCCCTCCACCGAAGCGTGATGGTGCAGCCGGGTGCCCGCGCCTAGCGTGACATGCGCGCCGACGTAGGCAAAAGGTCCGATGACCACTTCAGTGCCGAGCTGCGCGCCCGGCTCGACCACCGCGGAGGGATGGATCTGCGTCGCCATGCGTCAGGAGGCAGACTCGATATCCACAAATCCGAACATCAACTCGGCGGAAGAAACGACGTTGCCGCCCACCGTGCAGGTGGCTTCGGCGATGCCGATCTTGTTGCCGCGACTCTTGGTCAGTTTCGCGTTGATAACCAACTGGTCGCCGGGGCGCACGGCGCGGCGAAACTTGACCTTATCGGCACTCATGAAGAGGGCAGTCTTGCCCTCGGTATTGGCGTTACGCAGGAGCAGGATGCCGGAAGCCTGCGCCATCGCCTCGATTTGCAGGACCCCGGGCATCACCGGTTCGCCCGGATAGTGCCCTTGGAAATAGGGTTCGTTAATGGTGACGTTCTTGATCGCGACCAGCTCGGTTTCGCCGATGAACTCGAGCACGCGGTCAATCATCAGGAAAGGATAGCGATGCGGGAGCATCTCCAGCACGCGCTTGATATCGAGCGAGGTCTCACCGGGTTGCGGCGTCTTCGTGGCGGGGGCCTTTTTCTTGGGACCTTTTTTGCGTTCCTGCAGTTTCCCGAACAGCGCCTTGGTGAGTTCCGCGTTGATGGCGTGGCCGGGGCGGGTGGCGATGATGTGCGCCTTGAGCGGCATCCCGAGCAGCAGCACGTCGCCGATAAGATCGAGCATTTTGTGGCGCACGAACTCGTCTTTGAAACGCAGCGGCTCCTTCGAGATAATCTTGTCGCCCTTGATGACCACCGCGCAGTCCAGCGAGCCACCCTTGATCTTCCCGAGCTTCAGGAGCTCCTCGATGTCCTCGTAGATCGTAAAGGTCCGGGCTGCCGCGATCTGGGTCATGTAAACCTCGGGATCGATAGTCAGCGAAAGATGCTGGGTATGGATGCCGCGATTGTCGGCCGAAGTGCAGGAGATTTTGAACTCGTCGCACGGCAACGCGATGATCGATGAATCGCCCCGCGTCACCGACACCGCCGCATCAAGCGTGAAATACTCACGGTCCTTGGCTTGCTCGATCGGCTCACCTTCTAGGATGAGATTCACGTAGGGCTTGGCCGAACCATCCATAATGGGCGGTTCGGAGGCAGTCATTTCGATGACCACGTTGTCCACCCCACAGCCATGCAGAGCGCTGAGCACATGCTCGACCGTGTGAATCTTGGCGTGCCCTTCTTGAATCGTGGTGGCGCGGACCAAGTCTGTTACTTGATCCACACGCGGCTTGATCTCCGGGGCACCATGCAGGTCGGTGCGTTTGAACACGATGCCGTGGTCCGCCGGAGCGGGCTTCAGGGTCAGCGTGACCGCTTCACCGGTGTGGAGCGCGCTGCCTGTCAGCGAGACCGCGCGAGCCAGAGTGCGTTGTTTCATAGGGTTGGGGGAGTTTCGGAAACGTGCGGGGTCGAGCGCAAGCCCCGAGATAGCCCCGGCCTTGACAGCGGCCAGTGCCGCCACTTACTCCATCAACCTTTTAACCCGTCAAACCGTCATCCATCATCATGCCCGCAGCCAACGATATCCGCAGAGGTCAGGTCATCAAATTCAACGGCGAACCCCACCTCGTCATGGAAACCATGCACCGCACGCCCGGTAACCTCCGCGCGTTTGTGCAAATCAAGATGCGCAACCTGCGCTACGGTAAGGCGCTCGACCAGCGCTTTGCGTCCACCGAAACCATCGAGGTGATGCCGACCGAGCGCAAGACGCTCGAGTTCAGCTACGCCGATCGCGAAAGCTACGCCTTCATTGACCCGGATACGTTTGAGCAGACCGAACTCAGCGAGCAAACGCTCGGCGACGTGAAGAATTATCTCACCGCCGGCGGCAAGGTTGACGTGCTCTTCGTGGACGAACGTCCCCTCTCGGTAGATTTACCTTCGACCGTGACGCTCAAAGTCGTAGAATCCGCCGACGGCATCAAAGGCGATACCGCCAGCAACGTGCAAAAACCTGCCAAGATGGAAACCGGCCTCACGGTGCAGGTCCCGCTTTTCATCAAGGAAGGCGAGATCATCAAGGTCAGCACTATCGACGGCAGCTACCTCGGTCGCGCCTGAGTCGGAGCCAAGTTGATTCTCCAGCAGCCTGCGGTTATCGCCGCAGGCTTTTTTGCGCCCATCAGGTAGGGACAGGCGGCCCGCCCGTCCGCGTATTCCGTTTTGTTCGCGGGCCAGAAAGAAAAGACCATCCTTCGCAATTTGGGCAGCCCTCATCTACCCATGCCCCAGCGCCAGACGCTGCCCCGCGAAGTCCCTCCATGGGTCAAGCTAGGTGCAAGGTATTTCTTGACGCTTGGCAGTAATCCCATGAGCCAAAACCAATTTTGTCTGCCTGATATTTCCACGGCGCTGTTCGAGTCAATCGACTATCGGCAACGCGAAGGAATCTGGTTTATGCGACTGGTTGTGCTGATGCCCGACCACTTGCATGCCTTGGTCAGCATGGGCCCCGGAGCAGGCGCGCGTTTCCACGATACGTCGGTGGAAGGCCTAGCTGGCGAGGCACGCAGGCCTCCATTGGCAGCGTGTTTTCTTTGAATATCGGATCCGAAATGATGAAGCGTGGGAGGAAAAGGCCCGCTACATTCGTCATAACCCCGGGCGGGCCGGGCTTATCGGCGAAGGTGCGCCTTGGCCCTATCTCTGGGCGGCGAAAAACTCTGAACGGACGGGCGGGCCGCCCGTCCCTACCTACTCAGGCCAGTGCCAGGACGGCCGCACGATAATTGTCCGCCGTCGTCCAAGCCAGATCCTGCCCCGGCCAGCCGGAAGTCCGGCGCATTCCGCATTGCGTCCAACTGCGCGAGCCCCAGCGTATCCACCCTATGGGACGTCAATGGCTTCACGCAAAACGTGCGATTGTTAACGAAAGAAAAAGCAAGGTCGCCGGCAAGCTGACCAAGGAAATCACCGTCGCAGCCAAACTTGGCGGCGGCGATCTGGCCGCCAACGCGCGGCTGTTTGCTGCGGTCGAAAAAGCTAAAAAAGCCAGCGTTACCCGCGACGTCATCGAACGCGCCATCGCCAAGGGTGCCGGCACGGGCGGCGACAAATCATCTCTGGAACACGTGGTTTTTGAAGGCTACGCCCCGCACAAGGTGCCGCTCATTGTTGAGATTTACACCGACAATCACCAGCGCACCGCCCCCGAGATGCGGGTGCTCTTCAAGAAGGGCGTGCTCGGCACTGCCGGCAGCAACAAATTTCTCTTCGAGCATGTCGGCCTCGTCGAGGCCCACCATCCTGCCGCCACCAGTGACCTTGAGGCCGCCGCCATCGAGGCCGGGGCCAATGATTTCGAAATCCTCACCCATCAGCAGAACGACGACATCCCCGAAGACCATGCCGGCGCGCGCTTCGTCACCGAGCGCACCGCCGTCCACGCCGTCTCCACTTGGCTCAAGGACCACGGCTGGGCCGTCATCACCAGCGAAATCGGCTACGTCGCCAAGACCTTTCCCGAACTCAATGATACCGCCCGCGGTGAAGTCGGTGAATTTTTGCAGGCCCTCGAAGATCACGACGACGTCCAACGCGTCTGGGCCGCTGTGAAATAATTTATGCCCACCCCCACCATTGCCCAAAAGTCACCCTACGTCCTGAAAATGTCGCCCGGCACCTACTGGTGGTGCACCTGCGGACAATCCAAGGGCCAGCCCTTCTGCGACGGCTCGCACAAAGGCTCAGGCTTCGCCCCGGCCAAGGCCGTCGTGACGGAGGAAAAAACCATCGCGTGGTGTGGCTGCAAGCATTCCGCCAACGGCTGCTACTGCGACGGCTCGCACAAAAAACTGTAGGCCGCATGGGCCGCTTAAGACGGCCGCCACTCCCGT